>NZ_CP121650.1:0-310000 GCF_029714405.1 Bradyrhizobium sp. CB82 | reverse complement strand
CTCGTTGCGCGACAGGCCGATGAGCGAGGGCCTCGCCGGCGGCACATAGGCTTCGAGCGGCGTCTTCTCCACCAGGGTGGCGCTGTGCGGCGTGGCAGGCGACTGCATTGAATGGACCTAAAGGTTATTTGGTCGTTCCGGGATGGTCCGAAGGACCAGACCCGGAACCTCGAGATTCCGGGTTCGATGCTGCGCATCGCCCCGGAATGACGGGAATGAAGCTTGGAGCTGCCTCTATATAGCAACCGGAAAGTCGGATTGCGACTGCGCTAGCGCTTGCAGTCCTGCGCGATTCGATCGAGGGCCTGGGCTAGGCCCTTGAGCGAGAAGGTGTCGGTGGTCTCGGTCCCCTTGGCCGAGACGCCCTTGACCACGAGATCGGCGGATTTGCGCATGGCCTCGACCATCCGATCCTCCTCGGCCGCGTTCTTGATCCAGAGGCCGTCGCCTTGCGTATACATCGCGTAGGACGCACCCCCGACCTCCAGGGTCGATTCGGAGCCCGGTTTCAGCGCGTAGCCGATCATGACCGAGACTTCGTTGCTGACCTTCTCCGACGGCCGGGTGGAGACGAAGGCATAGGCCGGATCGCGCGGACGGTTCGGCGGATTGGTCTTCGAGGACGAAGGTTTTGCCAGCGCGAAACAGACTTTCTTGCCGTTGGGTGTCGCCGAATAGGCGCCCCAGGTGCCGAACTGGCCGATCAGGGTCGGCTCCGCACCGCCCGCAATGGCCGGGGGCGGCGCCACCTGCTTGCTCTCGGGCTTTGCGGCCGTCTTGGCGGCAGCAGCCGGCTTGGCCGCTGCCTTTGGCGCCGGTTGCGCGGTTGGCGCGGTTTGCGCGCGCGCAAGATCGGCCATCCCGCACGCCGCCACGCCAGTCATCAACGATAAAAAAAGCACCCGCCACATGCTGGAGTGGTTCCCTCAATATTGTGACTGGAAGATGGCCCGGCCGGACTTTGTCCCAGACCGAAAATAACCTGTAAGGGTCTGATTCGGAACGAGGATATAGGGAAGAAAGTCCTAGCCCGCCGACTAGCCCTTGGATCTTGCGGCGCGTTGCGCAGCCCATTGTGCTTCGGTCCAGCCGAGCAGGTCCTCGGCGCCGGAGCTGCGCAAATGGGCACCGCCGTCGATCACGACCATTTCGCCATTGATATAGCCAGCGCGGTCAGAGACCAGAAAGCTGGCGAGATCGGCGAGTTCGGCATGCTCGCCGGTGCGGCCCAGCGGATTGCGCGACGTCCAGCCCTCATCGCGGCCCTCCGGGCGCAGCTGGCCGGAGGCGCCGGCGGTTGGGAACGGACCCGGCGCAATCGCCACGGTTCGGATGCCCTTCGGTCCCCATTCCACGGCAAGGCTCCTGGTCATCGCCAGGACGGCCGATTTCGCCATCGCTGAAGGCACGGTGAAGGCGCGTCCGGTGATGGTCGAGGTGGAGAGGATGGACAGCACGACACCCTTGTGCGCGCCTTCGATCCAGCGGCGGCCCGCCGCAAGCGTGCAATACATCGCGCCGTGCAGCGTCGGCGCCAGGATCGCGTCCGCCGCACGGAATGAGAGATGCTCGCTCTGCGCGATGAAGGTCGCGGCCGCGTTGTTGACGAGGATATCGAGCGGCGCCTCGCGCCAGATCTGATCCATCATGCCGTCGACCGGGGCTCCCTCGCGGATATCGCAGACGATGATGGTGACCTTGCCGCCGGTTTCCTTTCGCATCTCGGCAGCGGCAGCCTCGAGGCGATCGAGCTTGCGGCCGCAGATCACGAGCTCGGCGCCGAGCGCGAGGAAGCGGCGTGCCATCGCAGCACCAAGTCCGGAGCCACCGCCGGTAACCAGGATGCGCTTGTTCCTGAGCAGGCCTGTTTCAAACATCGTTTGAATCCTGTCCTCTCGTCATTGCGAGGAGCTCGCGACGAAATTGCGGAGCAATTTTGCGCTGAAGCGACGAAGCAATCCAGGCTGTGTCCGCTGATGCATTCTGGATTGCTTCGCTTCGCTCGCAATGACGGAGAATAGGCCTATGTTTTGCTCCCATAAAGAAACCGGATTGTCGGGCCGCTTCAAATCCGGCAGAAACGAGCCCAACTATAATTCCGATTTCGAAACGCCAAGCGCGCTCAAGCAAGTGCTCTGAAGCAAGTACTCTGAAGCAAGTGCACTCAAGAAGGTATCGCCATGAAAGCCATCCTCTGCTCGCAATATTGCCAACCCGACGATCTCGTCCTGGCCGATGTGCCGGATCCGGTGGCAGGGCCCGGCGAAGCCGTGATCGCGATCAAGGCGGCGGCGCTGAATTTCTTCGACATCCTGATGATTCAGGGCAAGTACCAGGTCAAGCCGCCGTTCCCGTTCTCGCCGGCCGCCGAAGTCGCCGGCGTGATCGAGAGCGTCGGCCCCGGCGTGACCGATCTGAAAGCGGGCGATCGCGTGGTGGCCTCCTGCGGCCATAACGGCGCGCGCGAGAAGATCGCGCTGCCGGCCGCTTCGATCGTGAAGATCCCGGACAATCTCGACTACGACCGCGCGGCCGGCATCATCATCATCTACGGCACCGCGCTGCATGCGCTTGAAGATCGCGCGAGCCCGAAGCCGGGCGAAACGCTCGCGGTGCTGGGCGCAGCCGGCGGCACGGGGCTTGCGGCCTGCGAACTCGGCAAGCTGATGGGGCTGAAGGTGATCGCCTGCGCCTCGTCAGATGAGAAGCTTGCCTTCGCGAAAGCGCACGGCGCGGAGCTGACTCTCAACTACGGCAAGGAAGATCTGAAGGAAGGCCTGCGCAAGCTCACCGACGGCAAGGGCGTCGACATCATCTTCGATCCCGTGGGCGGTGCTTACGCGGAAGCCGCGCTCCGCTCGATCGCCTGGGAAGGCCGCTTCCTGGTGATCGGCTTTGCCGCTGGCGACATCCCAAAGATGCCGCTCAACCTCGCGCTCTTGAAGGGTTGCGACATCCGCGGCGTGTTCTGGGGCGCCTGGACGCGGCTCAATCCGGCGAAGAATCGCGCCAATCTGGAGAAGCTCGTGAAGTGGACAGCGGAAGGCATGATCTCCTCCCACGTCGACCGCACCTTCCCCCTGGCGCAGACCGCCGATGCGCTGAAAGTGCTGGCCGGCCGCCAGGCGATGGGCAAGGTCATCCTGCGTCCCTGACGTCGCGCGAATGTTGCTAAATGCTGCTCGCCACGAAGCTGGCCGTCATCGCCCGACGTCGTGCCCCGGTCAGGGGCATGACAGCAGAATGCGCGGTCGACAGCGCAGCTAACTCACCGCGCCCCCGCCTTCACGCGCAATAACGCGTCACCCAGGCGCGATGAGATTGCGATGAGTCGTCAATCGCGCTTCGGGTTATTGTTTGAGCATGATCTCCGCGCAAACGCTCCGCGGCTGTCGCGAGGGAAAACCGCTTCACGCTTGGCGCTAACCCGGCCCTTCGGTCCGGATCATGCTCCAGATAGTAAAAATATTCTCAACCACCGCGATCAAAATTGCGGTGCACTCCCCGCTGCTGCCTCAATCAAACCCAAATCTTTCCTGATTCGCCCAAATCGCGGTCGTCTTTTGGGCTGAATCGGACGGCGATTTACCGGTTCCAGTGAGCGGGGGCTTCTGGACAATAACAAGAAGACTTCACCCGAGATGCCCCAGCGCGTCGCGTTCAGTATTTGGGGAGCATCATACCATGGAGAGGACGGCCTACCGTCTGTCCAACACGTCGCGGACGTTCGACGTCGAGCAAGTCACGACCGAACCGAACGTCATGCCCTTTCATCTGGCACAGGCCGACCGGACCGAGCTTTCACCGCACGATCCGATCCCGCTGTTTCTGTCCGATCCGCTGGGCACGCCGGATCCGCGGGAGTTTGCGCCCCGCCGCGTGCGGCGCGTTGGCCTCGCAACGCAGATCGTGGCCAGCGTGCTGGCCGCATCCGCGATCGCCGTGCTGGTCACGCTGTTTCACTCCGACGTCAGCCGCCTGTTCGCCGTCAATGCCAAGGACTGGATGAGCAGCCTCGCGGCAGAGCAGCCGGCGGAACCTCCGGCGCCGGTCGCGCCCCAGTCTCCGCTGAAGGATCCGGCCCGCGTGTCGAATCCGATGCAACTTGCGAGTGCAGAAGCCAGGGAGGTCATCGCGCCGGCAGCGCCGAGCCGCGAAGCGATCGCGACCGCCTACCAGAACGCGCTGCAAGCGCAGACGCCGGCACAGGCCGCCGTCGCACCCGTCGCGCCACCGCCTGCGCCGACGCCGCCTCCGCCGGTCAAGACGCTCGATGCCGACACACTGGCCGGGCTGATGACGCGCGCCAGGAGCCTGATGACGATCGGCGATATCGCCGCCGCCCGGCTGCTGCTCGAGCGCGCGGCGAATGCGCAGGACGCGACAGCGGCGTTCGTTCTGGCACAGACTTTTGACCCGGCCGTGCTCGGCACCAAGGATACGCGCAGCATCACCGCGGATCCCGCCGCTGCACGCAGCTGGTACCAAAAGGCCGCCGCGCTCGGATCCGCGGAGGCTCGGGCGCGCCTCACGCAACTTCAAGACTAAGACTTCAGCAGGGAACATCATGCGTAACGCTTTGAGAATGGCGCTTGCCGCCATAATGACGATGTATGGCCTGTCGGCACAGGCCGAGCAGACCGAATACGACCCAAGCAAGGTCTCGGACAGCCTGAAGGCGATCTTCCAGTTCGGATCGGTCTCGACCAAGCAGGCGTTGAACGCCAACACGGTCACGCTGATCACCGGCACCATCGGCGGCACCTATGTGCAGTTCGGCGCCGACCTGGCCTCCGTGCTCGACGACGGCAACAAGCTGCGCGTACTGCCGATCGTCGGCCGCGGCTCGGTGCAGAGCGTCGCCGACATCCTGTTCCTCCAGGGCGTCGATCTCGGCATCGTTCGCGCCGACACGCTCGACTATCTCGAGCGCAAGGGTTTTGCGAGCGACATCAAGAAGCAGTTCACCTATGTGACCAAGCTCTACAACGAAGAGATGCAGGTCATCGCGCCGAAGTCGGTTGCGACGCTGAAGGATCTCGAGGGCAAGAAGGTCAGCGTCGACCTGCCCAATGGCGGCACCTTCGTCACCGCGCTCACGGTGTTCGAGCGGCTCGGGATCAAGGCCAACTTCGTCTATATCGAGCAACGCATCGCGATGGAGAAGCTGAAGGCCGGCGAAATCGACGCGGTGATCGTCGTCGGCGGCAAGCCGTACAAGTCGGTTTCGACCTTCAACAATGACGGCCGCTTCCACCTTGCTGGCGTGGACTACGCCAAGCCGCTCCAGAGCGACTATCTGCCGGCGACGTTGTCCGCAAAGGACTATCCGAACCTGATCAAGGACGGCGAGACGGTCGACACGATCGCGGTGCCGGCCGTGCTCGCTGCGTATAATTGGGGGCCGAAGTCGGAGCGTTATCGCAAGATCACGCAGTTCGTGGACGCGTTCTTCACGAAATTCCCGATGCTGCAGAACCCGCCCTTCCATCCCAAATGGAAAGAGGTCTCGCTCGCGGCCCCGTTGTCGGGCTGGAACAGGCTGCCGGTGGCGCAGCAATGGCTGGACAGCCACGGTGTCGAGCCGGTGGCGCGCCAGCGCTTCGAGACGTTTCTGAAGCAGAATCCCGCGGCGGCTAAAGTGTCCGACACCGACAAGGAGGCGCTGTTCAAGCAATTCCAGGCCTGGGAAGCGCAGAACGGCTCGCGGACGCAGGCGAGGTCGGAGAAGAAGTAGAAAGCGCCATCCGTCCACTCACTGTCCTCACCCGCCTTGTGCGCAATTGCGCACTGGAGCGGGTGATCCAGTATTTTAGAGGCAGCGCGACGACGCGAACAAGCCGCGGCGCAATGGATTGCCGGCTTCCGCGGGCAATGACGGCGCAGCGTGTTGACTACGCTGCTTCGGCTTCCGGCTCGGCCTCGCCCATACCGCGCTTCAGCGCGGCGCGGGCAGCCTCGCGATGGTCCGGCGTGATGTGGCTGGCGACCAGTTTGATTGCAGTCGCGAGCACGGCGGCATCATCGGTGAAGCCGAGCATCGGCAGCATGTCGGGCACGACATCGAACGGCAGGATGAAATAGGCGATCGCACCCAGCAGCGACGCCTGCACATGGCGCGGCGTCTGCTTGTCGAAGGCGCAGTAATAGGCGGCGAGCAGATCCTCGGCGAACGGCAGGTGCGCGACCACGCGCTTGAGCTTGCGCCAGAAACGCCGGCGCACGGTCTCGCGATCTTCCGCCAGGCGATCGGCCGGCTCAAAGCCGACGCTGTGTTCGGCAGCAGCCATCGTCAACCTCCCCGTTGTCTAACTCCCCGTTCAGGCCGGCGCGGTCGATTGTCCCAGCCGATGCCGATCACAAGATGGGGATTCGCCGGCACAGCAACAAGGCATCAACCGTGGCGCAAGCTACCTCGCGATGGCGTTCATCGCCTTGGCGAGCTCGATATCGAGCGCGGTGACGCCGCCGGCATCATGGGTCGACAGCACCACCTCGACCGTCTTGTAGATGTTCTTCCACTCGGGATGATGGTCCATCTTTTCGGCCACCAGCGCCGCGCGCGTCATGAAGCCGAAGGCCTCGTTGAAATCCCTGAAGGCAAACGTCTTGCCGATGGCCTCACGGCCGGGGGTCTCGGTCCAGCCGGATAGTCCATTCAAGGCCTGATTGCGTGCTTCCGCCGACAGCCGCTGCGCCATGATCGCCTCCGTTTTTTCAGGGGAACTTTACCCTAACACCGTGCCGACGTCCGGGTTCACCGAGGTGTCCCATCCGCTAACCATGACGCAGATGTAACCCTTCCAGGCAAGAAATTTGCTACAATTGCTGGTCTAATGACCAGGCCAGGATGAAACCGAGCCTGAAGCGCCTGTATGGGAGATCGATGACCGGGGGCCTCGACCTGGCCGAAACACCCACACCGACGTCGCCGCGATCGGCGGCCCGGAAGACGATGCTCGTGTCGCTCGCGTTCGTGCTGGCGATCGTCGGCGCGCTCGTCGGCGGCTATTATTTTGCGATGCGCCCGGTGACGCTCAGAATCGCGGTTGGCCCGGCCAACAGCGACGACGTCAAGGTCGTGCAAGCGCTGACGCAAGCCTTCGTCCAGAGCAAGGGCCAGGTCAGGCTGCGTCCGGTCCAGACCGAGGGCGCCTCCGCGAGCGCCGAAGCGCTCGCGGAGAACAGGGTCGACCTCGCCATCGTGCGCGGCGATCTCGACGTGCCGAAGAACGCGCAGGCGGTCGCCACGCTGCGCAAGAATGTGGTCGTGCTGTGGGCGTCTCCGGCCGGCAAGGGCAAGAAGAAGGGCGCCAAGATCACCAAGATCGCGCAGCTCGCCGGCCATCGCATCGGCGTGGTCGGCCGCACCCAGGCCAACGTCAATCTCCTGAAGGTGATCCTCCAGCAATATGGCGTCGATCCCGCCAAGGTGGAGATCGTGCAATTCCCGGCCAATGAAGCCGCCGAAGCGATCCGCACCCAGAAGGCCGACGTCTATCTCGCGGCCGGCCCCGTCAACAGCAAGATCACCGCGGATGCGATCGCCGCCTCCACCAGGGACGGCGGCACGCCGACCTTCCTCGCGATCGATTCGGCCGACGCCATCGCGCAGAACCATCCTGTCTATGAAGCGGCCGAGATCCCCGCCGGCACCTATGGCGGCTCGCCCGACCGGCCCGATGACGAGGTCAAGACGATCAGCTTCGCCCACCACATCGTGGCGCGCAAAGGCCTCTCGGATACCACCGTCGCCGCCTTCACGCGGCAGCTTTTCGCGATCCGCCAGCAACTGGTGACGGAATTCCCGCTGGCGGCGAAGATCGAGACGCCCGACACCGACAAGGATGCGGTGATCCCCGTGCATCCCGGCGCCGCCGCCTTCGTCGACGGCGAGGAAAAGACCTTCCTCGACAGATACAGCGATTACATCTGGTGGAGCCTGATGGCGCTCTCGGCGATGGGCTCGATCGGCGCCTGGTTCGCCGGCTACCTGAAGAAGGACGAGCGGGACAACAACAGCCATCTGCGCGAACGGCTCCTGGACATGATCGCGGCAGCGCGGCGCTCGGAGACCGTCGACGAGCTCGACCAGATGCAAAGCGAAGCCGACGACATCCTGCGCGACACCCTGCGCTGCTTCGACCACGGGGCCATCGAGGAAGGGGCGCTCACCGCCTTCAACATCGCGCTCGACCAGTTCCACACCGCGGTCGCCGACCGCAAGGCGGTGCTGCTCAGCCTCCCGCAGAACCTGCAGCGCGCCGGCGCCCAATTCCGCGCCGCCGGCAACGCGTAAAAATTTGCGCGCGTAATCGCTGCGTCACATTGTCTCAATATAGCGTTGGCTTCGCAGTGACGGCTGCCACCGCAGTCGTCCGACCGATCTCGAGACGATTCCCCATGAAAATCAAATTCTCCCGCCGCCAATTCCTCTCCACCAGCGCTGGTGCGCTCGGCGCGCTCGCGATGCCCTATGTGTCGCGCGCAGCCGACCGCCCTGTGATCACCCATGGCGTGCAGTCGGGCGACGTCACCGTCGACGGCGGCGTGGTCTGGGCGCGTGCCGATCGTCCCTCGCAGATGTTGGTCGAGGTGGCGACGACTGATAGCTTCAAGGATGCCCGTGCGCTGCCGCCGATCGCGGCACTGCCCGAGAGCGATCTCACGGCGAAGATGCTGGTCGAGAATCTGCCCGGCGGCCAGGACATCTTCTACCGCGTCCGTTTCCGCGACCTCTCTCATATCGCGATCGAGAGCGAGCCGGTGGTCGGCCGCTTCCGCACCGCGCCCGCTGACCGCCGCGACGTCAGCTTCGTCTGGGGCGGCGACGTTGCCGGCCAGGGCTGGGGCATCAACCCCGACGACGGCGGCATGTTCACCTTCTCGGCGATGCGCAAGCACCGCCCGGACTTCTTCCTGCACTCGGGCGATACGATCTATGCCGACGGCGTGATCCCCTCCGAGGTGAAGCTGGCCGACGGCAAGACCTGGAAGAACGTCACCATCCCCGAAAAGGCCAAGGTCGCCGAGACGCTCGACGAGTTCCGTGCCGCGCACAAATACAATTTCACCGACGACAATCTCCGCGCCTTCAATGCCGAGGTACCGATCTTCGTGCAGTGGGACGACCATGAGGTCACCAACAACTGGTCGCTGTCGAAGGACCTGCCCGCCGCTTACAAGGAGCGCAACATCACCCTGCTCGCCGCGCGCGCGGCGCGCGCCTTCCACGAGATGTATCCGATGCGCGAGAGCATCGTGGAGCCGGGCCGGGTCTATCGCCAGATCTCCTACGGCCCGCACCTCGACGTCTTCGTGCTGGACGAGCGCAGCTATCGCGGCCCCAATGGTCCGAACCTGGAAACGGAATACGGCCCCGCGTCCTATTTCCTCGGGCCGGATCAGCTGGCGTGGCTGAAGCGCGGCCTGCTCAATTCGCGCGCGACCTGGAAGGTGATCGCCTCCGACATGCCGCTCAGCATCCTCGTCTACGACGATGCCGCGAACAAGAAGGGGTCGGAAGCCTTCGCGCAGGGCGACGGCCCGGTGCGCGGGAGAGAGTTCGAGATCGCCGATCTTCTGCGCTTCATCAAGATGGCGCCGATCAGGAACACGGTGTGGCTGACCGCCGACGTGCATTACGCCGCCGCGCACTACTACAATCCGAACAAGGCGCAGTTCCAGGAGTTCGAGCCGTTCTGGGAATTCGTCTCGGGTCCGCTGCATGCCGGAACGTTCGGACCGGGCGAGATGGACAACACGTTTGGACCGGAGGTGCGTTTCGTCAAGGCGCCAGGGCTGGACAAGCAGAACCTGCCACCGTCGGCCGGCATGCAGTTCTTCGGTCACGTCAAGATCGACGGCGCAAGCGGCCAGATGACGGTGACCTTGCGCGACCGCGCCGACGTCGCGCTATGGTTGACAACACTCGATCCGAAGCTGGCCTAGGTCGCACAGCTAGCTGGAGGCGCGCTTTCGCAGCGCGGCCTCCATCGCATCGCTCGAGCAGGGCTTTTGCAACCGCGGCACGTCAGCGAACTCAGGCGGAATCCGCGTCTCCGCGCCATAGCCGGTGACGAAGACGAATGGGATCTTAAGCGCAACCAGTCGCTCAGCGATCGCAAAGCTCTTCTCACGCACCAGCTCGACATCGAGAAACGCGAAGTCGGGCGCTTGGTTGGCGATCGCATCCAGCGCCCGCGCGACGGATGCGACCGTGCGCACGTGCTCCACGCCGAAGCCGAGCAGGCGATCCTCGAAATCGATCGCGATGATGGGATCGTCCTCAACGATCAGCACGTCGGCGGGGACATCGGAGCCGTCGAATGAAGCGCGCTGCATGATCTCGTCGGTTGAAGGCTGCATGGTCTTCCAATCAGCACGGGGCCTCGCATCCCGATGCCTCCGTCCCCGCGCATCGGTGTTCCAGGAACGAAACCCACCACATCGTTGTTTCTTCGTCTGTCCACTTGTGCGCACAAGCGGTGAGCGGAACCAGCTAATGTCGAGGGGAGATCGGAGAGCGTTGCGATGGATGCGCGAAGCAGCAAGGCAGCGGAGATTGCGAGCCGGCCATACAACAATCTGCTGCGGCGGTTGAACGCGGCCGACTACGCGCTGGTCGCGCCGCATCTGACGAGCGAGGCAGCATCGGCGAACGATCTGCTCTACAATCCCGGCGACGACGTCCAGGTCGTGCACTTCCCCTGCGGACCGTCGCTTGCGACCTTTCTCGTCCCCAACGAAGACGGCCGCGACGTCGAGACCATTCTGGTCGGCCGCGAGGGCGCCGTCGGCGGCATCGTCAGCGAGGGCTATCTGCCGGCCTATACGCGGATCGTCGTGAAGTTCGGCGGGCCCTTCGCGCGCATCCATGTCGGCAAGCTCGAGGCGGCCAAGCGGAGCTCGCCGTCGCTGCGCAACGTCTTTGCGCGCTATGCCGATTGCATGCTCGCGCAGATCTTCCAGTCGACGGCCTGCAACGCCATCCACTCGATCGAGCAGCGCACCGCCAAATGGATTTTGGCCGCGATGGAGCGCACCGACGGCGACGACAGCGTGCCGCTCACTCACGAGCAGCTCGCGACCCTGCTCGGCGTCGGGCGCAGCTATGCGAGCCGCGTCATCCAGTCCTTCAAGGCGCAGGGCGTGATCGAGACGCGCCGCGGCTCGATCCTAGTGCGCAATCGCGATGGCCTCAAACTACGGGCCTGCCTGTGCAATGACGCAGTGAAGGATCATTTCGAGGAGGTGCTGCGTGGGGTCTATCCGACCGAGGAGGCGGATGACGGCGCGGCAGGCGGTCCGCAACCTCGCTCCCGTCCGTAAGCCCGGGGATTTCCGGGCAAAATTCAGTCAACCAACCCGCAAAGAACCCGTTGTTTTTTGGCGTTTTTTGCCTATATTGCGCTGCAAACGCGTTGAGGTGCCCGGCTCGCTAGGCCGGGCTTCCTTTTTGGGCGGAAAGCGCCCTTTTTCTCAGGTTTCAAAGCGTTATCCGAAAAGAGGTCCCGGTCTGACCGGCGAGATCGCGCTAACCCATTGTTCGACCGCAAAGAAGCTCACTCATGAACCTTCGTAACGTCGCCATCATCGCCCACGTCGACCACGGCAAGACGACCCTCGTCGACCGTCTCCTCCAGCAATCCGGCACCTTCCGCGAAAACCAGAAGGTGGCCGAGCGAGCCATGGACTCCAACGATCTGGAGCGCGAGCGCGGCATCACCATTCTGGCCAAGGCGGCCTCGGTGCAGTGGAAGGATACCCGCGTCAACATCGTCGATACCCCCGGCCACGCCGATTTCGGCGGTGAGGTCGAGCGCATCCTGAACATGGTGGACGGCGCGCTGGTGCTGGTCGACGCCGCCGAAGGCCCGCTGCCGCAGACCAAATTCGTGGTCTCCAAGGCGCTCAAGGTCGGGCTGAAGCCGATCGTCGTCATCAACAAGGTCGACCGCCCCGACGCGCGCCCGACCGAAGTCATTAACGAGGTGTTCGACCTGTTCGCCGCGCTCGATGCGAGCGAGGAGCAGCTCGACTTCCCGATTCTTTATGGATCAGCCAAGCAGGGCTGGATGGCCGAGAGCCCGGAAGGTCCGAGGGACAAGGGCATGGAGCCACTGTTCGACCTGATCCTGCGCCACGTCGCGCCGCCGAAGGTCGAGGAAGGTCCGTTCCGCATGATCGGCACCATCCTGGAGGCCAACCCCTATCTTGGCCGCATCATCACCGGCCGCATCTCCTCGGGCGTGCTGAAGCCTAACCAGCAGGTCAAGGTGCTGAACGCCGACGGCAAGCTGGTCGAGCAGGGCCGCATCACCAAGATCCTGGCGTTCCGCGGGCTCGAGCGCACGCCGCTCGATGAAGCCGAAGCCGGCGACATCGTCGCCATTGCCGGCCTGACCAAGGGCACTGTCGCCGACACCTTCTGCGATCCGACCGTCGAGGTGCCGCTGCCGGCGCAGCCGATCGATCCGCCGACCGTGTCGATGTCCTTCATCGTCAACAACTCCCCGCTCGCCGGCACCGAAGGCGACAAGGTGACGAGCCGCATGATCCGCGACCGTCTCTTGCGCGAAGCCGAGGGCAATGTCGCGCTGCGCGTGGTCGAGGCCGACGACAAGGATTCGATGGAAGTTTCGGGCCGCGGCGAATTGCAGCTCGCGATCCTGATCGAGACCATGCGCCGCGAGGGCTTTGAGCTCTCGGTGTCGCGTCCGCGCGTCGTGCTACAGAGGGATGAGGCGACCGGCGCCACCATGGAGCCGATCGAGGAGGTCGTCATCGACGTGGACGAGGAGCATTCCGGCGTCGTCGTGCAGAAGATGAGCGAACGCAAGGCCGAGCTGATCGAGATGAAACCCTCGGGCGGCAACCGCCTGCGCCTGGTGTTCTACGCCCCGACCCGCGGCCTGATCGGCTATCAGGGCGAACTGCTCACCGACACCCGCGGCACCGCGATCATGAACCGCCTGTTCCACGGCTACGCCCCATACAAGGGCGAGATCCAGGGCCGCCGCAACGGCGTGCTGATCTCCAACGACCAGGGCGACGCGGTGGCCTACGCCATGTTCAAGCTGGAAGACCGCGGCCCGATGATGATCGAGCCGGGCTGGAAGGTCTATCGCGGCATGATCGTCGGCGAGCACACCCGCGACAACGATCTCGAGATCAACGTGCTCAAGGGTAAGCAGCTCACCAACATCCGCACGACGTCCAAGGACGAGGCGGTCCGCCTGACCCCGCCGATCAAGATGACGCTGGAAAAGGCGCTCGCCTATATCGAGGACGACGAGCTCGTCGAGGTGACGCCGAAGTCGATCCGCCTGCGCAAGAAGCACCTCGACCCGAACGAGCGCAAGCGCGCGGAAAAGGCCAAGGAAGCGGTGGCGTAACGCGGCGAATGGTGTATGGCGAATAGCGAATAGGGCTGTTTGGCCTTCGGTTCGCTTTACGATACGCTATTCGGCAATCGCCATTCGCTATTCGCTCCCTCATGTCCCTCCCCTCCTCCGTCGATGTCGCGATTATCGGTGCGGGCGCCGCCGGTCTCGGCGCGGCGCATGCGCTGAGGGATTCCGGACTCTCGGTGATCGTGCTGGAGGCGCGCGATCGGCTCGGCGGCCGCGCCTGGACGGTGCAGGCCTCGCCTGAGGTGACCTTCGACGTCGGTTGCGGCTGGCTGCATTCGGCGGACAAGAACTGCTTCGTTCCGATCGCCCGGCAACTCGAATTCGAGATCAACAGGGATCTGCCGCCGTGGCGCGAGCGCGCCTATGGCAATGCCTTTCCGCAAGCCGAGCGCGACGATTTCATGCGCGCGATCGACGCCTTCTATGAGCGCCTCTGGGAAGCCGCCCAGAAAGGTGACGACGGTCCCGCGAGTCAGAGCCTGGAGCCCGGCAATCGCTGGAATCCGATGATCGACGCGATCTCAACCTACATCAATGGCTGCGAGCTTAAGGAGATGTCGACGCTGGACTGGGACGCCTATGAGGACAGCAACGTCAACTGGCGCATCCGCCGCGGCTATGGTGCGCTGATCGCGGCCTACGGCGCGCCCTGTCCGCTGGCACTGAACTGCAACGTCACGCTGATCGATCATTCGGGCGCGCGCATCCGTCTCGAAACCTCACTAGGCACGCTCCATTCGGCGAAGGTCATCATCACCGTGCCGACCAACCTGATCGCGGATGAAGCGATCCGATTTTCGCCCGCGTTGCCCGTCAAGGTCGATGCCGCGCACGGTCTGCCGCTCGGCGTCGACGACAAGGTGACGCTCGCGCTCGACAATGCCGAAGCCTTCCCGACGGAAGCAAACTTGCGCGGCGCCACCATGCGCACCGCGATGGGCACCTATCACATCCGCCCCTTCGGCCAGCCCTGCATCGAAGGCTTCTTCGGCGGCAGCTTTGCGCGCGAACTCGAAGATGCCGGCGACGGCGCTTTCGCCGCAGAGAGCATCAACGAGATCGCCGGCTTCCTCGGCAACGACATCAGACGCAAGCTGAAGCCGCTATACGAATCCCGTTGGGCGAAGGACCCCTTCGCCCGTGGCGCCTACTCGCACGCGCTGCCGGGCCACGCCGGCGACCGCGCCGTGCTGGCCGCGCCGGTCGACGGCCGGCTGTTCTTCGCGGGAGAAGCAACGTCGCCGAATTTCTTCACGACCGCGCATGGGGCGAGGGACAGCGGGGAACGCGCTGCGAGGGAAGTGCTGGCGGAAATGGCGAGCCGTAGCAACCAACTCCGTCATTGCGAGCGAAGTGAAGCAATCCAGAAGCTTCCCGTGGATAAATTCTGGATTGCTTCGTCGCTTCGCTCCTCGCAATGACGAGTGCTACTCAATCACCCGCGCCCGCAAATCGGCGTCAGGCACGAAGCACGCATCATACTTGCCAAAAATGCGGTAACGGTTGCGCGCGACGAGATTATAGACGCTGTTCCGAAGCGGGATCGGCGTGAAGCGGAAGCGCCTTGCCGTGTCGCGCGCCGCGACGAAGCGGACCCAGCGCGAGCAGAAGATGCAGACGCCGTCGAACAGGATCACATCGTCGTCGGGCCATTTATTCATTCGATTCTCTGTCTTGACGCGTTTTCTTCAGCAGCCATCGAGCCACGCCGACGACGCGAAAGGCGCGGGCGCGGAGATCGTTGGTGACGAAGCGGCCGATCAGGCCGGAGGCTGCCAACAGGAGAACGTTGCGCACCACGTCGCTCATCGCGTCACTCAAAACGGCTTGGCGATCATCAGCCAGAGGATCAGCATCGTCGCGCCGAAGCCAGGGAAGCCGAAGACGAACCAGCGGCGGAACAGCACGAAATAGCGCGGCGGCAAACCTGCGCGCTGCTCGGCCGCCTTGCGCGCGAGATCGCGCATCTCGATCTGCATGAACACGACAGGCACCCAGAATAGGCCGGCGACGGCATAGAGCGCGAGCGAGGCGATGAGCCAACGCTCCGTGAGCGACGTTGCCGAGAGCATCATCAGCATTCCGCCCGTGATCGGCTGGAGGATGACCGCTGATAGCGTGAACAGCGCGTCCGCAATCACCACGACCGATGCCGTGCGCGCGACGAACTCGGCATCCTGGCTGCGATGCGCCATCAGCATGAAGAACGCGATGCCGCCGCCGGTGCCGAGAATGACGATGGCGCCGAGCACATGCAGATATTTGACCAGGAAATACAGCGTCATGGCTTCTTGGCCACCACCGGCTTCGGCGATTTCAGCGCGCGCTCGAGCTCGGCGCCGGCGGCTTTGACGCCGGCTTCGGTCTCGATCATCCAGTGGCCCTCGCTGCCCATGGCAGGCAGCGCGCGGAAATCGACCGTGCCACCACTGCTGCGAAACGCATCGGCCAATTGCCGCGAAAATGCCGGCGCGAAATATGTGTCGTTGGCCGCGACCAGCCACGTAACGGGCACGCGCGCCGCCCTGCCGAATTCGCCTGCCACCGCAATCAGCGTATGCGGCGCGCAGATCTGGTTCAGGAAATCGTTGGCATGGCCACCGCGCCCCGGCGCGAAGGCGATGATGGCGGCAACCGTCTTCGGGCCGGCATCGGCAAGCGCCAGCGCACCCCAGCCGCCCGCGGAATGACCGAGCACGACGGCGCCGTCCTTGCGGACGAAATCCTGTGTTTGCAAAAATTTCAGCGCGCGCGCGATTTCCTCGGCGGTGGCGCGGCCCGAGCGCGCATAGTCCGCCTCGTCGCAGCCACCCTGGTCCTCGATATAACCCCCGCCGGTTGCGCCATGGCCGAGCCGTTCCGGCACCAGCACGGCAAAGCCGCGCGCGACCAGGAACGCGGCCAGCGCGCGATACTCCGGTTGCGGCATTTGCGCACGACGCAGCACATTTTGCGTCGATGCATGCGCGATCAGCGCGAGGCGAAACGGGCCGTCGCCCGGCGGGCGGAAGAGCAATGCGCGCGCTGCGATTCCGGCGTCGGAGGTGGGCACGCGCCACTCTTGCCGGCGAAACGGCTCGCCTTCGTCACCTGACGCCCCCAATGCGCTCTGAGCACGGGCGGGCGAAACCGCCAACGTGGCAAGCAGGGAGAGGGCAAGGACGAGCTTCAGGGACTGCATGAATGGCCGGATGCGAATTCTAACAGCGTGAGGCAAGACTAGCTGGAACGAATCATCCTGGGCGGACTTTTCTCGCGTTGCCGCCATCCAGTCCTTCGCGACACGACCAGTTTTGCACCCGCGCACGGCGTCTCGGTGCCGTCCAAAGCGGCGCCCTGTCCTCTTTCGGTACACCATCGCTTGAAAACTGATGCAGAAAGTCCACAGGTTAACCGATAATTAACGATAGCTCTTGCCGCCGGCGCGGCGACTTGGTTTGATCGCGTCCATGAGCACAACCCTGATCGAGGTCCGGCCGGCCAAAGCTGCTGACGCAGCCGCGGTGGCGTCTACCCATGACGAAGCCTGGCGCTCGGCCTATCAGGGCATCATTCCCGGCGCCGAGCTGGAAAAACTGATCAACCGCCGCGGCCCGCAATGGTGGGACAGCGCGATCCGCAAGGGCAGCCGCGTCAGCGTGCTTGTGTTCGGTGACAAGATCGCCGGCTATGCGAATTACGGCCGCAACCGCGCCCGCAGCCTGCATTTCGACGGCGAAATCTATGAGCTTTACCTGCGTCCGGAATTCCAGGGGTTGGGCTTTGGCCGGCGTCTGTTCGCCGCCGCCCGTCGCGACCTGATGCAGAGCAATTTGAAGAGCATGGTGGTCTGGGCGCTGTCCGACAATGATCCGGCGACGGAGTTTTACCGGGCGCTGGGCGGCCGCATGGTGGCGCGCTCCTCGGAGCGGTTCGGGCCGAAATCGCTTGATAAGGTCGCTTTCGCCTGGACCAATTGATCTGCCACCGTTTGGTCGGCCGTACTTCCTTCCGCTGATACCGTTTGCCCATTTGCGCCGGTAGAACCGGGGTTCACAATTTCGCGAAAAGTCGATGGATCGGCGGGCCAAGCCCGCGTATGACAGCGCGAAATCGCGGCCGGGCGAGATCCCTTTCGGCAAACACGGAGTCTTTTATGCGTATCGATGCGGTCTCGATCGGGACCAAAGCGCCAAACGAAGTCAACGTCATCATCGAAGTGCCGGTTGGCGGCGAGCCGATCAAGTACGAGATGGACAAGGAAGCCGGCACATTGGTGGTCGACCGCTTCCTCTATACGCCGATGCGCTACCCCGGCAATTACGGCTTCATCCCGCACACGCTGTCGGATGACGGCGACCCCTGCGACGTCTTGATCGTCAACACCCGCGCCATCATCCCCGGCGCCGTCATGAGCGTGCGCCCGGTCGGCGTGCTGTTCATGGAGGACGAGGCCGGCGGCGACGAGAAGATTTTGGCGGTGCCATCGTCAAAGCTCACGCAGCGCTACGACAAGATCAAAGCCTATAGCGACCTGCCCGACATCACGCTGCAGCAGATCCAGCACTTCTTTGAGCACTACAAGGATCTCGAGAAGGGCAAATGGGTGAAGGTGCTGCGCTGGGGCGGCCCGGAGGACGCGCACAAGCTGATTCTCGAAGGCATCGAGCGCGCGAAGAAGAACAAGAAGTAGGAGATCCCACCGTCATTCCGGGGCGCGCGCGCAGCGCAGCACCCGGAATCCGGAAGTTTGGCGCGAGATTCCGGGTTCGATGCTACGCATCGCCCCGGAATGACGGTTCAAACCGCGGGCTTCGGCAGGCCCGCGATCGCACAGGCGGCGCGCAGCGTATTCACCAGCAGGCACGCCACCGTCATCTGGCCGACGCCGCCGGGCACTGGTGTGATCGCACCGGCGACGCCAAGCGCTTCCTGATAGGCAACGTCTCCGACGAGACGCGCCTTGCCGTCTTCTTTCGGGATCCGATTGATGCCGACGTCGATCACGGTCGCGCCCGGCTTCAGCCAATCGCCGCGCACCATTTCCGCCTTGCCGACGGCGGCATAGACGAGGTCGGCGCGCTTGACGAGACCGGGCAGATCGCGCGTGCGCGAATGCGCAATCGTCACCGTGGCGTTCTCGTTCAGCAGCAACTGCACCAAGGGACGACCGACCAGGTTGGAGCGGCCGATGACGATGGCGTTCAGGCCTTCGAGGGACGCGTGCACGCTCTTGGTCAGGATGATGCAGCCGAGCGGCGTGCAGGGCGACAGCGCCTGGAAGCCGCCGGCGAGCCGGCCGGCATTGTTCGGATGCAGCCCATCGACGTCCTTGGCGGGGTCGATCGCGTTGATCACCGCCTCGGTGTTGACGCCCTTGGGCAGCGGCAGCTGCACCAGGATGCCGTGCACGGCCGGATCGCGATTGAGCTTTGCGACCATCGCAAGCAAGTCCGCCTGCGAGACATCGGCCGGCAGCTTGTGCTCGAACGAGGCCATGCCGGCCGCTTGCGTCTGGGTGTGCTTGGAGCGGACATAGACTTCGCTGGCGGGATCATTGCCGACCAGCACGACCGCAAGCCCCGGCACCAGATTGTGCTCGCGCTTGACGCGAGCGACCTCATCGGCGACGCGGGCGCGGAGCTCCGCGGCAATAACTTTTCCATCGATGATCTTGGCCGTCATGTCCTAATCCTTGTCCGTCGGTTTGGCCGCGGCGAGCAGGCCGAGCGTCTCGCCAAGGCGCACCGGATCGCCATCGACCGCAATCTGCTTCAGCCGCGAGGTGGCGCCCGAGAGCAGCCGTACGCTCGTCTTCGGGACCCCGAGCGATTTCGCAATCAATTGCAAGACCGCACGGTTGGCCCCGCCGCCATCGGCGATCGCGCGCACCCGCACCTTGAGCACGCTGCGGCCGTCGGAGAGCGCCTCGATGCCGTCGATGTCGTCGCGGCCACCGCGTGGCGTCACCCGCAGCGCGATGCTGATACCCGAGGTGGAATAGCGCCAGGGCGGCGCTTGAGAAGGCTCTTGGGACGACTCTCTGGAGGACTCCGGGGTGGCCAAGGCCCGCCTGCTTTGCCTAAATCACGTTCGGGTAGATGTAGTACATGATCACCCGCTCGATGAACATGATGACCAGAATCAGGATGATCGGCGAGATGTCGATGCCGCCGAGATTGGGCAGGAAATTGCGAATCGGCGCCAGCACCGGTTCGGTGATGCGGTACAGGAACTCCGCGACCGCCGAGACGAACTGGTTGCGGGTGTTCACCACATTGAAGGCGATCAGCCAGGACAGGATCGCGGAGGCGATCAGCAGCCAGACGTAGAGGTCGAGCACGATGATGACGATGTCGAGAACGGCACGCATGGCGGGGAAAACTCTGGCTTGCGTCGGGGATTTGGGACTTTTGGGACTTTTGCTAGATATCGGTTCCCCCCCGCCCAAACAAGGGAAGTTCGGGCGCCGGGATGGCTAAAACCGGGTTACGCCCGTCCTTGACTTGACCTTGGCGGGGACTTAAATGGCGCCCGGTTGTCGGCCGCATTCACCAGAGCGGCCTACGACGGGGCCATAGCTCAGCTGGGAGAGCGCGTCGTTCGCAATGACGAGGTCGGCGGTTCGATCCCGCCTGGCTCCACCACGCTTCGCCCTTCGGGCTACGCGTGGCGCGGCCACGCCGGAAGCCTGAAGGGTGAAGCGTGGTGTCCGGCGAAGCCCAAAGAGCGAAGACGGACTTTCTCCGTAAATCGAAGCATTCTCCGTAAATCGAAGCATCCAAACAAGAGCAACGGCAGATCGAAAGCGCCTAGATCTTACTCGGCGGCTTGCGCCATGACCGGCCGGCGCGCGAGCCAGCCGTCGATGAAATTCTTCAGCCAGGCGCGCTCGGCAACATCATAGACAGCGCGGTCCGCGAAATGATGGTGGCGGGCGCACGCACCGGGCGCACTCAGGCCGTCATAGCCGCGCGTGGTCCAGCGATGCATCATGGCGTAGGTCACGTCAGGATGAAACTGGAAGCCGAAGGCATTGCCGGCGCAGAACGCCTGCACCGGAAAATCGTCGCCCTCTGCGAGCAGCTCCGCGCCAGTGGGCAGCTCAAAGCCTTCGCGGTGCCAGTGATAGACCTTTCCCGGCCAGTCCGGGCACAGCGCGTGACCGGCCGCCGTCGGATGAATCGGATAGTAACCGATCTGGGTGAGCGCGTCGGGGTGCGGCGCGACGCGAGCGCCGAGCTGCATTGCGAGCATCTGCGCGCCGAGGCAGATGCCGAGAAACGGGCGCTGCTCGCGGAGCGGAATTTCGATCCAGTCGATCTCGCGGCGGATGTAGTCGTCGCAATCATTGGCGCTCATCGGCCCGCCGAAAACCACGGCACCGGCGTGATGCTCGAGTGTCCGGGGCAAGGGATCGCCAAAGCGCGGCCGGCGGATGTCGAGGCGATGGCCGAGCGCGCGCAAGGCGTTGCCGACCCGGCCGGGTGTCGAGGATTCCTGATGCAGAACGATCAGAACGGGCAGCGGCGGCTGGCGGTCGGCGGCCGCTGGCGTCCTTCTCCTGAAGGGGACCACCTCCGCGCCACCAAGCCTGTCCGTCCGGAACGACATTGCCTTTTCGAAAGCTACGGTTCAGACCGCCAGCATAACTAAGCGATCGTTAATTTCGTGTGAGTTTACGCACACACTGAACTGAAAGGAGATCAAGCAAGCACCGGGCCAAAATCGGCTTTCGTTGCACGGTTAAAGCGCAAAAGATCGCATCGCGCATCAGGTTGTTGTTCGAGCATGATTTCCGCGCAAAAACGGTCCGCGTTTGTCGCGAGAAAAAGCCGCTGCGCACTTCGCGCCAACGCGGCCCTTCCTGTCCGGATCATGCTTTAGCGCCTGCGCCTTTGGAACCGGCCGACGGCGGCCAAAATGAAGCCGCGTGGGAAGAAGCGCAGCAGAAAAGGCACGATCTTGATCCCAAGACCAGGCAGCACCGCCCGTTTATTGGCCATCAGCCCCCGATAGGCGGCGCGCGCAACGTCAGCGGCCGAGACGTCGAGAACGGCGGAATCGAATCCCGGGGCAAAGCCCGCGCGGGCCTGAAATTCGGTCGCCACAGGACCCGGGCAAAGTACAGTGACGCGAACGCCGCGCGGCCCGAGTTCGCCGCGCAGCGCCTCGGTGAAGGAGATGACGTAGGCCTTGGAGGCGTAATAGACGGCCATGCCGGGGCCGGGCAGGAAGCCCGCAACCGAGCCGACGTTGAGAATGCCGCCCTTGTACTTGACGAGCTGATCCGCGAAACGCAGCGACAGATCGGTCAGCGCGCGGACGTTGACGTCGATGATGCCGAGCTGCTCGGTGCGATCGCAGTCGATCGCGTCACCGAATACCCCGAAGCCGGCATTGTTGACGAGATGGTCGAGCTCGACGCCTGCAGCGGCCAGCGCCGCCGCGATCTTCTCGCCCGCACCGGGCTCTTCCAGATCGCAGGCGAGCACGATCGGCGTCTTGCCGCCGTTGGCCGCGATCTCGCTGGCCAAGGCATCGAGCCGGTCGGCGCGGCGCGCCGTCAATGCGAGACGGTGACCGTTCGCGGCAAACACGCGCGCCAGCTCCGTGCCTATGCCCGCCGAGGCACCGGTAATCAGCGTCACACGCTCAGTCACGATCGACGTCTCTTCAATGCAAGCGAAATTAGGGCGACAACCCCAGGACGAGAGCATAGGCCGCGTGCGGGATGCAAGTCGCACGTCAGCCTCGCTGATGTGCACCAGGATGGAGGATGCAGAAAAACCGCTGATTTGCAGGGGGATTTGGCCAAGTCGCGATTCGGCCGATACATTAAAGTTTCGTCATGTGGTCGCGACTGACCGCGTCCCGCCGATGCGATCAAATCCTGGCGACACCGTCCTTGACCTGACCGGCACGGCGGCTGGCGATGAGATGCTTGAGGTCGATCCGGTCGCGCTGTGACACGCCGAGCAGATCGGAGGCACGCCAGACGACGTTGTCCTCGAACTCCGTCACCTGGCCGTCGGCATAGACGAGCTCCCACATCATCTCGACGATGCGCTTGCGGCCCTCGTCATTGAGCGAGCGCATGATGACGCTGGTGAAGTGATAGAGATCGACCGCCTCGCCCTCGACCTGGGTTGCGGAGGCGATCAGGCGGTCCGCGGTGCCGCGATCCAGCGAGAAATGACTTTCGATCAGGCTGTGCAGCTTGCGCCGCTCGGCGTCCGTCGGCTCGCCATCGAGCGAGATCACATGGATCAGCAGCGCGGTCGCCGCCAGGCGATAATCGCTGTCGCCGAAGGCGCGGTCCTGCGCCTGGGGGGCGACGATGTCGGCAATGAATTGGCGCAGTCCGTCGAGCATGAAATCCTGCCGCAATGGTGGCGCTGCAAAGGCAGCTTGCCCCCTTTATATGAGCGGGAAATTCGCACCGCGCAATGCGCGCTTATGCCCCGCGCTGCATTACGTTTCGGCAATCCACTTTATGTCATTCCGGGACGCCTAAAGCGCGAACCCGGAATCTCGAGATTCTCAGGTGCGCAACTGCGCACCATAGTTCGATGCTGACGCTTCGCCCCGGAATGACTCCAAGGAACTCACGGCAGTTCGTATACCACCATCTTGTCGGCGATGCCGCGGAGCGCGGCCTGTTTCTGGATCGGCTTGATCGACCACTGCTCCAGGATCCTGGCGACCGCCGGCGCGTCCAGCACGGGACCGGTGATGTGGATTTCCTGAGCCATCGACACGCTCTGCACGCGCGCAGCGATGTTGACGGTCCGGCCGAAATAGTCCTGTCGCTCATTGAGCATGACCGCCAGACAAGGCCCCTCATGAATGCCGATCTTGAGAACGAGATCTTCGGAGCTGCGTTTCTTGTTCAATTCCTCCATTGCGGCACGCATGCGCAAGCCGGCGACAAGAGCGTGCTCCGGCTTGACGAACGTCGCCATCACGGCGTCGCCGATCGTCTTCACCACCGCGCCCTTCTCGGAGGCGATGATCTCGAGCAGCGCATGGAAATGCGCGCGTACGAGGTCGAAGGCGGCGAGATCGCCGACGCGCTCATAGAGCGCCGTCGAGCCCTTCAGATCGGTAAACAGGAAGGTCAGCGAGGTGATCTGTAGCCGCTGGTCGATGTTGAGATTGTCGGCCTTGAAGACGTCGCGGAAGGTCTGGTTGGACAGCATCCGCTTGGCGGTGAGGAACGGCTTGCGCTTGCCGATCAGCTGATGCAGCGCCTCGGCGGCAATGAACACCGTCGGCAGCACGCGCATGCCAGTCTGATTGTCCAGTGAGAGCCGCAAGGGTCCGGGACGAAAGGTCGTGGTCCCCGTCGGGGCCTGGACCTTGTTGTACATGATCGCGAGCTGCTGACGCTCCTTGGTCGGCTCGCCCTGAACATCGATGAAATGCGCGGCGTGCGTCACGGGCTCGAACACGATGACGAAATCGTTCGGGAGCTGGAGCGACATCGTCGCCTTTTCGCCGGGCGGAAGCTCGAGCGTATCGAGCGTGACCTCATTGGCGAGGGTCGCGAACTGCTCCTTGTTGAAGTCGACGCCCGAGCTCCAGAACATCTGCTTGAAATAGTCCCATACCGGCAGCGAGTCAGGATCGTGTGCCGCGATGCGCCGCACGCGCGGGCTGACCGTGAAGGAAACCTCGACCGCCTCGTCGACGGACGCCTTGTAGCCGCAGGCGCAAAGCGCGCAGTTGTAATCGTCGGACTTGAGCGACTTCAGCGTCGAATGCGCACCCAGCACGCCGCCGCAACCCGGGCACAGCACGTTCCAACCGAGATCGAACAGCCCGAGCCGCGCCGAATGCAGGAATGCGGAGATTGCCCGCTCCTCATTGAGGCCGTACTGCTTGGAGAAGTCGATGACGTTGATCCGGTTGAGCTCGTGATCTTCGCCCTGCTCGATAAGGCGCTGGATTGCTTCGACCGCGCCGGGATCAGCGGTCTGCTTCAAGACGGAAAACTGGGCTTGAATGTCGCTCATGGCGAGACTCTATCTAGGGTGGATCACGCCATTGGCCAGACAGCCGCCTGTCACCGTGGCGTGATGCGGAACATGGGAGAATGGTCCGGTTGCGTCGTGACGATGCCGAGGGGAATGACGGGTGCGGTATCGACCAGCTCGACACGGAATTCTCCGATCAGCCGGGCCAGGGCCAGCACCGACTCGGCTTGCGCAAATGGCGCGCCGATGCAGACGCGTGGGCCGGCGCCGAACGGCAGATAGGCGAAGCGGTCGGGCGGGGTCGCCGCCATGAACCGCTTGGGGATGAAGGCATTGGGCTGCTCCCAGAGCTTTTCATGACGGTGCAGAAGCCACGGCGCGATCATGATGATATCGCCCTTTTCGATCTCGACACCCGCCGCGTTGTCCTTGTCGAGCGCCGCGCGTGCGATCAGGAAGGCTGGCGGATAGAGCCGCATGGTCTCCTCGATCACGGCGCGGGTGAATTTCTGCCGGTCGATATCGGCCATGCTGTCGAGATGCTCGCCGCGCGTCTCGGAGGCGACTTCCTCCTGGGTTTCGGGATCGAGCGCCAGGAGATAGAGCGCCCAGGACAGCGCCGTCGCGGTCGTCTCGTGACCGGCCAGGATCATGGTGGCGACCTCGTCGACGAGCTGCTCGTCCGAAAAGGCCTTGCCGGTCTCGGGATCGCGCGCTTCGTCCATGAGGTCGAAGAGATCGCGCGGCGGCGCCCCCTCCTTCTTGCCGGCGGCACGCCGCTCGGCAATCAGCATCGCGACGAACGCGGTCCAGCGCTTGCGGAAGCGGGCGCGCGCAAAATCCATCGGGCTCGGCCACGACACCGGCAGCAGCATGTCGAGGAAATACGGCCGGCCCAGGCGCTGGCCATACTCCATGACGAAGTTGCGCAAGGTCGCGCCATGCTTGTCCATGCCGAAAGAGAACATGGTCCGGCCAGCGATCTCGAGCGTCATCCGCTGCATGATTTCTCTGATGTCGACGACCTCACCGGACTTCGTCTTGAGCTTCGCGATGGTCTCGTCGAGCACCGCGGTCATGTGCGGGACGAGGTTGGTGGTAGCGTGTGGCGTGAACGCAGGCGCCAGTGTTCGACGCTGGTGCCGCCAAGGCTGCCCTTCCGCGATCAAAAGACCCTGGCCGAGCACCGGACGCAGCATCCGGATGCCGGCCGGCGTGCGCGTGTAGTTCTCGTAATTGGTGAGCAGGATGTGCCGGATCGCGTCCGGCTGGTTGAGGATGAAGCTGTTGTGAAGGAAGAAGCGCCCCTGGATGACGTCCTCCTCATAGGCACGCTGCCCCCAGGTCGCGATCATGTTCTTGCGGATCACCGCAACGCGGCGGAGGAACGACATCCCCTCCGGCGCGCGCGGCGGGGTCGGCGGAATGATGGGCCGGCGTACCTGGGTGACATTCATGGGCTCTCTCCCCGCATTCCACCGCACCCACAGAGCTAGGAAGTCAGCTCCGCAATCGCAATCCTGTTCTCGGCAGCCGGCCAGGTCCTGGCCACGATCCGTTCTTCGTTGAATTGAACCACAACGTTACGCCCCGCCTCCGCAGCCGAAAGGCGCAGGGTTGCTGCCGAATCCGTGGGCACGCCCGGCTTGACGTCGGCCGGCTCCTTGCCGTCGAACAGCACGATATCCCGCGGCAGGCCAAAATAGCCGCGCGGTCGCGACATGATCAGGACTGCGCCCGCACCGGCGTCGGGCGGCCCGAGCGGACGCGCCGCGCGCAAATGCACGACATCCGACGAGCGCAGGAACGGCGAACGGTAGATATGCGTCGTGGGGGCGTCCGGCGAGGTCAGGACGAATTCGAGCGGCCAGGCCGGATCGGCCTGCACCGGCCCCCAGCGGCCGTCGGCGGTGGTCTTCGCGCCGTACAGCGCGGCGCCCTGGCGCTCGCCGCTCACGGGATCGAGGCGAAACACCTCGAGCAAAGCGCCCTCCACGGGACGATTGGTCGGCACGCCACCGGGCGTTCCCGTCACCAGCCCGCTCAACTTGACGCTGCTCTCGGGCGTGATCGCGATGCGGTCGGGCTCGCGGCCCGCGATGAACTTGTAGATCTCGCGAAACGCGCGTGGATGGAACGCCACCTCGCGGTGATCGAGCGTGCCGAGCACGAGATTGGTGGCGCCTTTCAGCTCCGGGCCTTCGGCCGTGACATTGGTAGGCACACCGGGCATGCCGATGAAGCGGCCATCCGCTTGCGCATATTTGTCCATGCCGTCGCTGCGCAGGGTGAGAAAGGCGGTGCCCGGTGTGACCTCGCTCTCGCCCGCGTTCAGGCCGCGCAGGAAGGCGCCGCGGCCATTGAACTCGCTGCCGAGCAGGTCGTCGATCGCGAACACGCCGTGATTGGGCGTGCCGCACAGCACGGCATGGCTGACGTCGCCGGCGCCGCCATTCTTGATCACGTTGCGGATGGCGTAGCCGCCGCGCGAGCTGCCGACCAGCGCGACGCGCGGAGCGCCGGTACGGCGCTTCAATTCAGCGATCGCGGCGGCGAGCTCACGGCGCTGATCCTCGGTCGAGGAGCGGTTGGGCTGTTCGACCCTGTCGTCGTCGCGCGCCTTGGGGTTGGTGAAATTGATCGCTAACATGCGCTCGCGCGCGATGCCGTTCGACTGCATCCGCCATAATGTCGTCATCCAGAGCGCGTCGTAGTCGCTATCGCCGTGGACGAACAGGATCGGCGGCACCTCGGCGGGCGACGCTTGGGGCGTGCTTTGGGCCAGCGCCGACGTCCGCAAGCTCGCAACCGCGAAAGGCAGCGCGCTGGCGCCCTGCAAGACCGTCCGTCGCGATAGTTTCATGTCGTTCCTCCCCGGCAAACCAGTTGGTTGCGCCGCTTATAACCGTCTAACCACTGGACAGCGAAGGACTTTCGCGGGCATCACTGGGCCAGCAGGAATCGCCGAACCATTTCTCGCAAGCCATTTGGAAGGGGATATGACCGAGCAGCCCAAACGCCAGAAATTTGCCAATGACGGCATTACCGCGCCCCTGCGGTATACCGTATTCCGGCGCATCTGGCTTGCCAGCCTGCTCTCCAATCTCGGGCTGCTGATCCAGGGCGTGGGCGCGGCCTGGGCGATGACGCAGATGGCCGCCTCCGCCGACAAGGTCGCACTGGTGCAGACCGCGCTGATGCTGCCGATCATGCTGATCTCGATGCCGGCCGGCGCCATCGCCGACATGTATGATCGCCGCATCGTCACCCTGATCTCGCTTTCGATCGCGCTGATCGGCGCGTCGGCGCTCACGATCCTGGCCGGGCTCAAGCTCATCACTCCCGAAACGCTGCTCGCCTTCTGCTTCATCGTCGGCAGCGGCAACGCGCTGTTCGGCCCGGCCTGGCAGTCCTCGGTCAGCGAACAGGTGCCGCCGGACTCGCTGCCATCGGCGGTTGCGTTGAACGGCATCAGCTACAACATCGCACGCAGCTTTGGCCCCGCGATCGGCGGCGTGATCGTCGCTGCGGCCGGTGCGGTGGCGGCCTTTGCCTGCAACGCGATCCTCTATCTGCCGCTGCTGGTCGTGCTGCTGCTCTGGCGGCGCAGCAC
Source organism: Bradyrhizobium sp. CB82 (assembly GCF_029714405.1). Taxonomy (NCBI): domain Bacteria; kingdom Pseudomonadati; phylum Pseudomonadota; class Alphaproteobacteria; order Hyphomicrobiales; family Nitrobacteraceae; genus Bradyrhizobium; species Bradyrhizobium sp. CB82. The sequence continues at coordinate 282,014 of NZ_CP121650.1, read as the reverse complement.
CGAACCGTCGCGCCTGCCGCGGGAAAAGCTCAACCGGGCCATGGTCTCCGGCGTGCGCTACATCACCAATTCGCCGCCGATCAAGATCGTACTGACGCGGACGCTGCTGATGGGCCTGATCGGCGGCGCCATCATGGCGCTGATGCCGTTGGTCGCGCGCGACCTGTTGCATGGCGGCGCACAGACCTACGGCATCATGCTGGGCGCTTTCGGCATGGGCGCGGTGATCGGCGCGCTCAACATCCACGAGCTGCGCAAGCGCATGAGCGGCGAATCGGCGATCCGCGCCTGCACGATCTCGATGGCGTTTGCGATGGCCGCCATCGCGCTCAGCAGCGAGCCGGTGCTGACGGCCGCTGCCCTGGTGCTGGCAGGCGCGGTATGGATGGCGGCGGTGGCGCTGTTCAATATCGGCGTGCAGCTTTCGGCGCCGCGCTGGGTCGCGGGCCGCTCGCTCGCGGCATTCCAGGCCTCGATTTCCGGCGGCATCGCGATCGGCGCCTGGGGCTGGGGCCATCTCACCGATTATGCCGGCGTCGAGATGGCACTGCTCGTGGCCGCCGGCCTGATGCTGATCTCGCCGGTGCTCGGCCTTTGGCTGGCAATGCCGCGCGTCGGCGCGCGCAATGAGGACGCCGAGGTGCTCGCCGATCCGGAGGTGAGGCTGTCGCTGACCGGCCGCAGCGGTCCCCTGGTGGTCGAGATCGAATATCGCGTCGCGCAGGAGAACGCGCGCGCCTTTCACAATGTGATGCAGGACGTGCAGCTCTCCAGGCAACGCAACGGCGCCTATGGCTGGTCAATCGCGCGCGACATCGCCGATCCCGAGTTGTGGACCGAGCGCTATCACTGTCCGACCTGGCTCGACTATTTGCGCCAGCGCAACCGATCGACGCAGTCCGAGCGAGCGCTGCATCAGCAGGCGATCGATTTCCACATCGGCCCCGAGCCGGTGCGGATCCGCCGCATGCTCGAGCGTCCATTCGGCTCGGTACGCTGGAAGGAAGAGACGCCGGACCGCAGCAGCGGCGAGGTGCTGCCGGTCGTCGCGACCGCGGCAGGGAGCAGTACGTAGTTATTGTCATTCTGGGGGCGCGCCGTCAGAGCCCGGAATCCATTCCTCCAGGCAGATGCAGCTCGATGGATTTCCAGGTTCGCGCTTCGCGCGCCCCCGTATGACGCTTGAGAGATTACTGCCCGTGCTCGGTCAGGACCTTGTCGCAGGCCTTGCTGAGGCGGGCGCGGTTCTGCTTCAGGCAGGCGAGCACGGCCGAATCGCCATTGTTCATCACGGAACGGCAGAAGCGCGAGACGTCGCGGGCGCAGGCGTCGTGTCCCGGCTGCTGCTGCGCCGACGCACGCGATGCGATCAGGGCCAATGAAAGAATGAAAAGGAATCTGCTCATCTCGTAATGCTCATACCCGAAACGATGGGCGGGCGACGCTAGAGCGATGGTTCCCGCGCTGCAACGGCTTTGTTGGTGAGCCGCGCCGGCGAGAAGCGAGTGGCCCTCGGCCTGGCACCAGGGCACTTCGCGCGGGGAGTTCGAGCGCGCGATGATGGCATCATCAGCACGCGGGCAGCGCTTGTCCTACTGCGCGCTCTCCTTCGCGTCGGCGACCTTGCGCGATGACGCCTTGGCGAGGTCCTTGTCCATCACCGCGCGGCAGCCGGGGCTGAGGTCGGCGCGATGCCTGATCATGCAGGCGGTGATCGCGGGGATGTTGGGAATTTCCGAGGAGCAGAGGCGGAAGGCGTCGCCGGTGCACATCTGCTGCGCCTCGGCAGTGTAGGCAAAGCTTGGCGTCGAAGACGGGATCGAGACGAAAACGGCAAAAACCAGCGCCAGGCTGGCGTCGCGGATCTTGGACGAGAACGACATGGTCATTTGAGGCTCCCGTTGGCGCCGCCGTCAGGGCGGGCGCGTTGTTAACGGGGGCTACGATGCTCTGGCAAAACCGTTTCCACTGTGATGACGGTCACGACCGGCCTGCCGACCGTAAGGTCGGTCACTTTGGCGCACCCTGCTGAAATTCCACCGCAACCGCCGTCGCGTTGGTGTCCCGTTAACTGTTTCTTCGCATTAATGGCTCGGCGCGGGGAAAAACCGCTTGTTTGGTTGCGTATTTGGAAAGAGTAGCGATGCGTAATGCGTTGGGCCTGATGGTGGCCAGTGTGATTGCGGCGGTCGTGATCGCCGGAGGTTGGTTCTTCTATTCCTCGCGTGCCGAACAGGCCGCTCCCCAGACAATGGCCGCCCGCCCGCCCGAGCCTCTGCCCGCGACGGCGAGGCTTGCCGCCAAGGACGACGTCGAGACCACTGCGGCGCTCTCCGGCAAGCCGGCTGCGGCGTCGAGCGCGCCGCCTGCGCCGGTGCCGGCGATGCCGGTTCAGCAGAAATCGACCTGCGCCAATCCGAACGCGCTTGGCGTCGCACGCGTGGTTGAGATCGACACCACCGGCGGACCGGGTTTTGGCTTCGAGCATTTCAAGCAGTTCGACTTCCTCACTGACAAGGAGGTCGTGCTGACCTTCGACGACGGACCGTGGCCGAACAACACGCCCGCGGTGCTGAAGGCGCTCGCCGACGAATGCACCAAGGGCCTGTTCTTCGCGGTCGGAAAGCACGCGACCTATCATCCCGAGATCCTGCGCCAGGTGCTGGCCCAGGGCCACACGGTCGGCTCGCACACCTGGTCGCACGTCAACCTGAACGGCAAGAAGATGACGGAGCAACAGGCCAAGGACGAAGTGGAGAAGGGTTTTAGCGCGGTGAAGTTCGCGCTCGGCACCAACCCCGCGCCGTTCTTCCGCTTCCCGCAGCTTCAGCACAATCCGGCGATCGTGAGCTATTTCGGCACCCGCAACGTCGCAATGTTCTCGACCGACCTCGACTCCTTCGACTTCCGGAAGGAAAGCACCCCGGACAAGATCGTCAGCAACGTGATGACCAAGCTCGACAAGCTCGGCAAGGGCATCATCCTGATGCACGACTTCCAGAAGCACACGGCCGAAGCCCTGCCGACGCTGCTCGCACGCCTGAAGGCCGGCGGCTACAAGGTCGTGCAGATCAAGGCCAAGACGACCTTCGAGACACTGCCGGAATATGACGAGGCGCTGCTCAAGGAACTGAAGGTGCCGACCTCGAGCGCGCGTCCGATCTCGAGCGTGGTGCAGACGGTTTCGCAGTAGCGCGACAAGCCAGTACGCTTCGACAGTTCATGATGGCCGGGCTTTCCCGGCCATCATCGTTTTCGGGCTACCAATAGATTCCGTGGCGATGCAGCTCGCCGATGATGCGGCCTTCGGTCCAGTAAGCCTTGCGCTTCGGCTTCTCAGCCTTCGCTGCGGTCGTTGAACTGGTGGTGGCCGTCGTCGCCGGTGTCGTGGACACGGCCGCGGGCCGGTCGACATATTTCGGAGCCTCTGGGCGCTTGGAGGCCGCCGGCGCGGCGGTGGTCGTGGTCTGCTGCGCAGCCGGATCATCGGCGGAAGCGAGCGTAAGCCCGCGCGAACCGGCGGCCTGCGCGGACGCGGAGGCCAGAATCATGGCAGCAATCAGCATGATCTTGCGCATGTGAGTGTCTCCCGTGTTTGAGCATGCGGAGACAGTAGGAAAGGCCGGTGCGCAGTTATGTGATGCGTCTCACGCAAGCGGCCTCGGAGCAGGCAGCCAGCACTCAAGGCGATAACGGTGTCGCTCCGGGTCGGACAATTGAGGCAATGGTGCCGCAAGAGGGATTCGAACCCCCGACCCCGTCATTACGAATGACGTGCTCTACCGACTGAGCTATTGCGGCGGACCCTTGGCGGCCGGCACGATGTGCGGCCCCAAATGCGCGCGCCCCTGATATCGGGCGTGGCCCGAATTGGCAAGGACAAGCCGGGCCGAACTTGCCGATCAGCGGCCCCAGCGGGACCAGAACCCCCGCCAGCCGCCGGCCTGGGCCTTTGGCGTGCCGATTTGTTCCGTAAATTCATCGCTCGTCCCCTCGTCATCGATTCCGGGGTCGTCTGGCGCGCGGATGATCGGGATGACGGCAGGAATCGGCGAAGACGCCGGTTTGCCGAGGTCGGCCCGGGCGCGGAACACCGGCGTTGCCGCTATGGGGGCTGATTCGGCGGGTTCCGGCGCCGGTCTGGCCGGCTCAGTGGCGGCGGTAGCCGGCTCGGGCGTTTCGGGCGCCTTCACGTCGACTGTGTTCGCTTCGGCCTTGGTTTCCGGCACCTTTACCTCCGAAAGCTTGACCTCCGAAGGAGTCTTGGTTTCCGAAGGTTTGGGCTCGGGCGGCAGATTGTCCTGCGCGGCCGGCACAGGCGCTGGCTGGACCGGTTCCAGCGCCTCGCTGCTCACGGTGATATGCTTCGGCGGCGGGGCAGCCAGCATGGCCTCCTCGAACGGGGAGGCCTCGATCGTCGTGCCCTTGTCCGAGGGCAGGCTTGCCACCGGCGTCTGCCATTGGAAGGCGTCGAGCCGGCCGGTGACCGGCGAAACCGGACGCCAGCGGCTGCTGACATAGCCGTCGGCCGTCCAGGCCGGGTCGTGACGGGCGCGCACCGCGCGCAATGTCCAGGCCCGCGCGCGGCCGCTGTCGCCATGCTCGGCGCGCTCGATCTCCGCCATCAGGAGCGCAACCCGCTGGGTCGGATCGTTGATCAGCGGCGCCAGCGCCTGGCGGGCGCGGGCGAATTCGCTGGCGTCGATCGCGGCGCGCGCGAGCGCGAGCTGGCCTTCGACATGACCGGGCGTCTTGGCCGCCAGCGTCTCGATCCGCTGCAAGCGCTGCCGCGCGGAATCGCCGAGCTTCACATGCGCATAGGCGTCGGCGAGATCGGGATGCGGATGGGAGAGCCAGGCGGCTTCCACCAGCTTCATGGCCCGTCGCACCTGATGCGCCTCGCTTTCGAATTTCGCGGCGAGGGCCGCAGCCGGCACCAGCGTCGGCGCGAGCTTCACCGCTTCCATCACGCTCTCGCGCGCGACGTCGCGGTCCATGGTCTCGAGCTCGAGCGCGCGCGCCGTGAGCAGCACGCCGCGCTGCCGGCGCCAGGTCCTCTTGTCGATCAGGCCCGCCGAGAGATTTGAATCGAGGATCGCGAGTGCACCGCTCCAGTCGCTGCGCGCGCAGCGGAAACCGAGCACCGCCTGCGAAGCCCAGGTCGAGGACGGCGACAGCTTGATCGCCTCTTCTGCGATTGCCACCGCAGAGACGGCGTCATCGGCGCGCTGCGCCTCGATGAAGAGACCGCGAAGGCCGAGGAGCCGCGTGTCGGGTCGTTCGGCCATGGCGCGGAACGCGCGCTGCGCCTCGTCGCGATTGCCGTCGAGTTGCGCCGACTGCGCATGGAGCAGCAGCGCCAGCGGATCGTCCGGCGCATGCCGCCGCGCCGCATCCGCGTGGCGGCGCGCGAGCGCGGTGTCGCCGTGGCCGATCGCCAGCAGGCCATGGGTGATGGCGTGACGGCCGCGCGCGTGGCGCTTCTCGTGACGACGGCGGCGCATCCGGGCGGGCGTACGCCAGATCGCGCTCAAAATGCTCCAGGCGAATACCGCTATCACCGCAACGAGGCCGAGTCCGAACGCGAACACCGGCACTGTCGTCTTGGCGCGCAGATTGCCCCAAGTCAGGACGACGTCGCCGGTCTGATCGGCGACCCAGGCGGCGCCGGCCGCGGCAAGTGCGATGAGGATGAGGAATGATACGACGCGAAGCATGGCGATCCCTTTGGCGCGGGTCTATTGCGCGGGCTTGGCGAGATCCGCCATGGCATCGTCGGCGAATTTGCGGGACGCGGCGAGCGCGGCATCGCGCGCGTCGGCCTTGTCGAGCCAGGCCTTTGCGGCTTCGCGATCGGCTTCCGGCAAGGTCTTCAGCTCGCGCCGCGCCTCGTTGAAATCGCTACGCAGCGCCGCCGCCGTCACCCGCGCGATGATCGCGCCACGGTCGTTGCCGACGCCGTCGGTGCGCTCGATGCGGACGAGCTTTGAGGCACCCGCCTGCAGGCGTTCGACGATGCCGTTACCGCTGGTCTGCGCTTCAGCCGGCGGCGAGAGTTTTGGCACGATGTTGAGGAGATCGCGGCTCAGCATGACCGGGTTTGGAATGCCGCTGGAAGCAAACGTCTCGAGCGGCTTCAACGTCTCGGAATCGGGCGCGAATGATTTCGCCGCCGCAAGCTGCGCGGCGTAGGGATCGTTGTGTCGAACGGCGACGTCGAGCAGTGCCGCCGCGACGACGCGACGCAACGCCATGTCGTCGGTGGACTTTGCATCGGCGATCTTCTCGCCCTGCTGTGCGAGCTCGGCACGCTCGGCCTTGATGGTACGCTCGAGCTGCGCGATGCGATCGGTGACGCCTGACAGATCCGGCGTTGCACCTGCGTCGCGCGGCGCCGATTTCACGTCGTTCAGTGCACTGCCGAGCTTGTCCGATTGCGTACGCAGGATTGCGACGTCGCTGCGCAAGGCGGCGACGGATTTGTCCAGCGCGTCAAGCCGCGCCGCTGCGGCCGGGTCCGCGGCCGGTGCCGCGGGCTTGTTGATCTTGGTCTCGACAGCGGCGAGGCGCCCGCTCAATGCGTCGACCGTCGTAGTCGTGGCCTGCGGCGTCGCCGTTGGCGCTTGCACCTGGGGCCAGCCCAGCATCCAGCCAACCGCGATCACGAGCGCTGCTGCGACCGCACCCGACAGCGGCGCGATGATCCAGGGGGACACGGGTTTGGACATCGGAGGCACCGCGGCCCTCGCCTCGGCGCGTTCCGGTTCGTCTTCCGGCTCGTCTTCCGGCTTGGCTGCCTCGGCCGCGACCGATTCGGCCCTGGCCGCATCGGCGTCGGCCGGCTCCGGCTGCACCTCATCGGCCGGCTGTTGCGGCTGGGTGGACACCTCGGTCGCCTCGAGATCGATGGTGGGCGGGGTGCGCTTGGCACGGCCGGACTCGGGGGCCAATCCTGCGTCTTCAGGCTTGTCTTCGGCCATCGTGACGTTTCCTTCACACTTGCAAGCGACGTACTCGGACCGGACCCCTCAGGTTAAGGATTCGGCCCGTTCTCTTACGCCATACGGGTGCGCAAAGCACGCGCCAAGGTCTCAAATAAGGAATTTTCGTCCGGCCTGGCCGCGACCGCAACCTGCGTCGCGCCCGCCTCGCGAAGCACGCCGGCGATGCTCTCGGACAGGCAGCACTGCGGAATCGACAACGCGGAGATTTCGACGCCCTCGTCGCGCGCCGCATCCAGGAATGCGCGCGCGCTGCGCCGCGAATAATGCAGCACCGCCCGGATGCCATCGGCGGCAAAACCTTCGCAGACCTCGCGCGGCAGGTGCTTGACCGGCGCCATGCGATAGATGGTCTGCGTGACCACGTTGAATCCGTCCGCGCCGAGCTCGCTCGAGAGATCGCGCGACAGATCCGCGCCCGCGAGATAAAGCAACGTGCTCTTTTTCTTCACGACCTTGTCGCGCGCGCCTTGCAGCACCTTGTCCCTTAACGCCGCCGCATCGCCGCCGGCGACGATGACGTTGACAAAGCCGGCCTCGCGCGCGGCTGTGGCGGTGTGCTCGCCGACCGCGAACAGCGGCAGCTTCGACAGACGAAGCTTCGGCAATTGCGGCGCGATGGCGCGGATCGCGTTCGCCGAGGTGACGATGATGCCGCTGTAGCTTGCCTCACTTTCGTCGCGAAACGCCACCGGCTCGAACTTGAGTGCCGGCGCCAGCAGCACCACATAGCCCAGGGCACGCAAGCCTGCCGCGGTGGCCTCATTGTCGGGATGCGGCCGTGTGACAAGAATGGCCATGATCTCTATTCTCCGGTGCACCGCGACGAGGCTTTCGGGAACGTTGCAAGGCGCGATTGCCTTTGGCGACCCCGGAATGCTACCGGACGTACCAGAACTCTGCTTTGCGGAAGAGCGCAAGGGCGCAAATTGGATAACGATTCGCCAATGCTGGTATTGGGCATCGAAACCACCTGCGACGAAACCGCCGCCGCCGTGATCGCGCGCGCGGGCGATGGCGACGGCAAGATTCTGTCCAACATCGTGCGCTCGCAGGTCGAGGAACACGCCCGCTTCGGCGGCGTGGTGCCGGAGATCGCCGCGCGCGCCCATGTCGACCTGCTCGACGGTATCATTGACCGCGCGATGAAAGAGGCCGGCATCGGCTTCGCCGAATTGTCGGGTGTCGCCGCTGCGGCTGGCCCGGGACTGATCGGCGGCGTCATCGTCGGGCTCACCACGGCAAAGGCGATCGCGATGGTGCACGACACCCCGCTCGTCGCGGTGAACCATCTCGAGGCGCATGCGCTGACGCCGCGACTGACCGATCACCTCGAATTCCCCTATTGCCTGTTCCTGGCTTCGGGCGGCCACACCCAGGTCGTCGCGGTGGTCGGCGTCGGACAATATATCCGGCTCGGCACGACCGTCGATGATGCGATCGGCGAAGCCTTCGACAAGGTCGCCAAGATGCTCGGGCTGCCTTATCCAGGCGGACCGCAGGTCGAGCGCGCCGCGGCAGACGGCGATGCGGCGCGATTCGCGTTTCCGCGGCCGATGCAGGGGCGGCCCGATGCCAATTTCTCGCTATCGGGACTAAAGACGGCGGTGCGCAATGAAGCGAGCCGGATCGTTCCGCTCGAGCCACAGGACATCAGCGATCTCTGCGCGAGCTTTCAGGCCGCGGTGCTGGACTCGACCGCGGACCGCCTGAGCATGGGCCTCAAACTATTCCGCGAGCAGTTCGGTGCGCCGCAGGCGCTCGTCGCGGCCGGCGGCGTTGCCGCCAATCAGGCGATCCGCGGGGCGTTGCAGGACGTCGCCGACGCAGCGGGGACGCGGCTGATCATGCCGCCGCCCGCGCTCTGCACCGACAACGGCGCGATGATCGCCTGGGCCGGCGCCGAGCGTCTCGCGCTCGGCCTCACCGACACGATGGAGGCCCAGCCCCGCGCCCGCTGGCTGCTCGACGCCAACGCCACGGCGCCGGCCGGTTACGCCAACACACGCGCGGGATTCTAGCGATGACATCCTTCCAATCCGTCGCGGTGATCGGCGCGGGCGCCTGGGGCACGGCGCTGGCGACGGTCGCTGCACGGGCGGGACGAAAAGTGACGCTGTGCGCGCGTAGCACCGAGCACGCGGGCCGGATTGCCTCGACGCGCGAAAACCCGCGGCTGCCTGGCGTGCAGCTCTCGTCCGATATCGTGGTGACGAGCGAGCTTGCCCTCACCGCGCGCGCCGACATGCTGCTGATCGTAACACCGGCGCAGCACCTGCGCGGTGCGGTCAACGCGCTGGCGTCACATCTCACAAAGCCTGTGCCGGTCATTGCCTGCGCCAAGGGCATCGAGCACGGTACCCACAAATTCATGACCGACGTGATCGCCGAAGCTGCGCCGCATTCGCTGCCAGGGATCCTGTCGGGACCGAGCTTTGCGGACGACGTCGCGCGCGGCTTGCCGACGGCGGTGACGCTGGCCGCAAAAGATGAGCAGCTCGCCAGCTCCCTGGTGCAGGCGCTGGGCTCGCCGACCTTCCGCCCCTATCACTCCACCGATGTACGCGGCGTCGAGATCGGTGGCGCGGCCAAGAACGTGCTGGCGATCGCGGTCGGCATCGCGGTCGGACGCAAGCTCGGCGCCTCCGCGCAGGCCGCATTGACCACGCGCGGCTTTGCCGAGCTCGCCCGCTTCGGCCGTGCGCTCGGCGCGCGCAGCGAGACGCTCGCAGGCCTGTCCGGCCTCGGCGATCTGATCCTGACCTGCTCGAGCCCGCAATCGCGCAACTTCGCGCTCGGGCTCGCACTCGGGCGCGGCGAGACGCCGCCAGCCGGCAAGCTCGCCGAAGGCGAATTCACCGCACCCGTGCTGATCGAACTCGCGTCTTCGCAAAACATCGAGATGCCGGTATCAGCAGCAGTCGCAGCGATCCTGAGTGGCAAGAGCACGATCGACGCCGCAATATCCGGACTTTTGACGCGCCCCTTCAAGGCAGAGGAATGAACATGGCGTACTGGCTGGTGAAATCCGAACCGTCCGTCTGGTCGTGGGACCAGCAGGTCGCCAAGGGCGCCAAGGGCGAGGCCTGGACCGGGGTGCGCAACTTCACCGCGCGGCAAAACCTCGTCAACATGAAGAAGGGCGACAAGGCGTTCTTCTATCATTCCAACGAGGGCAAGGAGATCGTCGGCATCGCTGAGGTCATCAAGGAGGCCTATCCCGATCCGACCGACAAGACCGGCAAGTTCGTCTGCGTCGACATCAAGGCCGACAAGCCGCTCAAGACGCCGGTGACGATGGCCGCGGTCAAGGCCGAGAAGAAGCTCGCGGACATGGCGCTGGTGAAATATTCGCGCCTCTCGGTGCAGCCGGTGACGGCGGACGAGTGGAAGCTCGTCTGCAAGATGGGCGGGATGTAGTCAGCCACGAATGTTAAGGCGGGCAAAGCGACTTGTCCGCCGTAGCTCAACGAGCGAAGGCGGAAGCGTGCCCACCAATCAAAAAGACCGCTCGCGATTGGATGGTGGGCACGGCGCGCGCAGCACCAGCGGCTACGTCATCAACTGTCCGGCAGAGCGAAGACCTCGCAGGGCGCGGCGATCCCACGCAGCGGATGCATCCCGAGCGCAAGCAATGGCGTGTCGGTCTCGGCAGCGAGCGCACCCGACACCAGAACCGTTCTGCCGAGCGGCTTGCACAATCCCTCGAGCCGGCTCACCAGGTTGACGGCCGAACCGATCGCGGTGAAATCCAGCCGGTTGGCCGCGCCGATATTGCCCCACAGCATCTCGCCGAGGTGAAGCGCGGCGCCGAATGACAGCGACGGCAATCCGCGGGCGCGGCGTTCGTCATCAAGGTGCATCATGCCGGCGCGCGCCGCGGTCGCCGCGCGCAAGGCAGCATCGCAGGCACGACGCGGCGAGTCATCAACCACGGGGAAGATCGCCAGCACGCCGTCGCCGATAAATTTCAGCACCTCGCCGCCAAAGGCGTGCACCGCGCCGGCGATGCGATCGAACCAGGCATCGAGCGCCGAGATGACAGCGGCCGGCGGGTTGGCTTCGGACAGCGCCGTGAAGTCGCGCAGATCGGCATAGAGCAGTGCCGCCTGGATGGTTTCGCCGAGGTCGCGGCGGAGCGGCGCCGCCAGCACGCGCTCGGCGCTGCGCCGGCCGAGATAGGCTTCGAGCGCCGCCGCCAGCGTGGCCCGCGCGGCGAGCACGGCGAGCGGCGCGGCGGCGAAGCGCGCGGCTTGCCGGAGATCGTCGATTTCGCGCGGCGTGAACGGGCGCGGCCCGATCCAGCCGAGCAACGGCCCGTCCTGCCGCGGCCCGATCACGTCTTCGTGGACGATGCCGGCGGCCGTCGCGCTCAGCCAGCGCCGGCCGGCATCGTTGCGTGGCGCGAGCGCGGCTGCCCCCGGCGCAAAACCGAGGGCTTCGACGACCTCGCCGCTCTCGGCGCGCCACAGCCAGGTTCGCTGTGCGATCAATGGATGCGGGACGTCCAGCGTCAGGCTGCCCGCAACGAGCGGCAATCCATCGGCAACCAGATGCCCGCCGAGATCCGCGAGCAACCGGTGGGCACCCGTGGTCTCAGCGGCGGCATCGACGAGCCAGGCGAGCGTCGAGGACAACTGCATGGTGCGATCATGTGGTCTGCTCGCCATTCTTGTCACGACCTATCGTCGGTGGGCGGGCCTTGAACACGTGCTGTAGCGGCGCCATCTGCCTAGTTCAGCCTTGGGAACCGACGCCGATGACTGAGCCCTTCATAGTCCGCCGCGAGACCCATATCCCGGCCCCGCGCGCCACTGTCTTCGCTTACCTCGCCGACCCCGACAAAATCGTGAACTGGATGGGCACGGAGGCGGCGATGGAGCCGCATCCCGGCGGGCTCTATCTGCTCAAGGGTATTGGCCAGCGCGGCGGCATCGCCCGCGGCGCTTTTCGCGAGGTCGTTCCGGTGCATCGTCTCGCCTACACGTTCGGTTGGGAGGGCGGCCAGGAAGTGCCGCCCGGCTCGAGCCTGATCGAAATTGACCTGATCGAACGCGATGGCGGCACGCTGTTGCGCATGACGCACAGCGGCCTGCCGACCGCAGAACAATGCGAAGCGCATAACAAGGGCTGGGAACACTATCTGGGCCGGTTGAGCCTCGTGGCCGGGGGTCGTGACCCCGGACCCGATGTGATGCAGCCCGCGAACCGAATGTGACGTCGGTTCTGCGCTACACGGCCGCGGTCGCCACCACCTGCGCCAGGAGCTGCTCGCGCCTCGCCTGAGAGCGCTGGCCTTTCATCGTCGCGGCAAAACGCTCGAGGATGCCGTCCTCGAACGCGGTGACGATGGTGTCGTGGACGTAGCTCCTGCGGCAGATCGCCGGTGTGTTGGAGAGCTGGTCGGCAGCCGCACGAATCGCGTCCAGCACCTGCCGCTTGCGGCCGCGCTGGCTGGTTGCCGGCGTGATCCGCGACAGCGATTCCACCACGACGGCCGAGGCCATCAGGGTGCGAAAATCCTTCAGCGAAATCTTGATGCCAGCGATCTCGCGCAGGAATGCGTTGACCTGCGTGGTGTTCACCGAACGCACCGTACCGTAGGCATCGCGATACTGGAACATGCGCTTGCCCGGCACGCTGCGCAGGATGCCGATGGCACGCACGAGCTTGGCCGCGTCGCACTCCTTCCGCACCGCCTTGCCGCCCTTGGCCTTGAAGGTCAGCACGAAGCAGTCGTCTTCCAGCGTGACGTTGGACTTCAGCAGCGTGGTGGCGCCGCGGGTGCCGTTGAGACGGGCGTAGGATTCATTGCCGGGACGGATCGCGGTGCGTGCGATCAGCTCGATCACCGCCGAGAGCGCGAACTCACGCGTCGGCTCCTCGCCCGACAGGAACATGGACACCTTGCGCCGGATCTTCGGCAGCGCGCCAACGAGCTTCTCCAGGCGATGCGCCTTGCGCTGCTCGCGGACCTTTTCCCAGTCGGCGTGGTAGCGATATTGCAAACGCCCTGCGGCATCGCGCCCCACCGCCTGGAGATGCGAGTTCGGGTCGGCCGAGTAGCGTACCTCGCGATAGGCCGGCGGCACCGCCATGGCGTGCAGGCGGCGGATGGTGCGGGCGTCGCGGATATGGGCACCGTTGGGACGGACGAAGGAGTAGCCCTTGCCGCGCCGGATGCGGCGGATGGTCAGCTCGTTCTGGTCGCCGAGCCGCAAGCCGAGCTCCCTCGCGAGCGCCTCGACCGTCGCAGGGGCCGTGTCATAGGTCTTTTTCGGGTTGGGACGCTTGAAACCGGTCGGTTTCGGCCATTGTCCGAGCGCCTTGGCCAGCGCAATAGCGGCGGGATCGGCTGAAGCGGGCCGCATCGTCCCGAAATTCTGCTGATCCATCATAGCCTTACGCCTAAGCTCCGCCTGTTATCGAACAATGCGGTTGTTTTGATGTTTGTTCCGTCGGGTCTCTTTGGACCCGGTCAGGCCATTTAGGGGGTTCCGAACGGCATTGCGAGTCCCGAATCAGTGACGAATGGTTTCTAAATACCTCCAATCCGCGCATGGGCGCCCTGCGCGGGCGGCTTCCGGAGATCTCGGTAAAGAAGCCGGCGGGTCAGATCGGCGTCTGTTTCAGATTTGCGACAGGCATACTGCCCAGCTTGATCTTGCTCATGGTTGCTTGCCCGCCGAAGGTCCAGCTTGTCCTCCTTGTCGGGTCCGGTTAGCCCGACGCATAATCATTCGAATGACGACGTCGGCATTGCCTGAGCTTGCCGCTTGTGGAGGGAAAACATGTCCGAGAAGATCTACGACGTGCCGGCAGAGTGGGCGAAACGCGCCTGGGTCGATCAGGCCAAGTACAAGGACATGTACGATCGCTCGATCTCGGACCCGAACGGCTTCTGGGCCGAGCAGGCCAAGCGCGTCGACTGGATGAAGCCACCGACCAAGATCGAGAACGTCTCCTTCGCGCCCGGCAACGTCTCCATCAAATGGTTCGAGGATGGCGTCCTCAACGTCGCCTGGAACTGCATCGACCGGCACCTCGCCAAGCGCGCCAACCAGACCGCGATCATCTGGGAAAGCGACGATCCCTCGCAGTCCCGGCACATCACCTACAAGGAGCTGCACGACGAGGTCTGCCGGATGGCCAACATCCTGCGCACCCGCAACGTCAAAAAGGGCGACCGCGTCACCATCTACCTGCCGATGATCCCCGAGGCCGCCTACGCGATGCTGGCCTGCGCGCGGATCGGCGCAATCCACTCCGTGGTGTTCGCCGGCTTCTCGCCCGACAGCCTCGCCCAGCGCATCAACGACTGCAAATCCAAGGTCATCATCACCGCGGACGAAGGCATGCGCGGCGGCAAGAAGGTGCCGCTGAAAGCCAATGTCGACTCTGCGCTCGCCAAGACCGAAGGCGTCGACTGGGTCATCGTCGTCAAGCGCACCGGCGGCAAGGTCGATATGAATCCGTCGCGCGACCTCTGGTACCACGACGCGGCCAAGATGGTGACGACGGAGTGCCCGGCCGAGCACATGCACGCCGAGGATCCGCTGTTCATCCTCTATACGTCGGGCTCGACCGGCACACCGAAGGGCGTGCTGCACACCTCCGCCGGTTACCTCGTCTATGCCGCGATGACGCACCAATACGTGTTCGATTATCACGACGGCGACATCTACTGGTGCACCGCGGACGTCGGCTGGGTCACAGGCCACAGCTACATTCTCTACGGGCCGCTGTGCAATGGCGCGACCACGCTGATGTTCGAAGGCGTGCCGAACTACCCCGATAATTCGAGGTTCTGGAACGTCATCGACAAGCACAAGGTCAACATCTTCTACACCGCGCCGACCGCGATCCGCGCGCTGATGCAGGGCGGCGACGAGCCGGTGAAGAAGACCTCGCGCGCTTCGCTCCGCCTGCTCGGCTCGGTCGGCGAGCCGATCAATCCGGAGGCGTGGGAGTGGTATCACCGAGTCGTCGGCGAGGACCGCTGCCCGATCGTCGACACCTGGTGGCAGACCGAGACCGGCGGCATCCTGATCACGCCGCTGCCGGGCGCGACCAAGTTGAAGCCTGGCTCGGCGACGTTGCCGTTCTTCGGCGTGGTGCCGGAGATCGTCGATGCCGATGGCAAGGTGCTGGACGGCGAAACCACTGGCAATCTCTGCCTCACCCGGTCGTGGCCGGGCATGATGCGCACGGTCTATGGCGATCACGCCCGCTTCGAGCAGACCTATTTCTCGACCTACAAGGGCAAGTATTTTACGGGCGACGGCTGCCGGCGCGACGCCGACGGCTATTACTGGATCACAGGCCGCGTCGATGACGTCATCAACGTCTCCGGCCACCGCATGGGCACCGCCGAGGTCGAGAGCGCGCTGGTCGCGCATGAGAAGGTCTCGGAGGCCGCCGTGGTCGGCTTCCCCCACGACATCAAGGGCCAGGGCATCTACGCCTATGTCACCCTGATGGCCGGCGTCGAGCCGACCGAGGATCTACGGAAAGAGCTCGTCACCTGGGTGCGCAAGGAGATCGGCCCGATCGCCTCGCCGGACCAGATCCAGTTCGCGCCCGGCCTGCCCAAGACCCGTTCCGGCAAGATCATGCGCCGCATCCTGCGCAAGATCGCCGAGGACGAGCCGGGCAGCCTGGGGGACACCTCGACGCTCGCCGATCCCGCCGTGGTCGACGACCTCGTCAAGAACCGCCAGAACAAGAAGCAGACGTCGGCGTAAGCCAACAACACTTGTCATTCCGGGGCGGTCCGCAGGACCGAACCCGGAATGACGGGATTCCGGGTCGCGCTGCTGCGCGCCCGGAATGACGGCGCTTGGTCCTCACGCACTTGTCAGGGCGTGCGCCGGCGCGGCCGCATGTTTCTCGGCGAGTGTTGTTTTCCGGTCATTTACTTTAATTCGAACTTTTCCTTTGTCCCCGCGGCTGGCTGGGCCCAAGGCGCGGCGCGTGGAAACCATCCGGTTAACGCGCGCGGTTAAGAATACGCGGTTAAGAATACGTGGTTAAGAATACCTGGGCGAGCGGGCGATTTCCGGGATTTGCGTGCATTTTGAACGACCCGTTCGGGGCGACGGATAAGGAAGCAAGCGATGTCGATGAGGATTGCGGTGGCATTGGCCGCCACCATCGGGGCAGGGATCTTGATGTCGACGGTGGCCGAGGCGCGGCCGGAAGTCGTGGGGCTGCACGGTGGCGAATATTCGCCGGGCACCATCGTGGTCAAAACCAACGAGCGCCGGCTCTATCTCATTCTCGACGACGGGCACGCCATGCGTTACCCGGTCGGCGTCGGCAAGTCCGGCAAGCAGTGGGCCGGCACCACCCGCATCGACGGCAAGTACCGCAACCCGGCCTGGTCGCCGCCGGCTGAAGTGAAGCGCGACAAGCCACAGCTTCCCGACGTGATCCCTGGCGGCTCGCCGCGCAATCCGATGGGGGTTGCGGCGATGACGCTTGCCGGCGGTGAATACGCCATCCACGGCACCAACGTGCCGGGCTCGGTCGGCGGCTTCGTCTCCTATGGCTGCATCCGCATGCTCAATGACGACATCACCGATCTCTATAGCCGCGTGTCGGTCGGCACTCCGGTGGTGGTGACGCGCTGAGATCGATTTGCATCAAGGCGAACGATAAAGGCCGCGCTTTCTGCGCGGCTTTTTTAGTGCCAGAAACGCCAGCCGCGCGCGCACCAGCCCTCGCGATGGCCACCGTTATAGCTGCGCGTATAACCGCCCGCGAGCAGCGCCGGCGAGACGTTGGCCGTGCGCTTTGTCGCGACGTCGGCAACGATGCGGCCTTGATATTTGTCCGGTCCGATATTGTAGATGGCGATGCCGCCCTCACGCAGCAGATTGCGCAGCGCGTCCGTCGCGGCCTCGGCCTTCTCCAGTTCCGCGCGGCAGGACGCCTTCAGCTCAGGCGCATCGATGCCGCGCAAGCGGACCCGCGTGACGAGATCACGGCCATCCTGTTGGTGCACGCGCGCGACAAAGGTGTCGCCGTCGATGGTGCGGATCACGTCCACGCCGTAGCGGACGTCAGCCTTGCCGGCGTGCTGCAACACGATCTCGGCATCCTGCGCCCGGTCATCCCCGACATGCGGAACGGGCCAGTTCGTGCCATGCCGGTAGGTGAGCACGATCGCCGTCACGACAACGACCACGAACATCCATGGCAGCAGGCCCGCAAAGCGGCGGCCAAATGGCGCGCCGCTGAACGAGGGCCGATACGGAGTGATTCGGTCGCGGGACGACATCGGCCGAGGCTAAAGCATGATCCGGAAAAGTGCGAAGCGGTTTTCCCTCGCGGCAAACGCGGAACGCGTTTGCCGGAGACCATGCGCGATCAATAATCCAACGCGGGATGACGATTGATCTCAATCTCGTCGCGCTTTAGTCAGCCGGCAAGAGACAGCCCGGTCTCAGAAATCCGAGGCGATGCCCTTGCGCTCCCAGTCGCCGAAACGCGTGGGCTCGGGCCCTTTCGGACCCTGCAACTCCTTGGGCGCGGCTTTGGCATTGGCATTGGCCTCAGCCGCCTGCCGGCGTGCCTCAGCTTCCGCCAACGCGCGCTGGGCGGCCGGCGTGAGCGGCTTGCGCTGGGGCGGGCTTGAGGGAGTGTCGTTCATCTCTGGCTTCCTAGCCCAGGCGCGCGCCGCGCGCGATCCAAAAAACACAGCGCTTGTGGCAGAGATCGTCATGCTGGCTGAAAAAACCAGAGTCGATTCTTACATTTGGCATATTCGCATGCCACAGATGCGCTTCTTAAGGCATGCGCCCTCACGGCGGAACTGCCGCTCGCTCAGAACCTTACCTTCGCATGCCGTCTCAACGTTTTGCTCCACCGACCGAAGTGCCTGGTCTCGCGGCGCGCCGGATCGCCGCCGACATCGTCGATGGTGTCCTCCATAAGCGCCGCACGCTGGACGACCAGCTCGATGGGGGCGGCGCCCATCCCGGACTGAAGACGCTCGCCGATCGCGACCGCGCGCTGATGCGGCGCATGGTGGCGACTGTCCTGCGCCGGCTCGGCACGCTCGGCCACGTGCTGTCGCGTCTGCTCGACAAGGGCATCCCTGCCGAGGCACCGCGCGCGCAAAGCGCGCTTCTGATCGGCGCTGCGCAAATTCTCTGGATGGATGTTCCCGATCACGCGGCCGTCGATCTCTCGGTGCGCCTGGTGCAATCCGACCGCCGTGCCGCGCGCTATGCCGGCCTCGTCAATGCCGTGCTGCGCCGCTGCGCGCGCGAGGGCAAGGCGCTGGTGGAGGAAGTCGCGACGCAATCGCTCGACCTGCCGCCCTGGCTGCTTGCGCGCTGGAGCACGCATTATGGTGAGGCGACCGCGCGCGAGATGGCGCTCGCGCTCGGCCATGAGCCCTCACTCGATCTGACCGTGAAGTCGGATGCCGCGCAATGGGCGAGCCGCCTGCATGGCGAGGCACTGCCGACCGGAACCGTGCGTACGCTGCTGCACGGCTCGGTGACCATGCTGCCCGGTTTCAGCGAGGGACAATGGTGGGTTCAGGACGCCGCGGCCGCACTGCCGGCCCGGTTGTTCGGCGATGTCGCCGGCAAATCCATCGCCGATCTCTGCGCCGCTCCCGGCGGCAAGACGGCCCAGCTGGTTCACGCCGGCGCGAATGTTGTCGCTGTAGACCGTTCGCCGGCGCGCGTGGCACGGCTGCGCGAGAACCTGGCGCGGCTGTCGTTGCGGGCCGAAACAGTCGTCGCCGACGCCGTGGAATGGGCGGGTCCGCCGCAAAGTTTTGACGGCATCCTGATCGATGCGCCCTGCACTTCGACCGGCACGATCCGCCGCCATCCTGATGTGGCCTGGCTGCGCCAGGAGTCCGACATTGCGGCGCTCACGGCACTTCAGCAGCGCCTGCTGGGCAAATCCGTCTCGCTGCTCAAACCGGGTGGAACGCTGGTCTATTGCACCTGCTCGCTGGAGCCTGAGGAAGGCGAGCAGGCGATCGCCGCGCTGCTGGCCGCCGAACCGGCGCTGCGCCGCGTAGCGATCCAGCCGTCCGAGGTCGCAGGGCTGGCTGAGATCATTACCGCCGACGGCGACCTGAGGACCCTGCCGAGCCACCTGCCAAACGCCGACCCACGGCTCGGCGGGCTCGACGGATTCTTCGCCGCCCGGCTCGTTAAATCCTGATTTTGCACCGGATTTTGCGTAGCCGATGCTGATTCGCCGCCTTTCAAGGTGGTGTCAGCCGGCCGATTTTGGGATTAAAAGGATTCGTCAGGAATCCTCTCCCCCTTCAAGGCAAGGCGTGTCGGTCGCTCAACGCAGACGCATCTCGACGCTGGTCATGAACCGCTTCGCGCGGAACATGCTTGCGCGCGCGAGCGGCGGTTCCGTGACGCTGTCGCGGCTGTGGCCGGGCCGCACCGACCGGCTGATCATCGCGCCGCACGATTTACGCACCGCGGATGCCACCCGCGCGGCGGAGATCTATGCCGGGCGATTCGTGTTCGCCGGCAAGATTGTCAATTGCCATGGCCGCTCGATCTTCGATCTCGAGCCGCCGTCGGAAGACTGGGAGGTCGCCCTGCTCGGCTTCGGCTGGCTGCGCCATTTGCGCGCCGCCGACACCGCGCTGACCCGGGCCAATGCCCGCTCGCTGGTCGAGGACTGGATCTCCAATCCCGCCAACAAGCGCCGGGCCGTGGCCCGCCGCGCCGACGTGCTGGCTCGGCGCGTGATCTCGCTGCTGTCGCAGGCACCGCTGGTGCTGGGTGACACCGACAACAAATTCTATCGCCGTTACTTGCGGGCGATCGCGCGCGAGCTCCGCTATCTCCGTTTCACCATGGTCGACATCCCGGACGGGGTGCCGCGGCTGCAAGTGTTGATCGCGCTCTGCTACGCCTCGTTGTGCCTTGCCAACCAGGCGCGCCATATCCGCAGCGCCTCGCGCAAACTGTCCGACGAGTTGCAACGCCAGATCCTCCCCGACGGCGGACACATCTCCCGTAATCCAGGCGCATTGATCGAGCTCCTGATCGATTTGCTGCCGCTGCGGCAGACCTTTGCGGCGCGCAACATCGCGCCGCCGCCGGCGCTCCTCAACGCGATCGACCGCATGATGCCGATGCTGCGTTTCTTCCGGCACGGCGACGGCAACTTTGCGCTGTTCAACGGCATGAGCGCGACGCCGTCGGATCTGCTCGCCACGCTGCTCGCCTATGACGATACCCATGGCGCGCCGATGGCGACCATGCCGCACACCGGCTTCCAGCGTCTCGACGCCGGAGCGTTGACGCTGATCATGGATACCGGCGCGCCGCCGCCGGCCAATGTCAGCCACGACGCCCATGCCGGCTGCCTGTCGTTCGAATTATCCTCGGGCACGAGCCGCATCGTGACCAATTGCGGCATGCCGACGACGGGACGCGACAATTGGCGGCCGTTCGCGCGCGGCACCGCGGCGCACTCCACGCTGACCTATCACGAAACATCGTCCTGCCAGTTCGTCCAGCTGTCGGCAATGAAGAAGCTGTTGCACGGCGCACCCGTGATCAGCGGGCCGGCGGTGGTTGAGAATTTTCGCGAGGTCGTGGCGAACGGCACGCTGCTGACGACGTCCCATGACGGCTATCTCGCCAAGTTTGGCGTGATCCACCGGCGTGTGGTGATGGTCGCCAATGACGGCACGCGGCTCGACGGCGAGGACACGCTGTCACCGCCGCAAGGCGCGCGGCTCAAGGGCGCGAATACCGATTTCGCGCTGCGCTTCCACCTGCACCCGGCGGTGAAGGCGAGCCGGCTGTCGGACGCCCGCGGCGTGATGCTGGTGCTGCCGAACCGCGAAGTCTGGACCTTCGAGGCGCTCGATGACAAGGTCGAGCTCGAGGACAGCGTATTCCTGGCCGGCAATGACGGGCCGCGCCGCACCGCGCAGATCGTGATCCGGCAGGACGCACGCCAGACCCCCTCCATCCGCTGGAGCTTTGTCCGCTCCACCGCCTCGCCGGCGGTCACCAATGCCCGCCGCAACGCCCGGCGCGAGCCGGAACTTCCGCTGTAAACGCGCGCGGCTCGCGTCTATCTAGCCGTTGTGAAGAGCGTCGAAAGCTGGTAACGAGCACCCGCTCGCGCGACTGGCGACCTTGGATGGAGCACCATCGGGAAGCGCGGGACATATCTGCCGCGCGCCTGGGCATAGGTACTCCCCACACAGAGGATCTTGCCCATGACTGATCATCCCCGCCGCGTCACCCGCGCCCTGCTCTCCGTTTCCGACAAGACCGGCCTGATCGAATTCGCCAAGGCGCTTTCCGCCCATGGCGTCGAGCTGGTGTCGACCGGCGGTACCGCCAAGGCGATCGCGCAAGCCGGCCTCAAGGTGAAGGACGTCTCCGAGCTCACCGGCTTCCCCGAGATGATGGACGGCCGCGTCAAGACGCTGCATCCGAAGGTGCATGGCGGTCTGCTCGCGATCCGGGACAACAAGGAACATGCGGAGGCGATGAAGACGCACGGGATTGCGCCGATCGATCTGCTCGTCGTCAACCTCTATCCGTTCGAGGCAACCGTCGACAAGGGCGCCGGTTTTGAAGAGTGCATCGAGAACATCGACATCGGCGGTCCCGCGATGATCCGCGCCGCGGCCAAAAATCATGACGATGTCGCCGTCGTCGTCGAAGCGCAAGACTATCAGGCCGTGCTCGATGAGCTCGCCGCCAACAACGGTGCGACCACGCTGAAGCTGCGCCGGCGCCTCGCCGCCAAGGCCTATGCCCGCACCGGCGCCTATGATGCCGCGATCTCAAACTGGTTCAACCGTCAGCTCGAGATCGATGCGCCCGACTACCGCGCCTTTGGCGGCAGGCTGATCCAGGCGCTGCGCTATGGCGAGAACCCGCACCAGACCGCCGCGTTCTATGCGACGCCTGACAAGCGGCCCGGCGTCTCGACCGCGCGGCAGTTGCAGGGCAAGGAGCTCTCCTACAACAACATCAACGACACCGACGCGGCCTATGAGTGCATCGGCGAGTTCGACGCCAAGCGCACCGCGGCCTGCGTCATCGTCAAGCACGCCAATCCCTGCGGCGTCGCGGAAGGTCCCGACCTCGTCACCGCGTATCGCATGGCCCTCGCCTGCGACTCGACCTCCGCCTTTGGCGGCATCATCGCGATGAACCGCGCGCTCGATGCGGACACCGCGCGCGAGATCACAAAAATCTTCACCGAGGTGATCATCGCACCCGATGCCAGCGAGGAAGCGATCGCCATCATCGGCGCGCGCAAGAATCTGCGCCTGCTGCTCGCCGGCGGCCTGCCCGACCCGCGTTCGGCGGGTCTCACCGCCAAGACTGTTGCCGGCGGCTTGCTCGTGCAGAGCCGCGACAACGCCGTGGTCGACGACATGACGTTCAAGGTGGTCACCAAGCGCGCGCCGACCGACGCCGAGATGCGCGACCTGAAATTCGCGTTCCGGGTGGCAAAGCACGTCAAGTCCAACACCATCATCTACGCCAAGGATCTCGCGACCGTCGGCATCGGCGCGGGCCAGATGAGCCGGGTCGATTCGGCGCGGATCGCGGCGCGGAAGGCCCAGGAGGCGGCGCACGAGCTGAAGCTCGCCGAGCCCCTCACCAAGGGATCGGTCGTAGCATCCGATGCGTTCTTCCCGTTCGCCGACGGCATGCTCGCATGCATCGAGGCCGGCGCCACCGCCGTTGTGCAGCCCGGTGGCTCGATGCGCGACGACGAGGTGATCAAGGCTGCCGACGAGCACGGCATCGCCATGGTGTTCACCGGCACGCGGCATTTCCGGCATTGATCTACTTGTCATTCCGGCGCGCCAGCGCGAACCCGGAAATCTCGCGCAGCAACATCGGCATTCTCTGGTGCGCATTTGCGCACCAGAGTTCATCGCTCCGCGATGCCCCGGAATGACGACAGTGGAGGCGGCTGCTCCCTCACCCGCATCAACAGCGCGAGCCCCGCGGCGAAGAACACCACCAGCACGCCCATGCCGGCCTTCTGGCTCGCGGTCCCGGCCGTGATTGCGCCGATCAGAAGCGGGCCGATAAAGGATGTCACCTTTCCGGTCAGCGCGAACAGGCCGAAATACTGCGCGATGCGGTCCTTTGGCGCGAGACGGATGAGGAGCGTGCGCGAGGCGGCCTGGAGCGGGCCGCCGGCAGCGCCGATCAGACAGCCCAGCACGAGATAGGCGCGTTCGGCCGCGCCCGCGAACAGGGTGCCGCCCGGCTCGGGCGAGGCGACCTTGATGAACAGGATCGAA
Source organism: Bradyrhizobium sp. CB82 (assembly GCF_029714405.1). NCBI lineage: Bacteria > Pseudomonadati > Pseudomonadota > Alphaproteobacteria > Hyphomicrobiales > Nitrobacteraceae > Bradyrhizobium > Bradyrhizobium sp. CB82. Next base: position 258,719 of record NZ_CP121650.1, on the reverse strand, counting down.
TCCTTGTCGACCAGCAGGATCGCGGCGAGCGACAGCAAGAGGACCAGCATGCTGCCGGCGATCACGCGCTTCGGTCCCAGCAGATCGTCGAGCTTGCCGCCGAGCCATGCGCCGAAGGTGCCAGCGATCGCCAAGATGATGCCGAAGGTGCCGATCTGGATCGTCTGCCAGCCGAACGTGCCGGCGGCGTAGATGCCGCCGAAGGCGAACAGCGAGACGAGGCCGTCGCTGTAGATCATGTTGGCGAGCAGGAACGTCGCCAGCGATTGCTGCCGCGGCAGTTCGCCGAGCGACTGCTTCAGTTGTGCAAGGCCGGCGCGCAGCGCCTGGCGCACCGGACGCTTGGCCGGGTAATCCGGCGTGAACACGAACATCGGCGTCACGAACACGATGAACCAGAGTCCCGTCAGCGGCCCGGTGATGCGATCGCCTTGATGCGTGGCCGGATCGAGCCCGAACAGCGGCGTGAAGCCGAGCAGCGTGCGTCCGGTCTCTGGATTCGCGGCGAGGAAGCCAAGCACGATGATCAGGCTGATGATGCCGCCGACATAGCCGGTGGCCCAGCCATTGCCGGAGAGCCGCCCGATGCGCTCCGGCGGCACCAGTGTCGGCATCATCGCATTGTTGAAGACGGTCGCGAACTCCGCACCGACGCTGGCGAGCGCCACCGCGGCGAGCAACGCGGGAATGATGCTGGCGTCGCCGGGCTTGCCGATCCACAGCGCGCAGGAACCCAGCACCAGCATGGCGCCGAACGCCGCAATCCAGGGCTTGCGCCGGCCCGCGGCGTCGGCGATGGCGCCCAGCACCGGCGACAGGAGCGCAATGACCATGCCGGCCGCCGCCATCGCGAATCCCCACAGCGATTGTCCGGTCGCAGGGTCCGGCGCGACGCTGGTGGCGAAATAGGGCGCGAAGACGAATGTCGTGATCAGGGTGAAATAGGGCTGCGCAGCCCAGTCGAAGAAAATCCAGCTGACGACGGCGGCGCGCGGCGGATAGGTCCGCTCCGTGTCGGCCATATCGGCATCAGACGCGATCGTCGTCATCAGCATTCCTTATCACGAACAGTTTTGCATCACGAACAGTTTTGCCCCACTTGGCGCAACCGGTATAGCATTGCCGCGACGGCTGTGGAGTGGCGCCAAGACAAGGCAAAAACAAGACACAGCAGAAGGAAGGCGCGGTGGAATTTTGATGATGTCGTTAGTTCTGGCACGACGAAAAGTCGTAGCCGCCATCGCGATTCTAGGTATCTGCCTGTTCCCGGCGCGCGCTCAGGATGCGCGCCGCATCTACCAGCCGCCAGCGCTCGACACCGTTCACGCCATCGCCGCCGAGCATGGCATGGTGGTGGCGCAGGAAAGGATCTCCGCGCAGATCGGCGCAGACATCCTGCGGAGTGGCGGCAACGCGGTGGACGCCGCGGTCGCGACCGGTTTCGCCATGGCCGTGACCTATCCGCGGGCCGGCAATATCGGCGGCGGCGGCTTCATGGTGATCCACTCAGCCGACCGCAAGCAGGACATCGCAATCGACTATCGCGAGACCGCAACAAGCGCGACCACATCAGATATCTTCCTCGGCGCCGACGGCAAGCCGGACATCGCGAAGTCGCGCGACTCCGCGCTCGGCATCGGCGTGCCTGGTACGGTCGCGGGGCTGGCGCTGGCGCTGGAGAAATACGGCTCCGGCCAATTCACGCTGGCGCAGTTGCTGAAGCCCGCGATTTCGCTCGCCCGCGACGGTTTCGTCATCAGCGACGACATCGCCGACACACTGCCGGGCGCGCACAAGCGACTAGCCCGCTGGCCGGCGTCGGCGAAAATCTTCTCGCGACCGGACGGCACGCCGCTGCAAGAGAATGACCGGCTGGTGCAAGGCGATTTGGCTGAGACGCTGTCCACCATAGCCGCCCGAGGCCCGCGCGGATTTTACGAGGGACCGATCGCCGAAAAGCTCGCCAAAACCGTCACCGATGCCGGCGGCATCATGACTCCAGATGATCTGCGGTCATACGAGCCCGTCATCCGCGAGCCGGTGCGGGGAAGCTACCGCGGCTTCGACATCGTCTCGATGCCGCAGCCGTCATCGGGTGGCGTGGTTCTGGTGGAGGCCCTGAACATCCTGGAAGGCTTTCAGCTCTCGGACCTGAAGCAGGGCTCGCCGGCCTCGCTGCATCTGCTGATCGAAGCCATGAAGCGCGCCTATGCGGATCGCGCGCGCTATCTCGGCGATCCGGCTTTCGTCGAGGCGCCGATCGAGACCCTGATCGCCAAGGACTATGCGGCGAAGCTCCGCGCCGGCATCAGCGCCGACAGGGCCACGCCGGCGAAAGAGATCGCGGCGCGCGCGACACCGCCGCGCGAAGGCAGCAACACCACGCATTTCTCCGTCGTCGACAGCCGCGGCAATGCGGTGAGCAACACCTATACGCTGAACTTCAGCTACGGCGTCGGCCTCGTCGCCGACGGCACCGGCGTGCTGCTCAACAACGAGCTCGACGATTTCACCGCAGCGCCAGGCGCCGCCAACGCCTATGGCCTCGTCGGCTACGAGGCAAATCTGCCGGGGCCGGGCAAGCGGCCGCTGTCCTCGATGTCGCCGACCATCGTCCTGAAGGACGGCAAGCCGGTGCTGGTGACGGGCTCGCCCGGCGGCAGCCGTATCATTTCGACGGTGCTCCAGGTGATCGTCAACGTGCTCGACTATCATATGGATGTCGCCGCTGCCGTCGCAGCGCCGCGGCTGCATCACCAATGGCTGCCGGATGAAGTGCGCGTCGAACGCGGCTTTTCCGACGACGTGCTGTTCGAGCTGAAGGCGATGGGTCACATCGTCGTCGAGCCGATGGGCCAGACATCGGCCAACTCGATCGCGGTGACGCCGAGCGGGCCGTTCGGCGCGCCCGACCCGCGCACACGGGGCTCTGCTGCCGAGGGACAATAGGCTTTCCCTTTTGGGAGCCCCGCGATCAATGGCGCTGGTTTTCCGGCGCCGCAGCGCGTGCTACCACCCGTCAACGAGTAGACGGGGAAACGCCATGACCACAGCCGAGCCAACCGAGCGCATCGAGCGCGCCGAGATCGAAGACACCAGCCTTCTTGCCTTCTACCGCGACATGAACGTAGCCGAACGGCGGACGTTCTGGGCCTGCGCCGCCGGCTGGGCGCTCGACGGCATGGACTTCATGATATATCCGCTCGTCATCGGCACCATCATCGCGCTGTGGAAGGTCGATGCCGGCTCTGCCGGGCTCGCCGGCACCGTCACGCTGCTGGCGTCCGCGATCGGCGGCTGGCTCGGCGGCTATCTCTCCGACCATATCGGCCGGGTCAAGACGCTCCAGTTCACCATCATCTGGTTCTCGTTTTTCTCGCTGGTCTGCGCGGTCGTGAAGAATTTCGACCAGCTCCTGGTCGCGCGCGCCCTGCTTGGCCTCGGCTTCGGCGGCGAATGGGCGGCGGGCGCAGTGCTGATGGGCGAAGCGATCCGGCCGCAATATCGCGGGCGCGCGGTCGGCTCGGTGCAATCGGGCTGGGCCGTCGGCTGGGGGCTTGCGGTGCTGTCGCAGGCGATCCTGTTCTCGCTTCTTCCTGCCGAGACGGCGTGGCGCTGGATGTTCGTGATCGGCGCGCTGCCGGCCCTCCTGGTGTTCTACATCCGCCGCTCCGTCACCGAGCCGGAGATCGCGGTCGCGGCGCGCGCGAAGCAAGCGGAAACCGGCAGCCATCCAAAGCTGTGGGAGATCTTCTCCTTCCCGATCGTCAAGACCACGGTCCTCGCGTCCTTGATGGTGACCGGCTGCCAGGGCGGCTATTACGCGATCACCTTCTGGGTCCCGCAGTTCCTGACCAAGGAGCGGCATCTCACCATCGTCGGCTCGACCGGCTATCTCGCCGCGTTGATCATCGGCTCCTTCGCCGGCTATCTCGTCGGCGCCTGGCTCGCCGACCGCATCGGCCGGCGCAATCTGTTCCTGATCTTCTCGCTCGGCGCGATGGCCGTGGTGCTGCTCTACACGCAATTGCCGCTCACCAACGAAATCCTGTGGCTGCTCGGCTTTCCCCTCGGCTTCTTTGCGTCCGGCTATTTCTCCGGTGTCGGCGCCTTCCTGACCGAGCTCTACCCGACGCGGCTGCGCGGCTCCGGCCAGGGCTTTTGCTACAATTTCGGCCGCGGCATCGGCGCGCTGTTCCCGTTCCTGGTCGGCGCGCTGTCGGCGACGACCTCGCTTGCCAATGCGATCGCGATCTTTGCGGCCGCGGCCTATGCGGTGTTCTTCCTCGCCGCCTTTGCGCTGCCGGAGACACGGGGCCGCGTGCTGCGTGCGGATTGATAGAGTGCTGTCATTCGGGGCGCGCGAAGCGTAAACCCGGAATGATGAAGAAAACTACCGCCCGACCTGATACGGCCCGCCCTTCTCCAGTGCGCGTTGATAGGCTGGACGCGCGTGGATGCGCTCGAGGAACGCCATTGCCTTGGGATGGCCCTGCTCCAGGCCGCCGCGCGCTTGGGCCGCTTCCAACGGAAAGCTCATCTGGATGTCGGCCGCGGTGAACTCGTTGCCGGCGAACCACTCGGTTTTGCCGAGCTCGCCTTCCCAATAGTCCATGTGCTGCTTGATCTGCGGGTTGACCAGCGCAGTCAGCGCCTGGTTCGACACTTTGCGGACCAGAGGGCGCAGCAGCGCCGGCGCACGCTTCGGCATCAGCGTGAACAGCAGCTTGAGCAGCAGCGGCTGCATCGCCGAGCCTTCGGCATAGTGCAGCCAATAGGTGTAGCGCAGACGCTCCGGCGTGTTTGGCGGCGGGATCAGGCGTCCTTCACCATAGGTGCCGACGAGATATTCGACGATCGCGCCTGATTCGGCGATGGTGTTGCCTTTGTCGGTGATCACGGGCGACTTGCCGAGCGGGTGGATGGCGCGCAACTCCTTGGGCGCACGCATGTCCGCCTGGCGCTGATAGCGCACGATCTCGTACGGCACGCCCAGCTCCTCGAGCAGCCACAACACGCGCTGCGAGCGTGAATTGTTGAGGTGATGAACGGTCAGCATTTTTTGAGGTCCCCCGGGTGGTCTCGGGCGCGTTGGTGCCAGCCCGGCGGGCGAATGTCGAGCCGGATGGTCGGTATTTTTACCCGGGCATATTGACGCTGCTATTTTACCCGGATATTAAATGGACCGTCAGGTGTGATTTCGTAGTGATTTCAATGCAGGCAACCTTCACAGCCTTTGTGGGCCAACGGCGTCTGGCCTCAGGGCCGATCGCGGATGTGGTCCTGGCGGTCAAGCGCGCGGATGCGTGGGCGGGCTCGCCGATCGTGATCTTCAGCGACCTGACCGGACGGTCGGTGGATTTCGACCTGCGCGGCGACGACCAGGAGGTGCTGGCCCGCCTGGCGACGATCGCGCCGGCGCAATCCGATGCCGGCATCGAGAAACCGAGCGCGCCGCGCGGCCGCGGCCGGCCCAGGCTCGGCGTCGTGGCGCGCGAGGTGACGTTGCTGCCGCGGCACTGGGAATGGCTCAACGCACAGCCGGGCGGCGCCTCGGTCGCGCTGCGCAAGCTTGTCAACGAGGCGCGACGCGCCAGCGGCGATCGCGACCGCGAGCGGCAGGCGCGCGATGCCGCCTACCACTTCATGTCGGCGATGGCCGGCAATCTCGCGCATTTCGAAGAGGCCTCGCGCGCGCTGTTCGCAGGCGATCGCCGGCGCTTCGCGGCGGAGATCGTCGACTGGCCCGCCGACATCCGCGACCACGTGCTGAAACTCGCAAGCAGCGACCGCGCGTAGCCGAGTCTTTTCCACCGCGATCAACGACCGCAGCCGCGCTGCGTTCCGCGGCAACGGTTGCGCATGCCCAATCGAAAGCGACCTCCTATGCGCGCATCATGATGGTCTCGATGCCCTTGATCTTCGTCCTCATGCTCATGGCAGCCATGCTGCGTGGCGTCGGCGACGCCATGACGCCGCTCGTGGCGCTGGCCATCTCGGCCGCGATCGGTCTCCTAGCAACGCCGGCGTTGATCCTAGGCTGGTTCGGCCTGCCCCGGCTCGGCATCGTCAGCGCGGCCTGGGGATCAGTCGTATCGAGTGTGCTCACGCTCACATGGCTTGCCTTTCATCTCCGCCGCCGCGAGCACGTGCTGATGCTCGGCACCGCCCTGGCGCGCGCGATGCGGCCTGACCTCGCGCTGCTGCCGACGCTGCTGCGCCTCGGCATCCCGGCCGCCATCGGCATGGTGGTGATGTCGGTGGCGGAGCTGGTGTTGCTCGGCCTCGTCGGCGATTGCGCTCAGCCGCATGATCGGAGTCGAAGGCGTCTGGGCCGCCTATCCGATCACGTTCTCTGCCATGTTCATTCTGCAGATGGGCTATTACCTGCTGGTGTGGCGAAAGCGCGCAGTCCGGCGTCTGATCTGATCGACTCATCAGAGTATGACGACCATCATTAAACAGTAGACCCGCCACGCCGGCTGCGCCACAATTGCGCACAAACTCACGGGAGGACGGTTTTGACGCGCGCGGCCCCACAATTCCTGTTCGATTTCGGCAGCCCCAATGCGTTTCTCAGCCATGAGGCGATCCCCGCGATCGAGACGCGGATCGGCATGAAATTCGAATATGTGCCGATTCTGCTCGGCGGCATCTTCAAGGCGACCAATAACAAGTCGCCGGCCGAGACACTTGCCGGCATCAAGAACAAGCGTGAATTCCAGGCGGTCGAGACCGAGCGCTTTCTCAAGCGCTTCCATGTGCAGCCCTATGTCTGGAACCCGTTCTTCCCGATCAACACGTTGAACCTGATGCGAGCCGCGATCGCGGCGCAGCTCGAGGGCGTGTTCGAACGCTATGTCGAGGCCGCATTCCATCACATGTGGCGCGAGCCGAAGAAGATGGACGATCCGGAGGTCGCGATGAAGGCGCTCGCGTCCTCCGGGCTGGATGCGCAAAAACTGTTCGCCCGCGCCCAGGAGGGCGAGGTGAAGGCGAGACTGATCGGGAACACCGAGGAGGCCGTCGCCCGCGGCGCGTTCGGCTCACCGACCTTCTTCGTCGGCAAAGAGATGTTCTTCGGCAAGGAGCAGCTCCGCGAGGTCGAGGAGATGGTGTCGGGAAAGTGATCCCTCCTCCAGGGCGAAGCGAGCTATCTCCCCGATGTCGTCCTGGCGAAGGCCGGGACCCATGACCACCGAACGTCGTTGTTCTGGTGAATCGGACCTCTGACTTGTCCGACACCGAGCAATCGGGGGAGCGGGTCCTGGCCTTCGCCACGACGACGGCGAAGCAAGCGCAACAAGAGCAAGAACAAACGGAGCATCCCCATGCGCATTCTCGTGGTCGGCGCCGGCGCCATCGGCGGCTACTTTGGTGGCAGGCTGTTGCAGGCCGGGCGCGACGTCACCTTCCTGGTGCGGTCGCGGCGGGCAGCAGAGCTTGCGAGTGCCGGTCTCGTCATCAAGAGCCCGAACGGCGATGCGACGCTGACGAACCCACCGGTGGTGCAGGCAGACAAGCTCACCGAAAAATTCGACGTCGTGCTGCTCAGCTGCAAGGCGTTCGACCTCGACGACGCCATGAAATCCTTTGCGCCGGCGGTCGGGCCGAACACGACGATCATTCCGGTGCTCAACGGCTTGCGGCATCTCGACGTGCTGGACCAGAAGTTCGGCGCCGAGCACGTGCTCGGCGGCCTCTGCGCCATCGCCGCGACGTTGAACGAGAAGCGCGAGGTGATGCAGCTCCAGCCGATGCAATCGATCAACTACGGCGAGCGCGACGGAAAACTGTCGGCGCGGGTGAAGGCGATCGACGAAGCCTTCACGAGCGGCATCGCCGGCGCGGGTGCGAGCCAGAGCATCATGCAGGACATGTGGGAGAAGTGGGTGTTTCTCTCCTCGCTCGCGGCATCGACCAGCCTGATGCGCACCTCCGTCGGCAACATTCTGGCGGTCCCCGGCGGCAAGGATTTTCTCCTGGGCATGCTCGATGAGACCAGCGCGACTGCGACCGCATCGGGCTATGCGCCCGGCGGGCCGTTCTTCGAGCGGGTCAAGGGCTTGATCACCACCGAAGGCTCGCCGATGACCGCGTCAATGTTCCGCGACATCAAGGCCGGCCTCCCGGTCGAGGCCGACCACATCATCGGCGACCTCATCGCGCGCGCCGATGCTGCAAAAGTGCCGGTGCCAAAACTGCGCATCGCCTATACGCATTTGAAGGCGTATGAAAAACAGCGGGCGGGGTAGGAGTTTGCTGCTTGCACTTTCCGCTACGGCAAATGCGCGAGATAATGCGCCAGTGCGGTGATTTCTTCCTCGCTCAGCGAACAGGCGATATCCGTCATGGCGGCGACGCCGCCTCCGACGCGCAGAACTGGTCGCCGGTATAGAACTTCATGCCGAGCGGAGCGACATGCGCCCCTAAGTTCAGCACGGACGGTGCAGATGCGCTGCGTGCACGCGATGAGAATTGAGACTTATGAGCCTACGGGATAAGGCCCGTGGTCGAAGATCGTGTCATGATAACCTTTTGAGCCGACCTGACGCGCCAGCTCGCTGCGAAACTCGCTGTTTGCGCGCAGACTGCTCAGCACGTGGGCAAAGTCGAATGCGGGCCGCCAACCCAATTGGCGGCGGGCGCGATCGTTGACGTAGACGCGGTCGATGGTCGGAAACAGGCGCCAGCCCCGTGCCGCATAGAGCTCCGCGCAATCGGGATAGAGCGTGCGCACAACGCTTGCCGCATCCTCGGCCAGGGCTTTGAGGTGGCTTTGCGTGAATGGGCTCGTCGCCGACACGATGTAGCGCGCGAAGCCGATTCTCGGCGCGTGCTCGACGGCGAGCAGATGCGCGCTCACCGCGTCCGCTATATCCAGCCGACGATAAAGCAGCTCGTTCGCCTGCGCGTTCTCGGTCCCAAAGCTCGCGCGTGCGATGGGATCGTCGTCCTCTTCCGGAAAGAAGCGGGAGGTTCTGAGCACGATGACGGGAAGACCGCGCTCGCGAAAGAACAGCTCGCACAGATTCTCCGCCATCAGCTTGGAGGTGCCGTAGATATTCTTCGGCACCGACGGCAGATCTTCGGTGACCCAGACCGCGGCGTCCCCCGCGCCCGGCTTGAGCTGCGAGCCGAACGCGCTCGTGGTGCTGGTGAAGACGAAGCTCTTCACGCCAGCGGCAGTGGCCGCCTCCAGCAGGTTGAGCGTGCCGGTGACGTTGGTGTCGATGAAATCCTGCCTGGAATGCGTGGCGACATGCGGCTTGTGCAGGGTCGCGGTATGGATGACGGCGGTGACGCCTGCCATCGCGGTCCGCACGAAGCCGGAATCCGTGATCGAGCCGACGGCGTCGGTGAACTCCGATTTCCGCAAATCAACCCCATGCAAAGGCAAGCCGCGCGCGTAAAGCGTCCGGAGAATGGCTTCCCCGAGATGGCCTGCGCTGCCCGTGACCAGGATTGTCATTCCAACGTCCAACGCACATCCGGACGGGGCCGCCCAAGGGCGATCCAGTCCTGTCAGGCTCGACGCTGGGAGAAATTGGAGCGGGCGAAGGGGCTCGAACCCTCGACCCCGACCTTGGCAAGGTCGTGCTCTACCACTGAGCTACACCCGCGTCCTGTGTCGGTCGCATGACGCGCCGGCAACGGCTGTCGTATGCCAAAAGCGGAGGGCGAATGCAACAGCTACCGGCAGCATCAATTCGCTTTCCAGCACCCCATATGGGCTCGAATCGGGGCGAAAACGATCCCAAACGCCCAGGAATCACCGAATCACTCGGCATGCATTGAAATTCGGCCGGCCCGGCCCAATTTAGGAGCCGGAACCGCAGCATATGGGCGCGCGACGTGCTAAAGAGCCGCCTTTCCAGACATCAGATGAGGGACTTCCGTGACGATCATTGACCAGGGCAACGGAGCGGCGGGCCAGGCTGCGCCCGATCTGATCAAGGACACGACCACCCAGACCTTCGTGAAGGACGTCATCGAGGAATCGAAGCGCCAGCCGGTGCTGATCGACTTCTGGGCCGAGTGGTGCGGCCCGTGCCGGCAGCTCACCCCGGCGCTCGAAAAGGCCGTCAAGGCGGCCAAGGGCAAGGTCAAGATGGTCAAGATGAACATCGACCAGCATCCGGCGATCCCGGGCCAGATGGGCATCCAGTCGATCCCGGCCGTGATCGCCTTCATCAACGGCCAGCCGGCCGATGGCTTCATGGGTGCGGTACCCGAGAGCCAGGTCAACGCCTTCATCGAGCGCCTGACCAAGGGCGTGACCGCGCCGGGCGAGGTCAACGTCGCGGAGATCGTGAAGGAAGCCGACGCCGTGCTCGCCGAGGGCGACGTCACGGGCGCCGCGCAGATCTATGCCGAGGCGCTGTCGCACGACGCGACCAACATCGCCGCGCTCGCGGGCCTTGCAAAATGCTACGTCACCTCGGGCGCCATCGAGCAGGCCAAGCAGACGCTCGCCATGGTGCCGGAATCCAAGCACGGCGATCCCGCGGTGAAGGCGGTGCAGGCCGCAATCGATCTCGCCGAGCAGGCGGAGCAGCTCGGTCCGGTCGGCGATCTGGAACAGAAAGTCGCCGCAAATCCGCTCGATCATCAGGCCCGCTTCGACCTTGCGACCGCGCTCAACGCGCAGGGCGACCGGGCGGCCGCGACCGACCAGCTGCTGGAAATCGTCAAGCGCGACCGCAAATGGAACGACGATGGCGCACGTAAGCAGCTCATCCAGTTCTTCGAGGCTTGGGGCGGCGCTGATGATGCGACCGTCGAGGGACGCAAGCGGCTCTCGACGATCCTGTTCTCTTAAGGCGATAGACATCATGTGAATCAGCGGGGACCGGGGTATGCCGATCAACATCGAATATCGCGGGCCCGCCGATCTTCCCGAGATCATCCCGGTGTTTCCGCTGCCCGGCGCGCTGCTCCTGCCGCGCGGGCAGATGCCGCTGAACATCTTCGAGCCGCGCTATCTGGCGATGGTCGACGATTCCTTGCGCGACGGCCATCGGCTGATCGGCATGATCCAGCCGGATGTCGCCCATTCGCCGAAGAATTCGGACAAGCCGGTGCTGTTCAATGTCGGCTGCGTCGGCCGCATCACCCAGCTCGCCGAATCCGGCGACGGCCGCTACATCCTCGAGCTCACCGGCATCGCGCGCTTCAAGGTGGTCGAGGAGCTGGAGGTGCTGACATCCTACCGGCAGTGCAAGGTGGACTTCTTCGCCTTCACGGATGATTTCATCGCCCGCAAGGGCGAGGACGCGGTCAACCGCGAGGCGCTCCTGGTGGCGCTGGCCGACTTCCTGAAGGCCAACAACCTCAAGGTCGATTGGGAAGGCGTCGAGAGCGCACCCAACGAGGCGCTGGTCAATGCGCTGGCGATGATGTCGCCCTATGGTCCCGCGGAGAAGCAGGCGATGCTGGAAGCGCCCGACCTGAAGACCCGCGCCGAAATCCTGATCGCCATCACCGAGATGGACCTCGCCAAGAAGCGCACGAGCGGCGATCCGCCCCTGCAATAGCGATCGCGGTTCGCTTTAGTATCCAGCCACCGCCATCGCCACCACGGCGCTCAATGCCATCCAGCCGAAATGGCGGCCGCGCGTTGCGAAGGCATTGGCGAAGGTGGCAAAGCCGAACACGACAGCCAGCGTGATGACGATCCAGTGGCGCGCGGGCTCGGACGCCATCCATGGCGTGGCCAGCAGCAGGACGCCGCCGCCGATCCAGGCGACCGTCGAGGTCTGCCAGACCAGACGGATCAGGGTCCGTAAGCGTTCCGGTTCGATTTTGGCGCGGGCAAAGACCTTGGTCTCGCCGAGAACGCCGTGAGCGAACGCCACGACGATCGTGGCCAAGCCGGCGCATTGCAACAGCAGATCACGCATGGGTTCGTAACCTCGCACGATCGGTCCATACACATCTGTATGGTTGTAGGCACGGGATTGCCCGCTGTCAATACAGGAGTGTATGGTTGAGCATCATACGGAACCCCGACATGACCGAGCAGCTTTCTGCCCAGGACTGGATCAAGCAGGGCCTGAAGGCGCTCACCAAAGGCGGCTTCACGTCACTGAAAGCCGATCCGCTCGCCAAAACCATGGGCGTCTCCCGCGGCAGCTTCTACTGGCACTTTGCCGATCTCGGCGCGTTCCACGCCGCGGTGTTGAAGCGCTGGCGCGAGATCGCGGCCGAGCAGATCATCGCCGATGTCGAGGCCGACAGCGGGGGCGAGCCGCTGCGCGCGCTGTTGCGGCGGAGCTTTGGCGCCCGGCTCGATCTGGAGCGCGCGGTGCGCAACTGGGCGGCGTTCGAACCGGCGGCGCAAGCTGCCGTTCGCGCGATCGACCGCCGCCGGCTCGACTACATCGAAGGACTGCTCGAAAAGCGCGGCCTAGCCTCGGCCGCGGCACGGACGCGCGCGCAAATCCTGTACTGGACGTTTCTCGGCTTTGCGCTGTCGGACACTCAGCTGCCGGCAGCGCGCCTGGAGTCGCTGCTCGACGAGCTCTTGCGGATGATCTTGGCGTAACGACGGCTCAGCCTGCGGCGACCGCGTGCCGGGGCGGCTCGGATCCGATCAGCCGCATCAAAGCGCTCGTGACCAGGACGACGGCCGCATAGATCACGAGCTGCATCCCGGTCGGCTGATCGGTGTAGCCGATCAGCGTGTGCAGGGTGCGGCCCAAGATGCTGTCCTCGGAGAGCAACCAGCTCGTGTCCCACACCACGGTGCCGAGCGCGGTGAGCCAATTGGCGCGTTCAAGGAACGAGACCGCCTGCGCGGCCATGCCGGCCGCGAGCAGGGTGATGAGCACCGTCGTGGTCGTAAACAGCGCGCGCGGCGGAATCCGCAGCAGGCCGAAATAGGTCAAAAGGCACACCGCGCCGCCGAGCACGAGGCCGAGCAGGCCGCCCAGGAACAGGCTCATCGCCGGGCCGCCATCGGATGCGGCAACGCCGTAGAGAAACAGCGCCACCTCGCTGCCTTCGCGCAGCACCGCGACCCCGACCACGACCGCGAGCGCCAGCAGCGATTTGGAGCCTTCGGCGACCGCCTGGCCGACGGCGCGCAATTCGCCCGCCATCTCCTTGCCATGCCGCGCCATCCAGACATTGTGCCAGGTCAGCATGACGACGGCGACGGTAAGGATCGCCGCGTTGAACAGCTCCTGCCCCATGCCTTCAAACAGCTGCGACAGGGCGCCCGCAAACGCCGCGACCACGCATGCGCCCACAACACCCGCCAGCACCCCGCCCACGATCCAGCGATTGCGATGCGCAACGGAGCGCGTCACCGCGAGCACGATGCCGATGATCAGACCGGCCTCGAAGACCTCGCGGAAGACGATGATGAGCGCGGCGAGCACGAGCGGACCCTATTCGACGACGAGCGTGCCGCGGGCTTTTTCGTTGAACTCGTCGAAGAACTCGTAGCGGCCGGCCTTCTGGGCGCGGACGTTGACGACGGCTTCGCCCTTCGACGGAATGACCTTCTCGACCTTCAGCGTCTTGCTCTCGAACTCCATCGCCTTGGAGGTGTTGTTCTTGACCTTGACGGTGACCGGCTTGCCGGCCGGTGCGCGCAGCTCGTTCGGCTGGAACGCGCCGTCATAGGCGATCTGGAGTTCGGTCGCCTGCTGCGCGTTCGCGGCGGAGAGCGGCAGCAGCGCGGCGACGCAGAGCGCGGCGAGGGCGCAAGTTGTTATCGAAGTCCTTGACGTGAGCGAAGCGAACATGGATCGGCGTGTCCTAAGGCTTTGGAAAGGTCATAATCGATGGCAAGCGCGGGCCGCGCTCGCCCCGTCCTTGCAAACCAAAAATCGGCGCTGGCGGCTAGGCGGCGCCCTCGCAAAAGGACTTACTCTAAAGCTATTCTAAGTTGGAAAGCCGCGCAGAAAATGCCGTCGCGCCAGGGATCGCGCAGCGCATGAGACCCGTGTGCGGCGACACGCCGCAGCTTTCTGTGCTAAGGGCTGGACCACCGCCGGAGACCATTCATGACCACGCCAACTGAACGCCCCGAAGCCACGGTCGATCCTAAATTGCTGGAGATCCTGGTGTGCCCGCTGACCAAGGGCCCGCTCGAATTCGACGCCACCAGGCAGGAGCTGATCTCGCGCTCCGCCAAGCTCGCCTACCCGATCCGCGATGGCATCCCGATCATGCTGCCGGAGGAGGCGCGGAAGATCGATTGACACGGCAGCTCCTCATGGTGAGGAGGCGCGTCAGCGCCGTCTCGAACCATGAAGGCCCCGCTGCCGCAACTCGGCCTTCATCCTTCGAGACGCGCGCAAGCGCGCTCCTCGGGATGAGGGTCATGGTCCTGGCGACCGCTAAAGCGCCTCGCCCTTCAACAATTTCGGCACTTCGCCGGTGAGGCCGGCGGCCTGGCGGATGAAGAGATTCTTCAGCGGCGGGGCACGGTCAACGATGCCGAGGCCGATGTCGCGCACGGTGCGGAGCAGCGTCGATCTGTTGGAGAACAGGAAGTTCAGCGAATTGGTCGCAACGCCCATCGCCATGGTGTCGAAGCGCCGCCAGCGCTGGTAACGCTCGAGCACATCGGCTTGCCCGATATCCATGCCGAGCCGGGCGGCATCGACGACCACTTCGGCGAGGGCCGCGACATCCTTCAGGCCCATGTTGAGACCCTGGCCCGCGATGGGGTGAATGACATGCGCAGCATCGCCAACCAGCGCAAGGCGCTCGGCGATGAAGGAGCGCGCCACGAAATAGGACAGCGGAAACGCGCGCGGCTTGTCCAGTGCCTTGATCTCGCCGAGATGCAGGCCAAAGCGCTGCTCGAGCTCGTTGTGGAATTCATCCTCGCTCAACGCCGCGATGCGCGCGGCCTCCGTGCGGCGCTCGGTCCACACCAGCGAGGAACGTTTTCCGGTGAGCGGCAGGATCGCGAAGGGACCGGCGGGCAAAAAGTGCTCCTCGGCACGGCCCTCATGATCGCGCTCATGGCCGACGGTGACGACGATGCCGGATTGATCGTACTCCCAGCCATGTGTGACGATACCGGCACGCTCGCGCAGCTTCGACTTGGCGCCGTCGGCCGCGATCAGCAGGCTCGCCGCGACCATGCTGCCATCGCCGAGCGTCACGTCGATGCCGTCCGGGCGCGCCTCATAGGAAGCGACAGTGGTGGCGCGAAGATCGATGCCTTCGGCCTCGGCGCGCCCCACCAGCACGTCGATGAGCTGGCGGTTCTCGACCATATGGGCAAAGGGCTCGCCGGGCTCGACATCGCCGGCGAAGGTCAAGAACACCGGACGCGTGACGTCCTCCAGCTTGGAATCGGTCACGACCATGTCGAGGATCGGCTGCGCGACGCCCTTGACGTCATCCCAGGTGCCGATCGCCTCGAACAGCCGGCGGCAGGCCGTCACGATGGCTGTGGCGCGCGGGTCGCGGCTCGGCCGTGTGGCCAATGCCGGATCGGCGACGATCACGGGAATTTCGGGACCGAGGCCCTGGCGCAATGCGAGCGCGAGCGCCAGGCCCGCGAATGCGCCGCCGCCGATGACAATGCTATCCTGTACTGACATACCCTGAATCCCGGCTAACTCTTGGACTTGCTAGCAGACTTGAGCTGGGCGAAACAGTGCGGTGAAACAAGGGCCGAAAGGGCCCAAAGAACGTCATTCCGGGGCGCGCGCGACCGCACATCCGGCAATGACAGGCCAAGCGAAAGCGTCACCATGTCCAAAAGCCTGATCGACCTCATCTCCATCCTCGATATCGAACCGCTCGAGGTGAATTTGTTCCGTGGCAACAGCCCGAAGACGAGCTGGCAGCGGGTGTTCGGCGGGCAGGTGATCGGGCAGGCGATGGTCGCAGCCTGCCGCACCGTGGAGGGCCGGCTGCCGCATTCACTGCATTGCTATTTCATCCTGCCGGGTGATCCGCAGGTGCCGATCATCTACCAGGTCGAGCGCCTGCGCGACGGCAAGAGCTATTCGACGCGCCGCGTCACCGCGATCCAGCACGGCAATGCGATCTTCTCGATCATGGTCTCGTTCCATGCCGAGGAGGAGGGCGCTTTCGACCACCAGGACAAGATGCCCGACGTGCCGCCGCCGGAAAAGCTGACGGCGGAAGAAGTCTCGAAGCAGCCGATATTCCGCGAGATGCC
The DNA here is from genome assembly GCF_029714405.1 of Bradyrhizobium sp. CB82. NCBI lineage: Bacteria > Pseudomonadati > Pseudomonadota > Alphaproteobacteria > Hyphomicrobiales > Nitrobacteraceae > Bradyrhizobium > Bradyrhizobium sp. CB82. The sequence goes on along the minus strand of NZ_CP121650.1, from coordinate 242,560 downwards.
GGAATTCATCCGCCGCTATTACGAATCCGATCGTCCGATCGAGCTGCGCCCGGTCGAGCTCAGCCGCTATTTCGGCCAGAAGATCGAGGACGGCCGCATTCACGTCTGGATCAAGACCGCGGCGACATTGCCCGATGATCCGGCGCTGCACATGTGCGCGCTCGCCTATGCCTCGGACTTCTCGCTGCTCGATGCGGTGATGGCGCGCTACGGCCGCACACTGTTCGACAAGCGCATGATGCCGGCGAGCCTCGATCATGCGATGTGGTTTCACCGCCCGTTCCGCGCCGACGAATGGCTGCTCTACGCACAGGACTCGCCAAGTGCGCAATCAGGCCGCGGCTTGACCCGCGGCCTGATCTTCAAGCCCGATGGCACGCTGGTGGCCTCCGTCGCGCAGGAAGGCTCGGTGCGCGAGCGGAAGGCCTGAGAGCTAGGGCATGATCCGGAAAAGTGTGAAGCGGTTTTCCCTCGCAACAAACGCGGAACGCGTTTGCGCGGAGATCATGCTTAAACAATAACCTAAAGCGCGATGATGATTCAGCCCGATCGCATCGCGCTTTAGACCGACCCCTTCGGCACGAGCTCGGTCTGCGACGCCAGCCAGCCCATCATCCAGCGATACATCCAGGGAATCGGGATGATGAAGGCGCAGAGGATGGCGGTCACAATCGCGCGCCAGAGAAACTCAAGTCCGGTGCCTTTGAAGACGATGTCGCGCCGCGTGCCCTCGATGCTGCGGCACATCCAGCGGATCTGGGCCACGGCGACCCAGGCCCAACCGATGATGGTGAAGATGGAGATCGCGAACAGCAGGTTCCAGCCGATATAGGCCCAGACCGAGCCCGTGAAGCTGAGGCCAAGCAACTGCCCGTTGGAGGCGAGGTTCGCGACCATCCATTTGATCAGCAGCCAGGCCAGAACGATCTCGATGATGGAGGTCAGAGTGTTGAGCGACTGGATGCCGATGAAGTTGACGGCGATCACCAGAACGATGAACCCGAAATACCAGGGCACGAGCGTCATCGCATTGCCGGTGAAGCTCATGTTCGGGCGCCCGGGAACCCTCACGCAGGACACGATCCATTGCGTGTACCAGACGAACGCCCAGGGCGCCGGGATCACGAGGATCATGCCGATCAGCGTGACGATGCTGCGCCAGGTGAACTCCAGGATGCCAAAATCGATCGAGAGCGCGGCGCCACCGCCGCTGTAGCCGCTGCTAAAGCCCCCGCCGGAGGCCATCGCAGGCCGTCCACCCTCCGGAATGGTCGGCGGCGCGCCGCCGCCAGCCATCAATCCCGGAATTTCGGCGGCCCTCTGCCAGCCCGCCATGCCCTCGGTCCATACCAGCGTATCGGCGCGGACCACGCCCTGGGCAATGAGATCGCGGAATTGACCGTCCGGATAGGGCCCCTGCTGCTTGCCCTCGGCCGCGTAGAACCAACTCGCCATGAACGTCCCCCTTAGTAACAATACTTTTGTACCGGCCTGGGACGGTTGGGTTCACCGCTTCCATGCCAAAAATGCATCGTGGAGAACGATCGGCTGCTCTGTATAGAGGTGGCGGCCCTCGTTGCTTCGCCTTTTTCCCTCTTCAACCTGCAACATTTTTATGCCATTTGCCTAGAAAGATGCCAAATTGACGCAGCGCTACCTGCGCATTATGTGGCGAAGTCCCGGGGAAACAGGCCTGACCATGAAACTCGTCGTCGCGATCATCAAACCCTTCAAGCTCGATGAGGTCCGCCAGGCGCTGACGGCGATCGGCGTGCACGGCATGACCGTCACCGAAGTGAAGGGCTACGGCCGCCAGAAGGGCCATACCGAAATCTATCGCGGCGCCGAATATGTCGTGAACTTCCTGCCCAAGCTCAGAATCGAAATCGCGGTCCCCTCCGACATCGCCGAGAAGGCCGTCAACGTCATCACCTCGACGGCGCGCACCGGGCAGATCGGCGACGGCAAGATCTTCGTTACGCCGATCGATCACGCGCTGCGCATCCGCACCGGCGAGACCGACAGCGACGCGCTGTGAACTTTTTCTTCGAAACGCGCCGGCCGATGACGCCATAGCGCGCGTTCGATTTCCATGCATGGGGGAAACGACATGGCGGTTGCTTTGCGCCGCGCAGCCACTATGGCTGCGCCGATCGGACTGTTGTCCGCGATTGCACTGGTTGACGCCGGCGCACGCCGCGACGACCGAGATCAACACCGCCGACACCGCCCGGATGATCGTCGCCACCGCCTGGTGCTGATGATGACGATCCCGGGGCTTGCGCTGTCCTACTCCGGCATGGTGCGCAACGTCGTGCATCTCTCGGCCGGCACCGGCACCCGCAGCGGTTCCTGATCCAGCTTTACGGGGTGGCCGTCACCTTCGTCTGCTCGGCGGGCGCGAGCTTCGTCCTCCTCAAGCTGGTCGCGCTGTTCGTGCCCTTGCGTGTCTCGCGTGAGCACGAATTGGAAGGCCTCGACATTCCCAGCACGGTGAGGCGCTCCAGTAAGCGTTGATACGTAGCCAAATACCTTTCTGCTGCCCCACGCATGAGCAACATTGTGTCGGCAGATTGTCCTGCATCCGTTTTGGGCAGACGTGGCTACGTTTTGGGCGCGACGTATTAGCGCACTGCAGCGCGACACCCGCAAACCGGGAAAAGCCTCGCATTCATAATCCGTTAGGTAACACCGTCGATCTGGCACGGCATTTGATTCTCAGGCCCCCGGCTGTGCCCGCGGTGTGAAGCTTCTCCTCGTGGTGAACCAGTCGAGAACGCCCGGCCATGTCCGGACCGGGCCCAAGCGGGGATAGGACCCATGAAAATTGTTATGGCGATTATCAAGCCATTCAAACTGGAAGAAGTCCGGGACGCCCTGACCGCCATCGGCGTTCACGGTCTCACGGTGACGGAAGTCAAGGGATATGGCCGGCAGAAGGGCCATACGGAAATCTATCGCGGCGCCGAATACGCCGTGAGCTTCCTGCCCAAGATCAAGATCGAGGTCGCTGTCGGTTCCGAACAGGTCGACAAGACCATCGACGCCATCACGTCGGCTGCGAAAACCGGACAGATCGGCGACGGCAAGATCTTCGTCATCAGCCTCGACCATGCGGTCCGCATCCGCACCGGCGAGGCCGACGCCGCGGCACTTTGATTTCGCGCTCAACCTTATCGAATCAGGAGAAAATGAAATGACGTTTAAGCGTCCCTACGGCGCGGGACTGGCCGCCCTCGCAGTCGGCATGTTCGCTGCGACCGCAGCCTATGCCGAGCCAACGGTCAACAAGGGGGATAACGCCTGGATGCTGACATCGACAGTGCTCGTGCTGTTGATGACGATCCCGGGCCTCGCGCTGTTCTATGGCGGTCTCGTCCGCTCGAAGAACATGCTCTCGGTTCTCGCCCAGGTCTTCTACACGGTCTGCGTCGTCACCGTGCTCTGGGCTCTCTATGGCTACAGCCTCGCCTTCACCGGCGGTTCCGACTTCATCGGCGGCTTCTCCAAGGCCTTCATGATGGGCATCACGACGGACTCGAAGGCGGCGACCTTCAGCGTCGATGCCAATATCTCGGAGCTCGTCTATGTCTGCTTCCAGATGACCTTCGCGGCGATCACGCCTGCCCTCATCGTCGGCGCCTTTGCCGAGCGCATGAAGTTCTCGGCGGTGGCGCTGTTCATCCCGCTCTGGGTCACGCTGATCTACTTCCCGATCGCGCACATGGTCTGGTACTGGCCCGGCCCGGATGCGATCCAGGATGCTGCCAAGGCTCTGGCTGCTGCGGGTGATGCGGCGGCGAAGACCGCGGCCCAGGCCAAGCTCGACGAGATCAACGCCGACGCCGGCTGGATCTTCAAGAAGGGCGCGATCGACTTCGCGGGCGGCACCGTGGTGCACATCAACGCCGGCATCGCCGGTCTCGTTGGCGCGCTCCTGATCGGCAAGCGCACCGGCTACGGCAAGGAGCTGATGGCCCCGCACTCGCTGACCATGACCATGATCGGCGCCTCGCTGCTCTGGGTCGGCTGGTTCGGCTTCAACGCCGGCTCCAACCTGGAAGCCAATGGCGGTGCCGCGCTCGCCATGACCAACTCCTTCGTCGCCACCGCGGCCGCTGCGCTCGCGTGGATGTTCGCGGAGTGGATCGTGAAGGGCCATCCCTCGGTGCTCGGCGCGCTCTCGGGCGCTGTCGCAGGCCTCGTGGCGGTGACTCCGGCGGCCGGCTACTCCGGCCCGATGGGTGCGATCGTTCTCGGCCTCGTCGTCGGCATCGTCTGCCTGTTCTTCTGCACCGTGGTGAAGAACGCGCTCGGCTACGATGACTCGCTCGACGTGTTCGGCGTGCACTGCGTCGGCGGCATCGTCGGCGCGCTCGGCACCGGCATCCTCGTCAACCCGGCGCTGGGTGGTGCCGGCATCATCGACTACACGGCGATCCCGCCGAAGGTTGCCGATTACGACCTCGTGGCACAGATGACCTCCCAGGTCTGGGGCGTCTGCACCACGCTGGTGTGGTCGGGCATCGGTTCGGCGATCCTCTACAAGGTCGTCGACGTGATCGTCGGCCTGCGTGCCAACGTCGAGACCGAGCGTGAGGGCCTCGACATCACCGAGCACACCGAACGCGCTTACAACATGTAACGCTCTCCTCCCGGATGCGATCTCCCCTGGCAGATCGCATCCAGAACTACGGTTTGGGCACGTACCCGGCAATGCCCCGACCGTTGAGGGGCTCCAGCGCAAGTTGGAGCCCCTTTCTTTTTGATCGTTTTTTGACCGACCCGACAAAAAAGAGGGATTGCCAGGCCGCAGCGTCGGCGCCGAAATAGCGACCTCAACAACAAAAGGGAGGTCCTCATGCGGCTCGAAGGTGGATGCTATTGCGGCGAGGTGCGCTACGTCGCCGAGGGCGACCCGATGATGCAGGCGCAATGCCATTGCCGCGAATGCCAGTACATCTCGGGCGGCGCACCCAACACGTTCATCGCCATGCCGGCCGCCGGCTTCACCTACATCACCGGACAGCCCAAGCAATTCATGCGCAAGGATCTCGAGCGTGCGGTGACGCGGGAGTTCTGCGCGGAATGCGGCACGCATCTGGTGACCAGAGTTCCGGGCCTGCCCGCCGTCGTCGTCAAGGTCGGCACGCTGGACGAGCCGGCGCAATTCCATCCGCAACTGGCGATCTACACCTGCGACAAGCAGGAATTCCACCAGATCCCCGCGGGCATTCCGACGTTCGATAAGCTGCCGGGCCGCTAGCGTGTGACAAATTGAGTCCGATCGGCGACGTCGGTGTTCACCTCTCCCCGGCCGGGAGAGGTGAACCGTTCCTATCAACCCGCAGACGATCACGCCGCCACGAGCGCGCGCTCGTCGGCCTCGACCACGCGATCACGGCCGCGGTGCTTCGCAGCATAGAGCGCGCGGTCGGCGATCCGGATCAACTCGGCGAGCTCGGCGTCGGCGCATGACACCGTGAAGCCGACGCTGATGGTGACGCGCTCGAGATTTTCACCGATCGGGATTTCGCGCGCAGCGCACCGCGTGCGCAGCGCCTCCGCATGCCGCTCGGCCTGATCGCGGGTGACGCCGACGATCAGGCCGGCAAATTCCTCGCCGCCATAGCGCGCGACCAGCGCGCCCTCGGTCCGCGCAAGCTGCCGCAACACGTCGGCGACTTCGACCAGAACCTTGTCGCCGGCGTCATGGCCGAAGCGGTCGTTGATCGACTTGAAATGATCGATGTCGCACAAAAACACCGTGACCGGCACGCTGCGCTTGCGCGCCGAGGTCAGCGCGAGCACGGCCGCATCGTCAAAGCCGCGCCGGTTGAAGAGGCCCGTGAGCTGGTCAGTCTGGGAGATGCGCGCCAGCTCGCTGCGGGTCAGCGTCAGTTCCTGCATCAGAAGCGCCGAGCGATAGCTGAGCGCGGAGGACAGCGAGGCCGAGATTGCGGTCGCAACGCACAGGCTGAAGCCGATGATGTGGCCAACGCTGACCGTGGCGCTGAAATTGGTGCCGAGATGCAGCAGCAGCGTCGATGCCGTCATCACGATGGTCAGGCCAGCGGCGATCGCCGCGCGCCTCGCAGTGTGGCGAAGCACATCGCCATGTGTCGCAATCTGAATGGTCACGCGCGCCCCCGCTTGTCGTCGAGAGCCATAACACTGGCGGACCGAGCGAATCGCCAACGCGAAAACCTTCTTGAGTCAATGAGGTGAGACGGCCTTGCCTAAAATGTCGAGAAGCGGGAACCACCGACGGCCGCGCATTCCCTTGTCAACGGCTGCAATTATTCGGCTCTGGACGGGGGCGCCAGTCGATGGTTAATCGCGTCTTAACCTCGCCCTATCTATGGTGAACTGAACCGCTTCCGGCCGGTGCGACCTGCAACCGGCAGTTACAAGAGTGCTGGCGCCCCAACGTATGGCTATGACCGCTTCATCCCGTGCGCCGCAGGGCAGTGGAAGCTCTGATACCGAACGCTCGCCCTTCATCCGGCTAAACGAGCTTCTGGCCCCGCACCAGCCGGGTAAGTCCTTGATTACGCTCGCCGTTGGCGAGCCGCAGCATCCGGTCCCCGATTTCGTCGGCCCAGTGTTGGCAAAACACACCAACGAATTCGGGCGCTATCCGCTGGCCAAGGGCATCGAGCCGTTCCGCAAAGCCGCGGCGGCCTGGCTCGGCCATCGCTTCAAGCTGCCGCGCGCCGTCGATCCCGAGAGCGAGGTCCTCGTTCTCAACGGCAGCCGCGAAGGCCTGTTCTTCGCGGCGATCACGGCCGCGCGCTATGTCGGCCGGCGCCCCGGCAAGCCAGCGATCCTGATGCCGAACCCGTTCTACCCGGTCTATGGCGCCGGCGCCCGCGCCGCTGCTTGCGAGCTGGTTTACCTTCCCACCACGGTCGCGAACGGCTTCCTGCCCGATCTCGATGCGATCGACGAGGCGACGCTCGCCCGCACCGTCGCGTTCTATATCGCTTCGCCCGCCAACCCGCAGGGCTCGGTCGCCTCGCGCGACTACTTCACCCGCCTGAAGAGCCTCGCCGATCGCTACGGCTTCGTCATTCTCAGCGACGAGTGCTATTCGGAGATCTACACGCGGGAAGCGCCGGGCAGCGCGCTCGAATGCGCCGGTCCCGACTTCACCCGCGTCGTCGCCTTCCAGTCGCTCTCCAAGCGCTCGAACCTGCCGGGCATGCGCGTCGGCTTTGCTGCCGGCGACAAGAAATTCTTGAGCCTGTTCCTCGAGCTGCGCAACGTGGCGGCGCCACAGGTGCCGGTGCCGCTCCAGCATGTCGCGACTGTCGCCTATGGCGACGAGACACATGTCGAGGAGAACCGCAGGCTCTACCGCATCAAGTTCGATCTCGCCGATCAGATCCTCGGCAACCGCTACGGCTATCGCCGGCCCGAGGGCGGCTTCTGCGTCTGGCTCGACACCTCGCCGCTGGGCGACGACGAAGCGGTAACCGTCAAGCTCTACAAGGAAGCGGGCGTGCGTGTCGTGCCGGGCAGCTATCTGGCGCGACTCCAGCCGGATGGTTTCAATCCGGGCGCAGGCTTCATTCGCCTGGCGCTGGTGCAGAACGGCGAGGTCACCGCCGAGGCCCTGCACCGGCTGGTCGCGACGTTGGATTAGGCGGATGAGCATGTCGGCAATCGAACGTGTCATCCCACTGGTTGGACACCTGCCACCGTCAATCCGCGACGCGCTGACGCGCCGTGTACGCGAGCTCACCGGACTTGGCCTGATCGCGCTATCCGGCGTTGCCGCGACCGGACTGATGACCTGGTCGGTGCAGGACCCGAGTCTGAGCCATGCTACCTCGCGACCGATCCGCAACATCCTCGGCTATGCTGGCGCGATCGGCGCCGATCTCGCAATGCAGATTCTCGGTCTCGGCGCGATCATGCTGATCCTCACCATCGCGGTGTGGGGCTGGCGCATGATGACCCACCGCCCGTTCGATCGCGAAGCGCTGCGGCTCGGCTCCTGGACCCTCTCCACGGTGGTCGCCGCTGGTTTTGCGAGCTGCTGGCCGCATGGCGGCGCATGGCCGCTGCCGACCGGGCTCGGCGGCGTGATCGGCGACGCGCTGGTGCGCGCACCGGCCGTGATCTTCGGACCTGCGGGCGCCATCTATCGCATCGTACTGGGCCTGATCCTGTTCGTCGCGATGACCGCGACGTTCCTGATCGCCTGCGGCCTCGGAGCGCGCGCGCGCGACGACGAGTTGACGCCGATCGAGGACGACGACACCCCGTTCGAAGAAGAGGACGAGGACCGCGGCTCGGTGTCGCTCGGATGGCTGTTCCATGCGCTGATGAGCACGAAGGCACGGATCGTCTGGCTGTGCGGCGCCGCCTATCGCTCGCTGGTCTCGAGCGGATCCAAGCCGCGCGCTGCATCTTTCGATCGCCAGGAGCCCAGTCTCGGCGGCCGCGCAGCACCTCCGATCTCGCCGCATGCCGGGGACGAGGACTACGAGGAGGAAGAGGACGAGGAGGACGAAGAGGAGGAGGAGCAGACGCCAGCCGCGCGCGCCCCGCGCAAGAAGGCTGCACCGAAAGCGCCTTCGAAAAAATCTTCCGACAAGTTCGACCTTCCGTCCGTCGCCATGCTGGCCGCGCCGAAGGCTGGCGATCGCCAGCCACTCAGCAAGGCCGAGCTGGAAACCAATTCGCGTTCGCTCGAAGGCGTACTCCAGGACTTTGGCGTGCGCGGCGAGATCGTCAAAGCCAATCCGGGTCCGGTCGTCACGCTGTACGAGCTGGAGCCGGCCCCCGGCATCAAGTCATCGCGCGTGATCGGCCTTGCCGACGACATCGCGCGCTCCATGAGCGCGCTTTCGGCGCGCGTCGCCGTCGTGCCCGGCCGCAACGCCATCGGCATCGAATTGCCGAACGCGCATCGCGAAAAGGTTTACCTGCGCGAACTGCTGGTCGCGAAGGAGGCGACCGAGACGGTGGCAAAACTGCCGCTGTGCCTCGGCAAGACCATCGGCGGCGATCCCGTCATCATCGATCTGGCGCGCACGCCGCACATGCTGATCGCCGGCACCACCGGCTCGGGCAAGTCGGTCGCGATCAACACCATGATCCTCAGCCTGGTCTACCGGCTGCGCCCGGATCAGTGCCGGCTCATCATGGTCGATCCGAAGATGCTCGAACTCTCCGTCTATGACGGCATTCCGCATCTGCTCACTCCCGTCGTGACCGACCCGAAAAAGGCGGTGGTCGCGCTGAAATGGGCCGTGCGCGAGATGGAAGAGCGCTACAAGAACATGGCCAAGCTCGGGGTGCGCAACATCGACGGCTACAACGCGCGCCTCCTGGAAGCCAAGGGCAAGGGCGAGGAACTGACACGCACGGTGCACACCGGCTTCGACAAGGAGACCGGCAAGGCGATCTACGAGGAAGAGAAGCTCGCTCTCGATCCGCTGCCCTACATCGTCATCATCGTCGACGAAATGGCCGACCTGATGATGGTCGCCGGCAAGGACATCGAAGGCGCGGTGCAGCGCCTCGCACAGATGGCGCGCGCCGCGGGCCTGCACGTGATCCTCGCGACGCAGCGTCCGTCGGTCGACGTCATCACCGGCACCATCAAGGCGAACTTCCCGACACGCATCGCCTTCCAGGTCACCTCCAAGATCGACAGCCGCACGATCCTGGGCGAGATGGGCGCCGAGCAACTGCTCGGCCAGGGCGACATGCTCTACATGGCCGGCGGTGGCCGCATCAGCCGCGTGCACGGCCCGTTCGCCTCCGACGAGGAAGTCGAGAAGGTGGTGCGTCACCTCAAGACCCAGGGACAGCCGGAATATCTCGAAGCGGTGACCGCGGAAGAACCTGCCGAGGGCGAAGACGGCGCGGTTTTCGACGCCACCGGCATGGGTGCGGATGGCGGCGGCGACCTGTTCGCCCAGGCCGTTGCGATCGTCAAACGCGACCGCAAGGCCTCCACCAGCTACATCCAGCGCCGGCTCCAGATCGGCTACAACCGCGCCGCCTCGCTGATGGAGCGCATGGAACTGGAAGGCATTGTCGGACCGGCCAATCATGCCGGCAAACGCGAGATTCTGGTCGAGGAAGAGGACAGCCATATGTGAGGCGTCGCGCTCGAGCCGACCTCACAATGAGTTTTTCACGCAAAAACGATATCCGCTTTTGACCGAAATCACGGTAAAAGGGCGCCCAGCCACACAGGACGACGCGTTGACCGGAAATCCAGATACTCGTTTTGCTGCCTCCTTCGCTGCGCGCAGCGCGCGGCTGGCGGGCATGCTCGTCATCACCGCCTCGATGGCTGCCGCCAGCGCGACCTCGTTCGCGCAGACCGTGCCCGTTCCGAAACCCGCGCCGAAGGGCCGCGACGGCGGACAAACAAGCGGCGGGGCCGCCACGACCGGAGCCACCCAGGCGCCGCCCAATCCGATCATTCCGGATCCGCGCCGCAACGTGCCGAGCAGCATCTTCCAGACTTTTGACGACAAGCAGAAGGCACAGGCCGCCAGGGTCAGCGCCTATCTGTCCTCGTTGCAGACGCTGGTCGGCAATTTCGTGCAGGTCGGGCCCGACGGCAGCAAGACGCAAGGCGACTTCTACATCCAGAAGCCCGGCAAGATGCGCGTCGAATACGATCCGCCCAATCCGATCGACATCATCGCCGACGGATCCTCGCTCGTGGTGCGCGACCGCAAGCTCGCGACCCAGGACGTCTATCCGCTGTCGCAGACACCGCTCCGCTTCCTGCTCTCGGACCGTATCGACCTGATGAAGGACACCAACGTCATCAACGTCAGCGCGGACGATCTCTTCATCAGCGTCACCATCGAGGAGAAGCAGGCGCTGATCGGCACCAGCCGCCTGTTGCTGATGGTCGGCGCCAAGGACGGCCAGTTGAAGCAATGGACGGTGACCGACCCGCAGGGCTACGACACCACCTTCGCGGTCTATAATCTCGACAGCACCAAGAAGCTCGATCCGAACATGTTCAAGATCGACTTCACCAACTACAACGTACCGTCGCCTGGTTGAGCTTTCTCGTGTCCCGGACGCGGCGCAGCGCGAAGCGATGCGACGCCGAGCCGGGACCCAGAAGCGGGGATAAATCGGTTATAGGCCCGGCTCAGCAGCACGTCACCATAGCGCGTCAAAGACGCGCGTGAACGCGCTTTCGGTGCCGCGCCGCGTCCGGGGCACGAGAGATTGCCGTGGATGGCCTTGATTGGCCGTGGCTCCCAGTGATTCCCAACTTGCAATCCATGCTATGACGCATCCCTCATGCGTCTTTCCCTGACAACCTGGAACATCAATTCGGTGCGGCTTCGCATCGATCTCGTCGCCAAATTCCTCAAGAGCGCGCGGCCGGACGTGCTGTGCCTCCAGGAGACCAAGTGCATCGACGATGCCTTTCCGCTGAAGCGCTTCAAGCGGCTCGGCTATGAACACGTCGCGCTGAACGGGCAGAAGGGTTATCACGGCGTCGCCATCGTCTCGAAGATTCCGTTCGAGAACACCGATATCCGCACCTTCTGCGACAAGGTGGATTCGCGCCACATCTCGGTGTCGTTCGGCGGGAAGGCGAACATCGCAAAGCCGCTGGTGCTGCACAATTTCTACGTCCCCGCCGGCGGCGACATTCCCGATCCCGCACTGAACGAGAAGTTCGACCACAAGCTTCGCTTCCTCGACGAACTAAAGGCCTGCGAGCCGCTGCATCCGCGCGGGGAGGACCGCCACATCCTGGTCGGCGATCTCAACGTGGCGCCACATGAGAACGACGTCTGGTCGCACAAGCAGCTCCTGAAGGTGGTCTCGCACACTCCGATCGAATGCGAGAAGCTGCTGGCGGCGCTCTCCGCCGGTGAATGGATCGACGTTGCGCGCGAACGGATTCCGATGACGGAGAAAGTCTACACCTGGTGGAGCTATCGCGCCGCCGACTGGACCGTCGGCGACCGCGGCCGCAGGCTCGACCACATCTGGGTCTCACGCGCGCTCAAGGACATGTTGCAGGATTTCAGGATTCTTCGCGATGCCCGGAGCTGGGAACGGCCGTCGGACCACGTGCCGGTAACGGTGACGCTGGAGGTGTGATCTCCGCACCCGGTCCTCATCCTGAGAGCTTGCCAATCTTTCTCGTTTTGCGTGGTCATCGAAGGATGTGGCAGTTCCTCGTCGTGGCAACGCGTGGGCTGGGCGGCTGTGGCGAGGTTGGGGGATGTCGATGAACGCTCCTCTATGCGCTAGCGAGGCGGTTGCCTTGCAGGATGTTGTTGGCGAGGGCGTACCAGAGCACGACGGCGCGGACCTTTTCGAAGCCGCGCACGGTCAATTGGCGCAGGTCCCAGTTGCGCCAGCGGGCATGTATGCACTCGCAAATCGACCGGGGCTTGTATCGGGCCTTGCCCTCTTCGCTCGCCATGCGCGCACGCTAGGCCAACACCCCCGGGCCGCCGCCGCGTCGCGGTAGATGGGGATCGGTGCCGTGCTTGGATTGAGTGGGCGGGCAAAAGATATCGATGCCCTCGGCGTGCGCCCACTCGATGTCCTCGGCACTGCCAAAGCCGCCATCGACGAGATGGTCCTTGGGCAACCCGCCAGGACGCGCGCGCTGCCGCTCCAGCATGGGCCGCATCAGGCCGCGGTCGGACCCGGTGTTGCAGACCTTGATGTCAACGACGATCGGCTGGCCGGCGGCACTCGTCACCTGCACGTTGTAGGCGGGGCGGAAGCCGCCGTCGGCCATCTTCATGACCCGTGCGTCGGCGTCTGTCGTGGAGGCCCGCGGCTCTTTCGGCTTCTTGCCGTTGCCGCGCTTTTCTTCGCGCTCCTTGCGCTGCTGCTTGATTTCGGCGAGCGCCGTCTGCGCCGCTTTGACGCGCGCTCTGCGCTCACGCGCGGCGCGCTCCTTGGCGGCCTTCATGCGCTGATTGCTAGCATCCGAACGAGCGTCAACCTCGCGTTTGAGGTCTTCCACCACCGCCTCAGCCAAGGCCAGGTGCCGATCGAGCGTCGCCTCCCGCCGGAACGAAGCGGCCCCGGCGCTGGCCCGGACCCGAACACCGTCCTGCGCCAGCGTTTCCAGATTGACGAGGCCGACCTTCGCCAGCACCGCCAAATGCTCGCAAAGCAGCCGGTCGAGCAGGTCGGCGCAACCGACCCGGAAGTCCGCCAGCGTGTGATGGTTCACCGACACCCCGCCACACAGCCAACGATAGGCGTCATGGCTCTCGCAAAGCCGCTCCAACGCGCGCGCGCTGCCGACGCCCTCGCTGGTGGCATAGAGCCACAGCGCCAGCAAAAGCCGCGGCGATGTCGCGGGGTGACCGGGCCGATCGCCCCGCGCTTTGATCCGGTTCTCCAGCTCACTCAGGTCGAGTTCCTCGACATAGGACCAGATCAGGCGCACCGGATGGTCTTCCCCGATCAGGCTCTCGATATCCACTGCTCGCAACTCGATTTGATCGCGTTGGGGCTCACGAAGTCGCGGCGCTGCGAGCGGCGCCGCACCGGCTTGCGGCTTTGCCTGCTCCGGCAGATCCCCAAACAATTCATCAGCGGCCATCATCCCTCCTGCGAATCCATCACCGCAAGAGAATCACACAGCACCAGCTTTCGGCTATACCGCTTGCGAGCAGTCAAAAAGATTCACAGCCTCTGAGGAGACCGCGAAGCGGTCGTCTCGAAGGATGACCACTGGCGAGATCCGGGCCTTCATGGTTCGAGACAGCGCTGACGCGCCTCCTCACCATGAGGGGCTGCTACGAATTCAGCTTCGAGCCCGCCATCAAAATATCGCTCGCGATCTGGCTCGACCGGATCGCGAACTCGTCGCGGAGGCGGCGGGCGGCGGCGGGGTCGCTTTCCAAGACGCGCTGAAACAGGCTGCGGGCGACGCGGATGACGGAGGAATGCTCCAGCGCGGTCGCGCTCGAGGGCCGCTTCATCGGCACCACGAGCGCGAGCTCGCCGATCAGCGTCCCGGGGCCGGCGATCATCTCGGCGCCGGCGCCGTCCTCGACGCGAAAGGCGCCGCGCTGAACCACGAAGCCGGCGTCCGCATCGTCGCCCTGGTTGAAGAGCACATCGCCGCGCACGAAATCGCGCTGCTCGGAGCCGATCGCCAACATGCGCAGCGAGGCGTCTCCCAACAGGCGCAGTGTCGGGACACGCTCGAGCAGCGCTACGTCATCGTCGATTGACATTCAGGTCCGTGGCTCAAGGGCCCGCGATCTAGAACGATTCGCGGGACCATCGGAGCGTATCACGGCACCAGCTTGTAGCCACCGGCTTCCGTGACCAGGATTTCCGGATTGGCCGCGTCCTTCTCGATCTTCTGGCGGAGGCGGTAGATATGAGTTTCCAGCGTGTGGGTGGTGACCCCGGAATTGTAGCCCCAGACCTCCTGCAGCAGGGTCTCGCGCGAGACCGGCATCTGGCCGGCCCGGTAGAGGAAACGCAGGATGGCGGTTTCCTTCTCCGTGAGGCGCACCTTGCGGGCGTTGGCGGCAGTCAGCATTTTCGAGCCCGGGCGGAAACTGTAGGGGCCGACCGAGAACACCGCGTCCTCGCTGGCTTCGTGCTGGCGAAGCTGGGCGCGGATGCGCGCCAGCAGCACCGCGAAGCGGAAGGGCTTTGCCACATAGTCGTTGGCGCCGGATTCCAGCCCCAAGATCGTGTCGGAATCCGTATCGTGCCCGGTCAGCATGATGATCGGGGCCTTGAAGCCGCCCTTGCGCAAGCTACGCACCACCTCGCGGCCATCGGTGTCGGGCAGGCCGACATCCATCAGCACGAGATCGGGGGAATTGGCCTTTGCGGCGCTCGCGCCCTTCGCACCGGTATCGACTGCCGAGGCTTCGAACTCTTCGTGTAGCGATAATTGCTCCACCAACGTATCGCGCAGATCGGAATCGTCATCCACGATCAGGATCTTGCGGGCATTGGCCATGGGGTCATCCTTTTGGAGTCGAACTCCGACGCGCGCATGCCGCGTGAGAGCTGCGATTGGTAAGTTAGAGGTCGCCGTTATTATTGTTGTTCGTCTTGAAGTAGTGGGCTGTTACCGATTCACAAGCCAGAACTACTCTAACCCACAATAGCAGGACAATTCGATGAATGTCCTGTAATGAAGCCGACACCGCGCCTTCAGATGAAAAAACATGTTATATCAACCACTTACAGCAAGAACAGTCCGCTTTCATCGATCCGGGTGAGGGCGTCGGCCGGTAATCCGCGGCGGGGCTGGCTGACAGCCGGATCCCTGGCGATTCCCGTGGCACTCGGACGCGGCGGCATTCGCGCAAATAAGCGCGAGGGCGATGGTGGCACGCCGAAGGGCAGTTTTCGGCCGCGGCAGCTCTGGTGGAGGGGCGACCGTCACCGCCGGCCGCAGACCTTTCTGCCGGTCCGCGCCATCCAGCCTGAGGACGCCTGGTGCGAAGACCCAAGCGACCGTCACTACAACCGGCCGATCCGGCGGGGAGCGGGACAGGGCGGTGACCGGCTGACGCGCGCCGACCAGCTCTATGACTTCATCGTCGAGATCGACCACAATACGCGGCCGCGCATCGCCGGCCGTGGCAGTGCGGTGTTCCTGCATTTGGCGCGCGACAATTTCGGCCCGACCGCAGGTTGCGTCTCGATGACGCAAGCCGCGATGCTGCAATTGCTGCGGCGGCTCGGACCAAAGACAAGAATCATCATCGGGTGAGGACCATGCTCGACCAGAACCAGATCCGGGCTGCCTCGCACGTACTTGCGGGTCACTGGCATGCCGGCACCAAGCTCGACACGCTCGAGAGCTCCTTGCGTCCACGCACACGCACGGAGGGCCATCCAGGCCGCGCTCGAATCCTCTTCGAGCGGCAAGCGGTTCGGCTGGAAGATCGCGGCGACCAGCGAGGCCGGCCAGAAGCACATCAATGTCAGGGGCCCCATGGCCGGGCGCATCCTGAGCGACACCGTCATTGCCGATGGCGGCACGGCCTCGATGGCGGGCAACGAGATGCGGGTGGGCGAGCCGGAATTCGCCTTCCGCATGGCGCGTGACCTGCCGCCAGAAGGTGTCGGTGAGATTCGCGTAAGTGCCGCACGCTCCGCCGTCATTGCCATGACGGGGGACGCTTTCGGCGAGTCTGACTCTCGCCGCGATTGCGCCCACAGCCCTTCGCTCCCGCCCTCTCCCCGCGAAGGGCGGGGAGAGGGCGAAGCACCCGTGATCAAGCCGCCAGCAGGTCCTGCAACGCCGAGCCGTTGGGAACGCCGAGACCGGAGCAGGCGTCCCAGCCGGGGCCCGCCTTGTACGTGCCGTGCAACTGGCCGGTGATGTCGTTGTTGCCGCTGGTGATGTCGCGGAACGCGGCTTGCGCATTCGGCGCGTAGATCAGCGGATTGATGAAACCGACCGTCTTGCCGAATTTCTTCGTCGTCGCCTCATTGATCCGCGCGATCAAACCGGCCATCAGCGGCGCCACCGCGCTGGTGCCGCCGATCGTGGTGCCGACGCCGTTGAGGAAGATCTGATAGCCGGTCGCCGGATCGGCGTCGCCCGCGACGTCGGGCACGCCGCGCCCGCTCTGATGCGTCGGCGATTTCGGGACATGGGCGTTGGCCTGGTATTTCGGCTGCGCGAACACGACACTCACCCCGCCGCCGCCCGCGCCATCCTCCGGCCCGCCATTCCAGACCACCTCTTCGATATGACCGTTCGGCGCCCTGAGATTGGTACCGCCGCAGCCCAGCGCAAATGGGCTCGACGCCGGGAAATCCGCATGGGGCTTGCCGTCCCATCCTTCGCCCATGTCGGCCGAGCCGTTGTCGCCAGAGGCGACACAGACCGTGACTCCCATCGCCGCTGCGTCGCGGATCGCCTCATTCAGGCCGTCGACGAATTGCTGCGAGCCTTGCGGATCTTCCGGGCCGCCCCAGCTGATCGAGATCACCGATGGTTTTCGCGCGGTGTCGTGGACTGCGGCCTTGACCGCATCGATGAAGCCGTTGGTGGTGTTGGGCGCGAAATAGACCACGATATTGGCCCCCGGCGCAACGGCGCCTGCGATCTCGATATCCAGCACGACCTCGCCGTCGGCCTCGGAATGGCCGGGCTTGTTGGCCCCGCCGTCGACGCTCGCCGGCGCGATATGCGGCATCGGGATGCCGGCCTTCTTGAAGAACGTCTTCAGGTCCGACGTCTTGTAGCCGGCCCCGATCGGCTTTCCCTTCTGGTCGATGTCGTTGAGCTCGATGATGGCGATACACTGGCCGGCGCCGGTCTCGCCGTCCGGGAAGTTGTAGAGCTGGGCGATCTGCTGGACCGAGAAGCTGCGGTTCTGCGCCGCGCGCGCGATCGCCGCCCGTCCGATCCGCTTGTGCCGGAAGTGCGGACGCGCGACCGGGCGATTGTCGAGCCCGTGCACGCCAATGACGATACCCTCGAGCTCGGCCGGTATCTGCACGTTGCCCTTGCGCATCCGATAGGTCGCGCCCTCGTGCTTGACCTTGTTGAGCTTGACGCCGAAGGCTGCGCTCATCGCCTTCACCGTGCCGGTCAGCTTTACCGTGCGCGAGCCCAGATGCACGCTCTTGACGTTGAGATCGTGGTGGTGGGCGAAATTGTCGATCTTGGCGACGTCAGCGGGATCGGCGCCCATCTGCTCGGCAAATTCGCTGCGGGAAAGATATTGCCGTTCACGCGGCAATTGCGCACCCAGCGCCATCACGGTGTCATCGTCGGAGCGCTTGGCGCGCAGGCGGACGCTGATCTCGATCTCCTGCTTGGAATCGGCCGCGCCGACGAGCTTGGCCCCCTTCGGCAACTTCCGTGCGCTATTCGCCAGTGCCACGCGTTTGATCGTACCTGCCATGACTTCCTCCGTTTGTGATTGGAAGGGCGATTGCCGGTATTCAACTATAGGTGTAATCTGGAATAGTCATTGGTTCAGATATTGGACGATATTTTTTTCAGAGAAGCCTTTGTCTTGCAGCTCAAAACATCGACAGCCCAATCCGGAGCGGAATTGGTCAGCGGCTCGGACCAATTGATATCGGCGAACTCGATTTAAAATTGCAACCGTCGGCCTGCTTGGCCGACCAATGGAAGATACCGTCAAAATCAATTGGCGCAGGAGCGTACGATGCTGGCTGACCGCAAATGGGTTCAGACAAATCTTGGTTTCGATCCGATCACGACACCGCCGCCGCGCGAGACCTTCACCGTCAAGCGTCTGGCGGACGCGGCGGTGAAGCGGTCCACAACAGTTTCTCCGGAAGATTTTCAGCGCGAGATCATCGACTTCGATTCGGAATCGCCTGCGGGCCGCGAGTTCATGGCCTTCTCGACCGCGACCGGACTGTCGCGCTTCACCGACATTCCCTGGCCGAAGGGGCTCGCACCGCAGACCGGGCCGAAGCCGAAGGGCAACGGCAACAGCGCGCTGCCGCGCGCGGACGTGCTGGTGGTGACCTGGACCGTCGACGAGGGCCATGCGCTCAGCCGCGTCCTGACGCCGGGCAAGGACTCCCGCAACGACTACCTCCCCTACACGCACAATTTTACGACCATCTCTAGGAAGATGCGCAACGGCTGCCCGGCCATGGAGCTGAAACGGCTCGGCACCTACTGGACCACGACGATCGGCAAGAAGAAGGTCGTGATCTTCAAATCCGATTCGCACATGTCACAGGACGGCCCGCAATTGCCGAACATCGACGTCTGGCGCCAGATCATCCAGGAAGTGCAGCCCTCGCTCGTCATCACCACGGGAACCGCCGGCGGCATCGGCAAGGACGTCGAGGTCGGCGACGTCATCGTCAGCCCGATCGTTCGCTTCGACTGCCTGTCGAAATTCAAGAAGCAGCCTTTCGCGCAGGAGCATTTTTCGAGCAGGTCGGCAAAGACGACGCGCTTTGCGCAGGCCAAGACGCTGTTCAAGGCCAATGCCGGCCAGCTGCCGAAGGACAATACGAGGCCGCCAAAAATCTTCGTGGTGAAGCCGGGCGGATTGAACTCGTCCGTGGTCACCACCGACTTCTTCGGCTTCGACACCTCGGACGATCACTTCCATCTCCAGGGGCTCGGCGACGTCTCCGAGATGGGCGACGCGATCCTGGGGCTGGTCGCCAAGGACATGGGCGCGAAGGCGCCGCGCTGGCTTGCGATCCGCAACGTCTCCGATCCGCAGATCAAGGCCGAGGGCACTTTGAAGCAGCAGGAGCAGGTCGCCGCCCAGATCTACAAGGGCTTCGGCCGCTGGAGCTCGGTCTGTAGCGCGATCACCTGCTGGGCCAGCATCGCGGCCGAACAATAGGCCGCACGCTTGGGCAGATCGGCCTCTCTTGCCGAAAGGGGCCTGCATGTCTACCTCTCGCGAGTGAATTCTCGTGAGAGGGACCTCGATGCTTGACGCCGCCGTCAAAGCACTGTCGCAGATCATCTCGCCGCCGATGCGCTCGATCCTGTGGCGCTCGATCGGCGTCGCGCTCGTGCTGATCACCGTGCTCGCGATCGGCTTGCAGCGGCTGCTCAGCTGGTTTGCCACCTATGGCGAAGTCTGGCTCGAGGGGCTGCTCGGCCCCGGCTGGCACTCCGCGCTGGAAGTGCTGTCCTGGATCGTCTCGATCGCCGCCGGCCTTGGCGTGGTGTTCGGCGGAATCCTGTTGATGCCCGCGATCACCTCGCTGGTGGCGAGCCTGTTCGTCGACGAGGTCGCCGATCACGTCGAGCGCGAGCACTATCCGGCCGAGCGGCCCGGCGTTGCGCTGCCGTTCACGATGGCCATCCACGAGGGCGTCAAGACGGCGCTGCTGACCATCCTGGTCTATCTGATCGTGCTGCCCTTCGTGTTCCTGGCGGGCGCCGGCTTTTTGATCTTCTTCCTCGCCACCGCGTGGCTTCTGGGCCGCGAATATTTCGAGCTTGCCGCGATGCGGTTCCGCTCGCCGGAGGAAGCCAAGGCGATGCGGCGCGACAACGCGGCGACGATCTTCGCCGCCGGCCTGATCATCGCCGCCTTCGTCTCGATCCCGATCGTCAATCTGGCGACGCCGATCTTCGGCATGGCCTTCATGGTCCACATGCACAAGCGCCTGTCCGGTCGACGGCCGGAGCTGATCGAGCCAAGGCGCAGGAGCGGCGTGCCGGTGCGATAGATGGACCCGTCATTGCGAGGAGCTCGCAACAAATTGCGAAGCAATTTTGCGCTGAAGCGACGAAGCAATCCAGACTGCTTCCGCGGATAGAATCTGGATTGCTTCGCGGAGCCTGTCATCGGGCCGCGCTACGCGCGGACCCGGTGGCTCGCAATGACGGCGGAGAGGCGTGGCACGCTTCTCAGTAGCCCGTCTTCTCCGGCCACCGGCAGAGATCGTTGATCAGGCATACCTCGCAGCGTGGCTTGCGCGCGAGGCAAGTATAGCGGCCGTGCAGGATCAGCCAATGATGGGCATGCAGCATGAACTCCGCCGGGATCACCTTTTCGAGACCGAGCTCGACCTCGAGCGGCGTCTTGCCGGGCGCAAGCCCTGTGCGATTGCCAACGCGGAAGACATGCGTGTCGACTGCCATGGTGTGCTCGCCGAAGGCCATGTTGAGTACGACATTGGCGGTCTTGCGCCCGGCGCCCGGCAGCGACTCGATCTCCGCGCGCGTGCGCGGTACCTCGCCGCCGAAATCGGTCAATAGCTTGGCCGACAGCGCGATCACGTTCTTCGCCTTGGTGCGGTAGAGGCCGATGGTCTTGATGTAATCGCGCAGGCGCTCCTCACCGAGATCGAGCATCTTCTGCGGAGTGTCCGCGACCTGAAACAATTCGCGCGTCGCCTTGTTGACTCCGGCGTCAGTGGCCTGCGCCGACAGAACGACGGCAACGAGCAGCGTGAAGGGATTGAGATGCTCGAGTTCCCCCTTCGGCTCCGGGTTGGCCTTGCGGAAGCGGGAGAAGACCTCGTGGATCTCGGCCCGCGTCCAAGGTTTAACGGTCTTGGGCCTTATGGCCTTGAGCGATGTCTTCGCCGATGTCTTTGCCGATGTCTTGGCGGCCCGCGCGGGCTTGGTGGCTTTCGCCTTTGCCTTCTTCTTCGGCACAGGGGATTTGCGGACGGCCGTCTTGCGGGTGATTTTTGCCATGACCGGGATATACTGACAGGCCATGAGCACAGGCAACGAATTTGAGCGCAGGGAATCTGAAGGCCACGGCGAGGTGCAGATCTTCGCTGCGCTGCTGACGCCGCATCGCTCGCTGAATCGCACCGGCTTTCTCGCGGTGATGCTGTTCCTGAGCCTCGTCAGTTTTGTGACCGGGATGGTCTTTCTGATGATGGGCGCCTGGCCGGTGTTCGGCTTTTTCGGCCTCGACGTGCTGGTGATCTGGTGGGCCTTCAAGGTCAATTTCCGTACCGCGCGGGCGAGCGAGGAGATCGTGGTTACGGTTTCGGAATTGCGCGTGCGGCGGGTCAGCCATCGCGGCCATGTCGCCGAATGGGCGTTCAATCCGCTCTGGGTGAAGCTCGATCTCGAGGCCGACGAGGAGTTCGGCATTGAGCGGGTCTATCTGATCTCCCGCGGCCGCCGCCTGTCGATCGGCAGTTTTTTGGGGCCCGACGAAAAGGCAAGCTTTGCCAAAGCCTTACTGGAGGCATTGAACGCCGCCAAGCGCGGCCCGACCTACAATCCGATCGCTTGAACCCTGTCGGAAATCGGGTGGTTTGCGGCCGCTCCTCCTCCTACATTTCCGGACATGATGACCCTCGCCATACATGACCATCGCCTGGCCAAGCCGGGCTCCCAGAACGCCGCGCTGCGGGATTACGATTCCGTGCGTCGCGCGATCGCCTTCATCTCGGAGAACTGGCGCGCGCAGCCGACCATCGAGGCGATGGCGGATGCGGCCGGCGTCACGCCGGATGAGCTGCACCATCTGTTCCGTCGCTGGGCGTCCATCACGCCAAAAGCCTTCATGCAGGCGCTGACGCTCGACCACGCCAGGAATCTGCTGCGCGATTCCGCGAGCATCCTCGACGCCGCGCTCGACTCTGGCCTCTCGGGTCCGGGACGGCTGCACGATCTCTTCGTGACTCACGAAGCGATGTCGCCGGGCGAATGGAAGAACGGCGGCGCGGGCCTGACGCTGCGTTACGGCTTCCATCCCTGCCCCTTCGGCACCGCGATCGTGATCGCGACCACTCGCGGCCTGTCGGGGCTTGCCTTCGCCGACGCGAACGAGGAGCAGGCCGCACTCGCAGACATGATGCGGCGCTGGCCGAACGCCACTTACGTCGAGGACCATGAGGGCACCGCGCCGCTCGCCCAGCGTATCTTCGACACAAAACTGTGGCGACCGGATCAACCGCTGCGCGTCGTCTTGATCGGTACCGATTTCGAGGTGCGGGTGTGGGAGACGCTGCTCCGGATCCCGATGGGTCGCGCGGTGTCCTATTCGGACATCGCCTGCAAGATCAACAGTCCGAAGGCCTCACGCGCAGTAGGCGCCGCGGTCGGAAGGAATCCGGTGTCCTTCGTCGTGCCCTGCCACCGCGCACTCGGCAAGGACGGCAAGCTGACCGGCTATCACTGGGGCGTCACCCGCAAGCAGGCGATGCTGGGCTGGGAAGCCGGGCGGGTCGGGGTGCAGTAGGGCGAGATGCCGTAGAGTGGGTTAGCCTTACTGTTTCACTAACCCTCATGGTGAGGAGCGCGAAGCGCGTCTCGAACCATGAGGCCCCGCCTGTGGCCCACATCCTTCGAGACGCTTGCTTCGCAAGCTCCTCAGGATGAGGAGTTAGAGCGTTTATGACGCAGCAAGGTTAGCTTGCGGCTGCGCGAAGCGTAGTCCGCTAGCGTAACCCACCTCTTTGGTTTCTGCGGTGGCAGAAGTGGTGGGTTACGCTGCGCTAACCCACCCTACGGCTCTGCGTTTGTGGCGAGGCCTACCCCGCCAGATCCAGCTTCGACGCCACGGTCGAATCCGCATTGAGCTGGTAGATGATCGGCACGCCGGTGGCGAGCTCGCGCTTCAGGATGCCTTCGGGCGAGAGCTTCTCCAGCACCATGATCAGCGCGCGCAGCGAGTTGCCGTGGGCGGCGACCAGCGTACGCTTGCCGTTGAGCACGCCCGGCAGGATCTCCTGCACGTAATAGGGCAGTGCGCGTGCGAGCGTGTCCTTCAGGCTTTCGCCGCCGGGCGGCGCCACGTCAAACGAGCGGCGCCAGACGTGGACCTGGTCCTCGCCCCATTTCTTGCGGGCGTCGTCCTTGTTGAGGCCGGAGAGATCACCATAGTCGCGCTCGTTCAGCGCGAGGTCCTTCGATGTGGGCAGCCCGGTCTGGCCGAGCTCGGTGAGAATGAGATCGAGCGTGTGCTGGGCGCGCGTCAGCACCGAGGTGAAGGCGACGTCGAAGACGAGGCCCTTCGCCTTCAGCTTGCGGCCGGCTTCCTTGGCTTCCGCCACGCCCTGTTCAGTGAGATCGGGATCCTTCCATCCCGTGAACAGGTTCTTCAGATTCCATTCGCTCTGGCCGTGGCGCACGAGCACGAGAAGACGTTCGCTCATTCCTGCTTTCCGTTCGTTGCGTTCGATTGTTCAGATATCGGCGAGACCGAGCACATCGGCCATCGAGTAGAGGCCCGGCTTCTTGCCATGGGCCCACAGCGCGGCCTTCAGCGCGCCATGAGCGAACAGCATGCGATCCTCGGCGTGGTGCGACAGTGTCAGGCGCTCGAACGGCCCGAGGAAGCTGACGCTGT
Organism: Bradyrhizobium sp. CB82; assembly: GCF_029714405.1. Lineage (NCBI taxonomy): Bacteria > Pseudomonadati > Pseudomonadota > Alphaproteobacteria > Hyphomicrobiales > Nitrobacteraceae > Bradyrhizobium > Bradyrhizobium sp. CB82. Next base: position 218,801 of record NZ_CP121650.1, on the reverse strand, counting down.
GATCGCCGGCCGCGGTGCCGCCGCGCAGCGAGGCAAAGCCGATGTCACCGGTTCGACGCGCGCCCGTGACGCCGTCGCGGCCGCGGGCCGAATGATCCCTGAGCGAAATGCCGCGGCCGCTGGCTGCGGCTTCACCCAACATCAGCGCCGTGCCCGAGGGCGCATCGACCTTGGCACGGTGATGGGTTTCGACGATCTCGATATCGAACGTGTCGCCCAGCGACTGCGCCACGCGCTTGACCAGCGCGGTGAGCAGATTGACGCCGAGACTCATATTGCCGGATTTGACGACAACGGCGCGGTTGGTGACGCTCTTGATCACCGCGTCATCCGACGCCGAGAGGCCGGTCGTGCCGATGACGTGAACGAGCCCGCGCTGCGCGGCGATCGCCACGTTGGCGATGGTCGCGGCCGGCGCGGTGAAATCGAGAATGCCGTCAGCCTCCGCCGTCATGGCCCAGAGATCGGCCGAAAGCATCACGCCGTTGGCCGGGAGACCTGCGAGCACACCGGCGTCCTTGCCGAGCAGTTCCGAGCCCGGCGCCTCCAACGCGCCGGCCAGCACCGCGCCTTCGGTCTCGGAAATCGCACGCGTCAGCGCCCGGCCCATCCGGCCGCCAGCTCCAGCAACAATCAAGCGCATGTCGGACATGATGTGATCCTCTCGGGGCCCGTTGTAGCGGGGGGATGCTGTTCCGGCAACCGAGGGGCATCAGCTGCGGGACGCTCTTACCCTCCCCTGGAGGGGGGAGGGTCGGCACGCGATCGAGCAAAGCGAGATTGCGTGACGGGATGGGGTGACGGTCCCTCCGCGACCAACAGCGCCCGAGTGGAGAGATCACCCCACCCCGCTGCGCATCTCGCTTCGCGACATGCTCAGCGACCCTCCCCCTCCAGGGGAGGGTAAGATGAGATCGCGGCTCAGCCGTCCTACGGCTGCGGGCCGTCGTAGCCCTCGATGACGATGAGGTCGGCGATCGAGTGCGGCTGGCGCACCTTGATGTTGGCCTGGTATTCTGGCGAGTTGTAGCAGGCGAGCGCGGCCTCGTAGCTCGGGAATTCGATCACGACGTTGCGGGCGCGGCTATGGCCTTCGACGCTGGTGAGCTTGCCGCCGCGAACCACGTAGCGTCCGCCGAACTTCTTGAAAATCGCGAGATTGGCGGCCGCATAGGGCTTGTAGCCCTCGTCATTGTGAACGTCGACGCGGCCGATCCAGTAGCCTTTTGCTGCCATTCTTCTTCTCCTTGTGATGTTCAGGTGAGCGCCCGCGCGATCTCGGCCTGGATGGCCTCGGCCGTCGCCTTGGGATCCGCGGCTTCGACGATCGGGCGTCCGACCACCAGATAGTCCGCGCCCGCGGCAATCGCGCGTCCCGGCGTCATGATGCGCTTCTGGTCGCCGGCGGCCGCCCCGGCCGGCCGGATGCCGGGCGTGACGAGGTTCATCTGGTGGCCGACGATCTTGCGCAGGGCGCCGGCTTCCTCCGGCGAGCAGACGAGGCCGTCGATGCCGAGCACCTGCGCCTGCTGCGCGCGCGCTTCGACGAGTTCGGAGACGCCGAGGCGGTAGCCGGCCGCATGCAGATCGTCATCATTGTACGAGGTCAGCACGGTGACCGCGAGAATCTTCAAGCCCGATTTGCCGCGACCTTCAACGGCTGCCTTCATGGTCTGCGGATAGGCATGCACGGTGAGGAAGGTCGCGCCCGATTTGGCGACGCTTTCCACGCCGCGCATCACGGTGTTGCTGATGTCGTGCATCTTGAGATCGGCAAACACCTTCTTGCCCTGATCGGCGAGCTTTCCGATCAGCGGGAGGCCCCCGGCATAGGCGAGCTGATAGCCGATCTTGTAGAACGTGACGCTATCGCCGAGCCTTGCGACCATCGCCTCCGCGGCCTCCGGGCTCGGCAGGTCGAGCGGGACGATCAGGCGGTCTTTCGCGGCGATTTCGGCTTGCGTCATGTCACCTCACATCATGCGTTGGGAAATGTCGATCAGTTGCCGCACCAAGTCCTTCAACGCGGCGATATCGCCCTCGTTCTTCAGCCTGTCCATATCGTCATAGGCTTGGTCGGCAAAGGCGAGCGCGAGCTGGCTGGCTATCACATTGGCGTGGCAGGAGGTCAGGATCAGCCGCAGCGCAGAAAGCGCACGCGCGCCGCCGAGACGGCTCTGCGAGGCGCCGGCGATCGCGAAGGCGCGACCCCGAAACACCTCGCCGCGCGCTTCATGCGGATCCTGCACGCGGCTGACCCAGTCGATCGCGTTCTTCAGGAGCGGCGGCACGGAGGCGTTGTATTCGGGCGTCACGATCAGCACGCCCTGATGCGCGCCGATCATGCGCTTCAGGTTGACCGCGTGCTTCGGCACACCGGACTTCACATACAGGTCTTCGTCATAGATCGGCAGCGGGAAGTCGGCGAGCGAGACGCGGGCGACGTCGACGCCGGCCTGCGCGAATTCGAAAGCGGCGACCGCCGCCAGCTTCGCATTGTGCGAGCCGGTGCGCAGCGAGCCGGGAATGACCAGGATCTTGGGTGCGGGCATCCAGAAAAACGCGTTCGGCGAAAGGCATCCGCCGCGCGAAGACGAAAGCCGGCGGAATTAGTCCTTGCGATACACCCAGACGCGGGCCGGCGGAAGGTTCATCCAGATCCGTTCCGAGGCCTCTGTGGACACGCCGGGCAGCGATTTCGGGATCGGCGGCACCACCGAATAGGTGAACTGCACGAAGGGCGCGCCGGGCGCGAGCGCCGTGAAGGCGTCGCGAATGAGCCTCAGGCGCGTGAACATCGGCTTTGTGACCAGCGGCAGGCCGGAGACCACGGCGGACGCGGGCGCACCCAGCACGTGCCAGAGCGTGTCGCGCAAGCGGTAGGCGTCGCCCTGCACCACCTTGGCTTGCGGATAGCGGTCGCGCAGCAGCGCGCAGAAGCCGGGATTGTATTCGACCAGGACGAGGCGCTTCTGGTCGATGCCGCGCTCGATCAGCGCGGAGGTGATGGCGCCGGTGCCGGGCCCGAGCTCGACCACCGGTGCATCCGAATCGACATCGACATATTGCGCCATGGTGCGGGCGAGCAGCCGGCCCGACGGCATCACCGCACCCATGTGCAGCGGCTTTTCGATCCATGACCGGAGAAAACGGACCTCGTCGTCGAGACGGGGCTTCTTCAACGCGCGCACGGACGATTGCATGGGCATGTCTGGACCGGACGGGACCGCGGGACCGCGGCGTGTCAGAAAATGGTCATAAAGACGTATAGGCCGCGGGCGATACGGTCAAGCCGAGTCAATTCGCCCGATTACCGAAGAAATCCTTGACCTTGGCGAAGAAGCCCGCGGATTCCGGCTGGGTCGCACCGGACGAGAGCTTTTCGAACTCGGCCAGCAATTCCTGCTGCTTCTTGGTGAGATTTTGCGGCGTCTCGACCGCGACCTGGACGTACATGTCGCCCATCTGGCGCGAGCGCAGCACCGGCATGCCCTTTGATGCAATGCGGAATCGGCGACCGGACTGGGTTCCGGCCGGAATCTTCACCTTGGACTTGCCCTTGTCGATGGTCGGCACCTCGAACTCGCCGCCAAGGGCCGCCGTGACCATCGAGATCGGCACGCGGCAATGCAGATCGGCGCCGTCGCGCTGGAAGAACTGGTGCTGGGACAGCGACAGGAAAATGTAGAGGTCGCCGGACGGACCGCCGCGCACCCCCGCCTCGCCTTCGCCGGCGAGCCTGATCCGCGTGCCGTCCTCGACGCCCTGGGGAATATTGACCGACAGTGTCCGCTCGCGCGTGACGCGGCCCTGTCCTGCGCAGGACGGGCAGGCGTCCTCGATCATCTGACCGCGGCCCTGGCAGCCCGGGCAGGTGCGCTCAAGCGTGAAGAAGCCCTGCGACTGCCGCACGCGGCCGGCGCCGGCGCAGGTCGAGCAGGTCTTCGGCTTGGTGCCGGCCTTGGCGCCGGTGCCCGAGCAGGATTCGCAGGTGACGGAGACCGGGATCTCGATCTGCGCGGTCTTGCCGGCAAAGGCTTCCTCGAGCGTGATCTCCATGTTGTAGCGCAGGTCCGCCCCGCGCTCGCGGCCGCCGCGGCCGCGCTGTCCGGCCATGCCGAACAGGTCCTCGAAAATGTCGGAGAAAGAGGAGGCGAAGCCCGCGCCGAAACCGGCGCCGCCGCTGCCGAAGCCGCCGCCCTGCTCGAAGGCCGCGTGGCCATAACGGTCGTAGGCTGCGCGCTTGTCCTTGTCCTTGAGGACCTCGTAGGCCTCGTTGATCTCCTTGAAGCGAACTTCGCTGCTGTCGTCCCCGGGATTGCGGTCGGGGTGGAATTTCATCGCCAGCTTGCGGAAGGACGATTTCAGCACCGACTCGTCGGCGTCGCGGTCGACTTCGAGGGTCTCGTAATAACAGCGCTTGGTGGACATTGTGAGCTCGGTCGCAGTTTAGGCCGGGACAAAACAGCGTCGCCACGCGACGATATGAGCACCCCCTCGCCTCACGACAATGGGCTGCATGGCTGCATGCAAAATAGCGGCTGGGAGTTGATCTATCGTAACGGGGAGGCGCCCCGTCTGACCCGGCACGACGGCCTCCCCCTTGTGGGGGGAGGCGATCGCAGCGTGGGTGCAAGCCGTCCGCATCATGACCCTCTAAGGGCTTAGGCGGACTTCTTGTTGGTCTTGTCGTCGTCGACTTCGGTGAACTCCGCGTCGACCACGTCGTCCTTGGCAGCATCCTTCTTGGCGTCGGCCTCGGCCTGCTGCTTGTACATGGCTTCGCCAAGCTTCATCGAAGCCTGGGCCAGCGTGTTGGTCTTGGCCTTGATCGCCTCGGCATCGTCGCCCTTCAGCGCTTCCTTGAGGTCGCTGACGGCATCCTCGATGGCGCGGCGCTCGGTCTCGGCGACCTTCGAGCCGTGCTCGGCCAGCGCCTTCTCGGTGGAATGCACCAGCGCGTCCGCATGGTTCTTGGCGTCGACCGCCTCGCGGCGCTGCTTGTCGGCCGCGGCATTGGCCTCGGCGTCCTTGACCATCTTCTCGATGTCGGCTTCCGACAGGCCGCCGGAGGCCTGGATGCGGATCTGCTGCTCCTTGCCGGTCGCCTTGTCCTTGGCCGAGACGTTGACGATGCCGTTGGCGTCGATGTCGAAGGTCACCTCGATCTGCGGCATGCCGCGCGGGGCCGGCGGAATGCCCATCAGGTCGAACTGGCCGAGCATCTTGTTGTCGGCGGCCATCTCACGCTCGCCCTGGAAGACACGGATGGTGACCGCGTTCTGGTTGTCTTCGGCGGTCGAGAACACCTGGCTCTTCTTGGTCGGGATCGTGGTGTTGCGGTCGATGATGCGGGTGAACACGCCGCCCAGCGTCTCGATGCCCAGCGACAGCGGGGTGACGTCGAGCAGCAGCACGTCCTTGACGTCGCCCTGGAGCACGCCGGCCTGGATCGCAGCGCCGATCGCGACGACTTCGTCGGGATTGACGCCCTTGTGCGGCTCCTTGCCGAACAGCTGCTTCACGACTTCCTGGACCTTCGGCATGCGGGTCATGCCGCCGACCAGCACCACTTCGCCGATCTCACCGGCGGTGACGCCGGCATCCTTCAACGCCTTGCGGCAGGGCTCGATGGTCTTCTGCACGAGGTCGTCGACCAGCGCCTCGAACTTGGCGCGGGTGAGCTTCATGGTCAGGTGCTTCGGCCCGGTCTGGTCCGCCGTGATGAACGGCAGGTTGATCTCGGTCTGCGTCGTCGAGGACAGCTCGATCTTGGCCTTTTCAGCAGCTTCCTTCAGGCGCTGCAAAGCGAGCTTGTCGTTGCGCAGGTTGATGCCCTGCTCCTTCTGGAACTCGTCGGCGAGGTAGCCGACGAGGCGCATGTCGAAATCCTCGCCGCCGAGGAAGGTGTCGCCGTTGGTCGACTTCACCTCGAACACGCCGTCGCCGATCTCGAGAATCGAAATATCGAACGTGCCGCCGCCGAGGTCGTACACCGCAATCGTGCCGGCCTTGGTCTTGTCGAGGCCATAGGCGAGCGCGGCCGCGGTCGGCTCGTTGATGATGCGCAGCACTTCGAGGCCCGCGATCTTGCCGGCGTCTTTCGTCGCCTGGCGCTGGGCGTCGTTGAAGTAGGCAGGAACGGTGATGACGGCTTGGTCGACCTTCTGGCCGAGATGAGCTTCCGCGGTCTCCTTCATCTTCTGCAAGATGAACGCCGAGACCTGCGAGGGCGAGTAGGTCTGGCCGTCGGCCTCGACCCAGGCGTCGCCGTTGGAAGCCTTCATGATCTTGTACGGAACGAGCTTCTTGTCCTTCTCGACCATCGGGTCGTCGTAGCGGCGGCCGATGAGGCGCTTCACTGCGAAGAAGGTGCGCTCGGGATTGGTGACGGCCTGGCGCTTGGCAGGCTGTCCGACGAGGCGCTCACCGTCGTCCGTGACGGCGACGATCGAAGGCGTCGTGCGCATGCCCTCGGAATTCTCGATAACTTTGGCGTTCTTGCCATCCATTACGGCGACGCACGAGTTCGTGGTGCCGAGGTCGATCCCAATGACCTTTCCCATGGTCCTGATATCCTTCTTTTTGCGGCAGGTTGGTTGGGCCCAGAAGGCACCCGATCCAAAACCCCCTAAGATCAAACATCCGCGATATTGCGACGGTTGAGCCTCATATAGGAGGGGGGGACCTGCCCGCAAGGACCGAACGCAAGTTTCAGCCGCGAAAACATTGGGTTTTGGAATGGCATATCGGCCTCTCCGGCGCGCTCACAGTGAGGGTTTATTAACGGGTTCAGTCCTCAAGCCCCGGGGCCATGCCCGATCGTGCCCCACCCTGTTACGGCGCAGCCAAACCCGTTAAAAGTCCGGGCGACAAGACTCCGGGCGGCCGGACAGCTCCGCCAGGGCCCGCGCCCCGCACGACAAAGAGGCCCGACGGCCGACCATCGAACGGCCTCAATGTGGACCAAGTAGACTAACCATGAAATTGATACGCCCCCTTGCCGCGCTCGCCCTCCTCATTGCCTCCGCCCTTCCGGCCCTCGCGGCCGATGCCATCTTCCCGCCGGGCCTGCGCGTCGGCATGGTGCCGTTGATCGGCCTCTCCCAGGCCAGGACCTTTCCGGGCTTCGAGAGCGACGACGGAGGCGTGAAGGTGCTGGTCACCGAGCTGCCGCCCGACGCCTATGGCGAGGTTGCCAACGCCTTCAAGGCCAATCCCGGCGGCCCCGGCGGCATCAAGCCGGAGAAGCTCGATACGCCGGCGGGACTTGCCTATTACACCGCCGAGACCGGCAAGGCCGGCACGGCGACGGTGAAGCGCTATTCGATGATCGTGCCGGGCACCGGCTTCTCCGGCTATGTCGCCGTGCAGGTGCCTGAGAACGTCACCAGGATCTATTCGGACGACGCGGTGCGTCAGATGTTCGCCACCGCCGTCACGCGCAAGGAGGTGCCGGTCGACGAGCAGCTCGCGCAGATGCCGTTCAGGATCACCGATCTCGCCGCCTTCAAGAACGTCCGTACGCTGTCGCCGGGCGCCAGCATCGTGCTGGCCGACGGCGACGAGGCCACCGGCTTCGAGCCAAAGCCGTACATGATCATCGGCCTCATCGGCGCAACGCCGCAGCAGGCGGAAGACCGCGCCCGCTTCGCGCAGGAGGCCGCGATGCAGATCCCGGGCATGCGCGAGTCCAGAATCACCATGTCCGAGCCGATCCGCGTCAACGGCCAGCCGGCGATCGAAACCCGCCTCGACGGCGTCAGCGGCAAGGACAAGACAGCGGTCACGGTGGTGCAGTGGATCCGCTTCGGTGGGGGTACGTCGCTGCGCATCATCGCCAGCGCCCCGCGCGATCAGTGGTCGGAGGCGTTCACCCGCTTCCGCGCGGTGCGCGACGGCATCCAGCCCAAGAGCTGACCAAAGCCGGCCGTATTTTCGGGCTTTTGTTTGTACACAAATGGAACTACGCTTGCCTCCCTGGTTCATTCCTGGAGGGACGTACGATGCTGGATCGGCGCAAAGTACTCGCGGGCGTTTCCACTGTTGCTCTCGCGAGCCTCGTTTCAAGCAAGCTCTGGGCAGCGTCGGCGATTAAACCCGACGATGCCTCCGCACTGCTCGTGATCGACGTGCAGAACTGCTTCCTGCCCGGCGGCAGCCTCGCCGTGAAGGAAGGCGAGCAGGTGGTGCCGGTGATCAACAAGATCGCAAAATCGTTCGCCAATGTCGTGATGACGCAGGACTGGCACACGCCGGGGCACGTGTCGTTTGCGTCAGTCCATTCCGGCAAGAAGCCGTTCGAGACCATCGACCTGCCGTACGGCAAGCAGGTGCTGTGGCCCGATCATTGCGTGCAGGGCACCGACGGCGCCGCGCTCTCGAAGGACCTGTCGATCCCGCAGGCCGCGCTCATCATCCGCAAGGGTTTTCACAAGGACGTCGACAGCTACTCGGCTTTCATGGAAGCCGACGGCAAGACCACCACGGGGCTCGCCGCTTACCTGAAGTCGCGCAAGATCAAGCGCGTGTTCGTCGCAGGGCTCGCCACCGATTTCTGCGTAGCCTGGACTGCGCTCGACGCGCGCAAGACGGGCTTCGAGGTCTATGTGGTGGAAGACGCCTGCCGCGGCATCGACACCCAGGGCTCGCTGGCAAAGGCCTGGGCCGACATGGCGAAGGCCGGCGTGAAGCGGATCCAATCGGGCGATATCGCGGTGACGGCGTAAGCTACCTGACCCTCATGGTGAGAAGGCGCGAAGCGCCGTCTCGAACCATGAAGGCCGAGATGCAGCAGCGGGGCCTCCATCCTTCGAGACGCCGCTAACGCGGCTCCTCAGAATGGGGGTCTCGTGTCGTGCGCGTGGCGAGGCGCGGCTTACGCCGCGTTGTTCGGCTCGTTGGTGTTGGCGGCGGCTGCCGCCTTGGCGCCGCCCTTGGCGACCCCGACGAGAGCCGGGCGCAGCACGCGCTCGCCGATGGTGTAGCCGGCCTGCACGACCTGCACCACGGTGCCCGACGGCACCGACGGATCGGGCACCTCGAACATCGCCTGCTGGAAGTTCGGATCGAACTTCTGGCCCTGCGGATCGAACTTCTTCACGCCGTGCTTCTCCAGCGCGTTGAGCAGCGAGCGCTCGGTGAGTTCCACGCCCTCGATCAGCGCGGTCAGGCCGGGATCGGCATTGGCACGCGCCTCGGCCGGCACCGCATCGAGCGCACGCTGGAGGTTGTCGGCGATATCGAGCACGTCGCGCGCAAAACCGGTGATCCCGTAGAGCCTGGCGTCGGCGACCTCCTTGGTGGTGCGCTTGCGCAAATTCTCCATCTCGGCCAGCGTCCGCAGCATCCGGTCGCGCGCTTCGGCGGCTTCCTTCTGCAAGGTCTCGACCGAACCGGGCTCCGGATCGTCGGGCATCACATACGGCTTCGACACAACGGGCTCGCCGGTCGGCGCGGTCGTGTCTTCGGGTTGCCGGTCTTGATCGGTCATCGGCTGCCTTCTCGAACTGGTCTCAAGGGATTTTTTCTCGACCGGGATATCGTGCTTCGCAGCGCGAAAATCAAGCGCCCGTGATCAGGCGAAAACGGGTGTCAGCCACCCAGGAGGCGGCTGACGATGCGGGCGGCATAGTCTACGGTCGGGATCACGCGGGCATAATTCAGCCGCGTCGGCCCGATCACGCCCAAAACGCCGACGATGTGACCGGCGGCATCCCGATAGGGCGAGATGATCGTCGAGGAACCCGACAGCGAGAACAGCTTGTTCTCCGAGCCGATGAAGATACGCACGCCCTCCGCGGTCTCGGCACGCCCGAGCAGGTCGATCACGCCGCGCTTGGTCTCGAGATCGTCGAACAACAACCGCACCCGCTCGAGATCCTCCAGCGCATGCAGGTCTTCCAGCAGATTGGCGTGGCCGCGCACGATGAGCTGGCGGTCCTCGCTCTCGCCGCCGGACCAGCTCGCGATGCCCGCCGAAATGACCTTCTGGGTGAGCTGGTCGAGCTCGGCGCGTGCCTGGCCCAGTGCGGTTTCCAGCTCGAGCCGAGCCTCGGCCAGGGTGCGGCCCCGGATACGGGCATTGAGGAAGTTGGAAGCCTCGGTGAGCGCCGAGGAGGGAACCCCGGGCGGCAGCGTCAGCACGCGGTTTTCGACCTGGCCATCCTCGCCGACCAGGATCACCAGCGCCCGCTCGGGTTCCAGGCGGACGAATTCGATATGTTTCAGCCGCGCATTGGACTTCGGCGTCAACACCACGGCCGCGGCGCGGGTGAGGCCCGACAGCCGCGTCAGCGCCTCCTCGAGGACCGCCTCGACCGATTGCGCGTGGCCGACAGTGGTGAGCTGGCTCTGGATCGATTGCCGCTCGGCCTCGTTGAGCTCGCCGACCTGCATCAGGGCGTCGACAAAGAAGCGCAAGCCGAGTTCCGTCGGCAGCCGGCCGGCGGAGGTATGCGGGGCGTAGATCAGGCCGAGCTGTTCCAGATCGGCCATGACGTTGCGCACCGAGGCCGGCGACAGCGGCAGCGCGATCAGGCGGGAAATATTGCGCGAGCCGACCGGCTCGCCGGTCGCCAGATAACTTTCGACGATTTGACGAAAGATGTCGCGAGAACGCTCGTTGAGCTGGGCGAGGCCCGCGCGCGGCGCGATCAGATGAATCGGATCGTGATGGGCCACAGACGGTAACTCCTCTCAGATGCACATAATTTGTCCATCCGGAAGGCCCCTGACAAGCGCGTCTTTGGCCGGAGCGGGGAAAAGCCCTTGCCGGGCCCCCTTCCCGCTCCTACAAGCACCGCGAACAGCCTTTTCCCTGCGAGTTTTGGAGGATTTCCCATGCGGCCAAGCCGCCGTGCGCCCGACGAATTGCGCCCCGTGACGCTGGAGCGCGGCGTGGTCAAATATGCGGAAGGCTCCTGCCTGGTAAAATTCGGCGACACCCATGTGCTGGTCACCGCGACGCTGGAAGACCGCCTGCCGCCCTGGCTGAAGGGCCAGGGCCGCGGCTGGGTCACCGCCGAATACGGCATGCTGCCGCGCGCGACCTCGGAACGGACGCGCCGCGAGGCTTCCGCCGGCAAGCAGAGCGGCCGCACCGTCGAGATCCAGCGCCTGATCGGCCGCTCGCTTCGCGCCATCGTCGATCTCGAAGCGCTCGGCGAACGCCAGATCACGGTCGATTGCGACGTGCTCCAGGCCGACGGCGGTACGCGCACGGCCTCGATCACCGGTGCCTGGGTCGCGCTGGCCGACTGCATCAACTGGATGAAGACGCGCAACATGATCAAGGCCAACGTGATGCGCGATAACGTCGCCGCAATCTCCTGCGGCATCTATCAGGGCACGCCGGTGCTGGATCTCGACTACGCCGAGGATTCCGAAGCCGAGACCGACGCAAACTTCGTCATGACCGGCGATGGCCGCATCATCGAGGTGCAGGGCACCGCGGAACGCGAGCCGTTCACGCAAGACGAGTTCCTGTCGTTGATGGCGCTGGCGCGCAAGGGTGTCGCGCGTCTCGTGGACTTGCAGAAAATGGCGGTGGCGTAGTCAATAAGCCATGCACCGGCGAATCACAGGCAAGCTGATCATCGCGACCCATAATCCCGGCAAGCTTGCCGAGATGCGGGAGCTGCTCGCGCCACACGGCGTCGAGGCGGTCTCGGCCGGCGAGCTTGGCCTGCCCGAGCCGGAGGAGACCGGCAAAGATTTTCGCAACAATGCCGCGATCAAGGCGATCGCCGCTGCGAAGGTTATGGGGCTTCCGGCCTTCGCCGATGATTCCGGCATCGTGGTCGATGCGCTCGACGGCGCGCCCGGAATTTACAGCGCGCGCTGGGCGGGCCCCAAAAAGGACTTTGCCGCGGCGATGGCGCAGATCGAGCGCTTGTTGCAGGAGCGCGGCGCCACCGCGCCCGACAAGCGCAAAGCGCATTTCGTCTCCGCGCTTTGCGTCGCCTGGCCCGACCACCATCTCGAGGAGGTCGAGGCGCGCGTCGACGGTACGCTGGTCTGGCCGCCGCGCGGCACGGCGGGCTTCGGCTACGACCCGATGTTCTTGCCCGACGGCCACACGCGCACCTTTGGCGAGATGGAAAGCATCGAGAAGCACGGCCTGCCACCGTTGGGCCTTGGCCTGTCGCACCGCGCCCGCGCCTTCGTGAAACTTGCGGAGATCTGCCTTGAGCCGCGCTGAAAAGGAAGCCTTCGGCGTCTACGTGCACTGGCCGTTCTGCCTGTCGAAGTGTCCTTATTGCGACTTCAACAGCCATGTCCGCCACGCCGCGATCGACGAGGCACGCTTTGCCCGCGCCTTCGGCCGCGAGATCGAGACCACGGCCGAGCGCGCGCCCGGCCGCGAAGTCACCTCCATCTTCCTCGGCGGCGGCACGCCGTCCCTGATGCAGCCCGCAACCGTCGGCGCCGTGCTGGAGGCGATCGGCAAGCACTGGCGCGTCGCAAGCGACGTCGAAGTCACGCTGGAAGCCAATCCCACCAGCGTCGAGGCGACCCGCTTTGCCGGCTATCGCACAGCCGGCGTCAACCGCGTCTCGCTCGGCGTGCAGGCGCTGGACGATGTCTCGCTGAAGATGCTGGGCCGCCTGCACAGTGCACGCGAGGCGCTCGATGCGGTTGCCATCGCGCGCCGCTCGTTCGACCGCTACTCGTTCGACCTGATCTACGCGCGCCCGGACCAGACGCCGGCGATGTGGGAGGGTGAGCTCCGCCACGCCATCGAGGAAGCCGCCGAGCATTTGTCGCTCTACCAGCTCACCATCGAGGAAGGCACGCCGTTCTTCGGCCTGCACCAGGCCGGCAAATTGAAGACGCCTGACGAGGCGGTCGCGCGCGCGCTCTATGACGTCACGCAGGAGACCTGCGACAAGCTCGGCCTGCCCGCCTACGAGATTTCCAACCACGCACGCCGCGGCGCCGAGTGCCGGCACAATCTGGTCTACTGGCGCGGCGAGGAATATGCCGGCATCGGCCCCGGCGCCCATGGCCGCCTCGACATCGACGGCATCAGGCACGCGACCGCCACCGAGAAGCGCCCGGAAGCCTGGCTGATGCGCGTCGAGACCAACGGCGACGGCGTCGTCACCGACGAACTCCTGAACAGCGAAGAGCGCGCCGACGAGTTCTTGCTGATGGGATTGCGCCTCGCCGAAGGCATCGACCCCAAGCGCTACGCCGCGCTCGCCGGCCGCCCGCTCGATCCGCGCCGCATCGCGCTGTTGCGCGAGGAAGGTGCCATCACCGTTGACACAACCGGCCGCCTGCGCGTGACCAGCAGCGGATTTCCGGTGCTCGATGCGGTGGTGGCGGATCTGGCAGCGTAGCGGAGTGCCGTAGGGTTGGCAAAGCGAAGCGTGCCCACCGCTTGCAGCAATCTTGAGAAAGATGGTGGGCACGGCGCATTCGCGCCTTTGCCTACCCTACGGCCCTATAAATACGCTATGCCCCAAAACTCTTCGGCGAGCCCGCGACGGCGACGCCGCCGCCGGTCGTCACCTTCATGACCGCAAGGCCGCGCTCATTGGTGCCGTCGGCGCGGAAGCGGAACAGACCGTCGATGCCGGCAAAACCGGATGGGTTGGTGAGAACGTCCTGGGAGAAGCGCGTGGTGCCTTGGGTGCGCGCGAGCGCTGCGACGAGCGCCACTGCATCATAGGCGAGCGTCGCCGTGCGCACCGGCTCAGCGCCATATTTCGTGCGGTAGCGACCGGAGAAGGCGCGGAAACCCGCCGGGTCCGGCGCGGCGTAGAGACCGCCTTGCAGCGCCTGGCTCGCATAGACGCGCGGATTGTCCCACAGCCCGGTGCCGAGCAGCTGGATGTTACGCAGGTTCGCGCCCGCCGCGGTGAGCGCATCGGCCACCGCGACGACGGAATCGCCGTCATCGGCGATGAACAGCGCATCCGCACTGCCGAGCGCCTGCGCCACTGTGCGAGCCGGCGTAGCGCGATCGCCCCCGAATTTCTCGAACGCAACGACGCGTCCGCCCCGCCGCGGCACGGCCGCCTTGAAGGCCGCCTCCACCACATTGCCGTAAGCGTTCTCCGGTAGTAGCGCCGCGAAGGAGCGCTTCCCGATGCTGGCGGAATATTCGACGATGCGGTTGACGTCCGACTCGGGCAGGAAACTCAACAGGAAGACGCCGCGGCCAGCGATGCTGGCATCGGTCGAGAACGCCATCACCGGGATGCCGCGCGTGCGCGCGACCTGCGCAACCGCCGGCACCGACTGCGCGAACAGCGGCCCCAGGATGATCTCCGCGCCTTCGTCGACCGCCTGCTGCGCGCCGCCTTGCGCGCCTTGCGGCGTGCCGTTGTCGTCCTTGATCAGGAGCTGGACGTTCGGGTTCTGGAATTCGGCGAGCGCCATCTCGGCGGCGTTGCGCATCGACTGCGCGGCGAGCCCGGCATTGCCGGCGGCCGACAGCGGCAGGATCAGGCCGACCTTCACCCCGCCGGTGCCGGCGGTGGTAGCCTGCTGCGGCGGCCCGGCGGGCCCCGGCTGGGGGGCGGATGAGCTGAATGGATTGGAGAATTGGCTCAGACTCTGCTGCACGCCGGCGCACGCCGAGAGCAAGGGCGTGCCGAGCAAGAGCCCAAGCGCGCTGCGCCGGGTCGCCCCCGACGAAGGGGAAGCGGAGATGGGAGACTTGGGGTAACGCGGACCCGGCATGGCAGCTCTTCGTAGCGACCAGCCCATTCCAGGCCCGGTCAAGACTTCACCTCCGCAAGGGAGGACGCGGATTGCAGCATATTGTCGGCAAATAGTTAACCAAAACAAAAGGATAATAACCGCTTAACGCGGCCGCCCCTCCACAATGGCAAGCTGTCCGCCGATTTTGCCGGGCTGCACCAACGCGGGCTTTTCGCCGCGAATATGGCGCAAGCACGTCTCTCCCTTTAAGTATCCATTATGCGCGCAAAAGCCGCCCCGATAAATACGCCTGAAGGTGCGGCGGAACCCGCCGCGCACGGTTTTGCCGTTGGTGCCCATCACTTTTCAGCCAGCAAGGCGGCGCCGGGCCTCTACCTCGTCGCCACCCCCATCGGCAATCTCGGCGACATCACCTTGCGGGCGCTCGAGACGCTCGCCGGCGTCGACATCATTGCCTGCGAGGACACCCGGATCACGCGGCGGTTGACCGAGCGCTACGGCATCGCGGCGCAGCTCAAACCCTATCACGAGCACAATGCGGAGGCGGCGCGGCCAAAGATCCTGGCGGCGCTGGCGCAGGGCGGCTCGATCGCGCTGGTCTCCGATGCCGGTACGCCGCTGATTTCCGACCCCGGCTTCAAGCTGGTGCGCGAGGTCTCTGCCGCAGGTTACGCGGTGCATGCGCTGCCAGGTCCTTCGTCGGTGCTGGCGGCGCTGTCGGTTTCGGCACTGCCGACCGACCGCTTTTTCTTCGAAGGCTTTTTGCCGGCCAAATCAACCGCACGCCGCAAGCGCCTGACCGAGCTCGCCCGGATCGATGCGACCCTGGTGCTGTTCGACTCCGGCAATCGCGTGCAGGAGACGCTGGCCGATCTCGCCGAGGTCATGGGGAATCGCGAAGCCGCGATCTGCCGCGAGCTGACGAAGCTGCACGAGGAGATTTCGCGCGCGCAGCTCAGCGAGCTCGCGCGCCAGGCCGATACGCTGGAGACCCGCGGCGAATTCGTGCTGGTGATCGGCCCGCCGGCAGCCGATGCGCAAGAGATGACGCCGGATGCGCTCGACGATCTGCTGCGCGAACAGCTCGCGAACGGCAGCGTCAAGGACGCGGTCGCGCATGCGGTCGAGCTCTCGGGGAGGCCGCGACGCGAGGTCTATGCCCGCGCGCTCGAGCTCGCCAAGGATTTGCGGGGTGGCGATGGCGAAAACTGACGGCGCCGGGCCGGCGGAACCGAAGGCGCCCTCGCCCGAACGTGTCGCCGCGTTCCAGACCGGCATTTCTGCGGAAAGCCGCGCTGCGGCCTTCCTGATCGCCAAGGGCTATCGCATTCTGGCGCGACGCTTCCGCACGCCGCATGGCGAGATCGACATCGTGGCCCGCCGGCGCAATCTGATTGCCTTTGTCGAGGTCAAGGCCCGTGCCAGCCTCGATGGGGCCGCCTTCGCCGTGACACCGCGCCAGCAGCAGCGCATCATCGATGCCGCGCAGGGCTGGCTTGCGACGCATCCCGAGCATGCCGAATTTGAATTGCGATTCGACGCCATGCTGATTGCGCCGCGGTCTCTCCCACGCCATGTGATGGCGGCATTCGACGCCTCGACCTGAAAGGCAACCCATGAAACTGAACGTCGCCGTCCAGATGGATCCCATCGCCCGCATCAACATCCGCGGCGATTCCACTTTTGCTCTGCTTCTGGAGGCGCAGAAGCGCGGCCACGGGCTGTCCTACTATACGCCCGATAAGCTGTCGCAGCTCGGCGACGAGCTGGTCGCTCCGGTGCAGCTCCTCACCGTACGCGACGAGCCCGGCAATCACTTCACCCTCGGGGAGCCCAGGCGCGAGGCGCTGAACGGCTTTGACGTGGTGCTGCTGCGCCAGGATCCGCCGTTCGATCTCGCCTACATCACCTCGACGCATTTCCTGGAATGCATCCACCCCAAGACGCTCGTCGTCAACGACCCCGTGAGCGTGCGCAACGCGCCGGAAAAGCTGTTCGTGATGAACTTTCCGCAGCTGATGCCGCCGACGCTGATCTCGCGCGACCTCGACGAGATCAACGCCTTCCGCGAGCAGCACGGCGCCGTCGTCATGAAGCCCCTGCACGGCCATGGCGGCGCCGCGGTGTTTCGCGTGATGCCGCAGGACATGAATTTTGGCTCGCTCTACGACATGTTCTCGGTGACCTTCAGGGAGCCGTGGGTGATCCAGCAGTTCATCCCCGAGGTCAAGCACGGTGACAAGCGCATCATCCTGGTCAACGGCGAGTTCGCCGGCGCCGTCAACCGCGTCCCGGCTCCCGACGATCTCCGCTCCAACATGGTGCGCGGCGGCGCGGCGCAAGCAACCGACCTCACCCCGCGCGAACGCGAGATTTGTGAAACAGTCGGACCTGCGCTGCGCGAGCGCGGCCTCCTGTTCGTCGGCCTCGACGTGATCAACGACCGGCTCACCGAGATCAACGTCACCTCGCCCACCGGCATCCGCGCCATTGCACGGCTTGGCGGTCCGGACATCGCGGCGAAGATCTGGGACGTGATCGAGAAGAAGCGAAGCAAGTAGCATTGCCGGATGGAGCGAAGCGAAATCCGCGATTGCAGCGTGCTGGACGGCCCCGGATTGCGCCTGGTTTCATCCGAGCTACACATCTGTGGAGCATGGCGCACCCCAAGCGGGGCCATGCACTCGACTAAACCACCCGTTCACCATGACGCCTCGCGACACGCGCGCAAACGTCCGAGCTTTGCGTAAATCTACGTAGTTATCGCATTCCGAATAACGCCGCGTTCACCATGCGGCCAAGACTCGCTACGTGACCGGCGATCACATTCGGCCTCGCAACACCCCTTATACTTTTACTGCCTACTCATCGACGACGGGGGAACCCGCCACGTGCGGTTCGAGTGTCCCCGAAGAGTAGGGCGTATGAATACCGCACGCATTGTCGTTCTCGTCATCGCGCTCGGCGCCGGCGGCGTCGCCGCGTATCTTGCGAGCGGCTATGAGAACACGCCGGCACCGGCGACAACACCCGTGGCCGCGCAGCTGCCCACCGTCGAGGTTCTCGTCGCAAGAGCCGACATTGGCCTCGGCCAGACCGTCAAGCAGGAAGACCTGCAATGGCAGACCTGGCCGGCGTCCGCCGCGAGCGGCAGCTTCATCCGTCGTGAAGGCCGCCCCGACGCCGTAACCCAGATTGCCGGCTCGATCGCGCGCACACCGCTGATGCAGGGCGAGCCGATCCGCGAGCAGAAGCTGGTGAAGGCAGACGGCTCGGGCTTCATGGCCGCGATCCTGCCCACGGGCATGCGGGCGATCTCGACCGAAATCTCCGCCGAGACCGGCGCAGGCGGCTTCATCCTGCCGAACGATCGCGTCGACGTGCTTCTCACCCGGCGCGACAAGAACGCGGGCGCCAACAATAACGGCGGCGGCGGCGACGTCGTGTCCACCGAAACCATCCTGTCGAACATCCGCGTGCTGGCGATCGACCAGGCACCGAAGGAAAAGGACGGACAGAACAGCGTCGTCGGCAAGACGGTGACGCTCGAATTGAAGCCCGAGCAGGCCGAGACGCTGGCCCGCTCGCGGCAGACCGGCCAACTGACGCTGGCGCTGCGCAGCATCGTCGACGCCAAGGTTGCCGAGAAATCCGACGACGAACAGCCCGTGAAGCGCGGAGCCAGCGTGAACGTCGTTCGTTACGGCGTTTCAAGCACATCGTCACAGAAGTGATGGGGATACCCGGAATGAAGAGTGGGGGAAATCGGAACGCGATGCGCATTCGGGGGAATGGCGCGCGTTCTCTGGGGGTGGGGATCATGCTGCTGCTCGGCCTCGCCGCAGCACCGGCGACCGCGGCGGACGCGCCGGTCGGCGACCAGACCCCGGTGCAGGCACCCGATCTCGGCGTATCGCCGGTCGCAACGATCGCGCCGGCCAGGACACGCTTCCTCGCGCTCGGCGTCGGCAAGTCGGTGGTGATCGACCTGCCGCGCGAGGTGAAGGACGTGCTGGTCGCCGATCCCAAGATCGCCAACGCCGTGATCCGCTCCGCACAGCGCGCCTATATCATCGGCGGCGCGGTCGGGCAGACCAACGTCGTGTTCTTTTCGGCCGATGGCCAGCAGGTCGCATCCTACGACATCGCGGTGAAACGCGATCTCAACGGCGTGCGCGCCGCGCTCCGGCAGTCGATGCCTGGCGTCCAGATCGAAGGCGTCGGTGACGGCGTCATGCTGACCGGCTCGGTGTCGAGCCCGGTCGAGGCGCAGCAGGCCGGCGACGTCGCCGCCAAGCTGGTCGGAGGCGCCGACAAGGTCGTCAACAACATCGTCGTGCGCGGCCGCGACCAGGTGATGCTGAAGGTCGTCGTCGCCGAAATGCGCCGCGACATCATCAAGCAGATGGGCGTCGATCTCAGCGCCAGCCTGAACGCCGGCACGGCGGTCGTGAACTTCAACAATTCCAACCCTTTCACCGTGAGTGGCGGGCCGCTGGTCAGCAACAACGGGCTCGGGCTAGGCGCCCTTGCCAAGGGCAATGTCACGGTCGCCGCAACCATCCGCGCCATGGAAAGCGCAGGCGTCGTGAAGACGCTGGCCGAGCCGAACCTCACCGCGATCTCGGGTGAATCAGCGACCTTCATCGCAGGCGGCGAATTCCCGATCCCGGGGGGCTATGCCTGCGATCCCGTCACGCATGTCTGCACCACCCAGATCTCCTACAAGAAGTTCGGCATCTCGCTGAACTTCACGCCCGTGGTGCTGAGCGAGGGCCGCATCAGCCTGCGCGTGATGACCGAGGTCTCGGAGTTGTCGAACACCAACGCGATCACCGTCTCGCAGTCGATCTCCTCGACCGCGACGAGCTCCGTCACGATTCCCTCGATCCAAACCCGCCGCGCCGAGACCTCGCTCGAGATTCCGTCAGGCGGCTCGATGGCGATGGCCGGCCTGATCCAGCAGCAGACCAAGCAGGCGATCAACGGCCTGCCCGGCTTCGACCAGATCCCGATCCTCGGCCAGCTGTTCCGCAGCCAGGACTACGTGAACAACGAAACCGAGCTGATGGTGATCGTGACGCCCTATGTCGTGCGGGCGGTCGCGCAGAAGGAGCTGTCCCGGCCCAATGACGGATTTGCGCCGCCATCGGATGCGCAATCGGCGCTGCTCGGCCGCATGAACCGTCTCTACGGCATCGCGCGCCAGATCGATCCCGTCACCGGTTACCAGGGCGATTTCGGCTTCATCATCGACTGAGACGAACCAGGCTTCAACACGAGGGGGATGAAGCGATGACGAAACTACCGGTCGATAGCCGCAACAAGCTGCGCCTTGCGGTCGCGCTGATAGGGCTCACCGTCGCGCTCGGCGCGTGCAACACCACCGAGGAGGTCGTCACCCAGACGGTGCCGACCGACTATCGCCAGCGCCACCCGATCGCGGTGCAGGAGGCCAAGCGCTCGATCGTGATCTTCGTCGGCCAGGCCCGCGGCGGCCTGTCGGAAGCGCAGCGCGCCGACGTCATGGGCATCGCGCGGGACTGGGTGCACGAAGGCACCGGCGCCGTCGTGGTCGACGTGCCCATCGACACCAAGAACGCCCGCGCTGCGGCTGCGACCTCCCACGAAATCCGCTCGGTGCTGGCGGCCGGCGGCGTGCCGGCGCGCGGCATCGTGCAGCGCCCCTATCGCCCCGACGATCCCGGCCTGCTGCCCACCATCCGCCTGAGCTACTCGAAGATCGCCGCGGTCGCAGGTCCCTGCGGACTGTGGCCGGAGGATACCGGGCCGTCGATCTTCGACCCCGGCTACAACGAGAACAGGCCGTACTTCAACCTCGGCTGCGCGACGCAGCGCAATCTCGCGGCGATGATCGACAACCCCGCCGATCTCGAGCAGCCGCGCGCCGAAACGCCTGCCTATACATCGCGGCGCGCGATCGCGTTCGACCGGTACCGCAAGGGCATGCCGACCTCGACGACCTATCCCGACGCCGACAAGGCCAAACTCAGCGACACGGGCAAATGACCATGAGCGGCCAATACGAAGACGACGCCGACGATCCGCAGCACCCCGACGAACACATTGCACCGGTCCCGCGGGTCTCCGTGCAGGCGTTTTGCGAGACCGAGCAGACCTATGACGCGATCACCGCGGCTGGCCAGGACCGGCGGCTTACGAAGGCACATCTCACCGTCAAGGAGGGTGGCCTTGCGGCGGCGGTCGAGGCCTATGGCTCGATGCCGACGCCGAACGTGATCGTGATCGAATCCGACGGCACGCGCGACATCCTCGAAGGGCTCGACGATCTCGCCGGCGTCTGCGATCCCGGCACGCGCGTGGTCGTGATCGGCAGTCCCGGCGACGAAGCGCCCTATCGCGAGCTGGTGCGCCGCGGCGTCAACGACTACGTGATCGGGCCGGTCGAGACCATCGACGTGGTGCGCTCGATCTGCAGCCTGTTCTCGGCCTCGGAAGCCATCATCACCGGCCGCGTCATCGCGGTGGTCGGCGCCAAGGGCGGCGTCGGCGCATCAACGGTCGCGCACAATGTGGCCTGGACGATCGCGCGCGATCTGGCGCTCGATTCCGTCGTGATCGATCTCGACCTCGCCTTCGGGACCGCGAGCCTCGACTACAACCAGGATCCGGTGCAGGGCATCGCCAACGCGGTGCTGACGCAGGAGCGCCCGGACACCGCGCTGATGGAGCGTCTGCTCGCCAAATGCACCGAGCGTCTCAGCCTGCTGGCAGCACCAGCCACTCTCGACCGCGTCTATGATTTCGGCGCCGAAGCCTTCGACGCCGTGTTCGATACGCTGCGCATGACCACGCCCTGCATCGTGCTCGACGTGCCCCATCAATGGTCGGGCTGGACGCGCCGCGCGCTGATCAACGCCGACGACATCGTGATCGTGGCCGAGCCAGATCTCGCCAACTTGCGCAACACCAAGAACATGCTGAACGTGCTGAAGGCCGCGCGGCCCAACGATCGCCCGCCGCTCTACTGCCTCAACCAGGTCGGCATGCACAAGCGCGCGGAGATCGAGGTCAAGGCCTTCGCCAAGACCATGGAAAGCCAGCCGGTCGCGGTCATTCCCTTCGATTCAAAACTGTTCTCGACGGCTGCCAATAACGGCCAGATGATCGCGGAGGTCTCCAAGAGCCACCGCACCGCCGAGACGTTCCAGAACCTCGCCAACCGGCTTGCCGGGCGCGGCGAGGTCAAGAAGCCGAGGCAGTCGCTGCTGGCGCCGCTGCTGAAGAAGTTGAAGGGCAAGCCGAAGCGCGCATCCGCACCGCATCGCAAGGCGTCGTAAGCCGGCGCCGAAAGCAGGCGGCGCTATTTCTCCGCCCGCTGCTGCTTCCTGGTGAGGAGCTGCCGCAGCGCCGTGACCTTGGCCTGCGCCTCGTCCGGCGGCAGATCGGCCTTCACGATAGCCTCGGCCTCGGCCTGGCGGCCTTGTAGTCCCACCACGAGCGCGAGATTGGCCCGCACGCGCGCGTCCTGCGGCGCGCGCTCATGGGCACGGCGCAGCGTCTCCTCCGCCTTGGGCAGATTGTTCTGGAGCACGTAGGACAGACCGAGATTGGACAAAACCTGCGGCTCGTCCGGCACGATCTTCAGGGCGCTGCCGTAATATTGCTGCGCCTCCTCGTTGCGACCGAGCTGATCGAGCACCGCGCCTTGCGCCGACAGGATGTGCCAGTCGGGATCCTCCGGCGTATGCGCGCGGCTGAGCACGTCGAAGGCCTGCTGGAAATTGCCGTTGTCGGCGAGCGCACGGCCATAAGCCGCAAGCAGCGGCTTGTTGGCGGAGTGGGTGAGCACGGCCTGCTCGAGCACGGCGACGGCCTGCGAGCGCTGGCCGTTCTCGCGCAGCGCCTTGCCGTATTGCAAGGCAAGTTCGGGATCGCTTGGGGTCGCGCGGTAGCGCTCACGGAGCGCATCGAGATCGGGCTTGGCCTCGCGCGCTTTTTCCGAGTTGGTGCCGAGCGCGCCGGTGACGTCCTCGAGCCCGGTGGTCTGGCAGCCGCAGAGCCCCAGCGCGAGAAGCGCGGACAACAGCCATCGCGCCGGGGAAGAGACGAGGGACGAACGCTGGGACATACTCTGATCTACCGTCGGCGACTGATCGGAGATGCTTTCCCGATTAACGCTAAATTCCCGTTAAGGCGCAGCCCGGCGCCCTATTGTTTGCGCATGATCTCCGCGCAGTCGCGAGGGAAAACCGCTGCACACTTTTCCGGATCATGCGCTGGTTGTGTCACAAGACCCTCATGGTGAGGAGCGCGAAGCGCGTCTCCGGACGATGCTTCGCATCGCCGGGGGAACCATGAAGGCCCGGCTCTCGCCCGCTGCCATCCTTCGAGACGCCCGCCTTCAGCGGCTCCTCAGAGGCTGTGAATCTTTTTGACTGGTCGCAAGCGGTATAGCCGAAAGCTGGTGCTGTGTGATTCTCTTGCGGTGATGGATTCGCAGGAGGGATGATGGCCGCTGATGAATTGTTTGGGGATCTGCCGGAGCAGGCAAAGCCGCAAGCCGGTGCGGCGCCGCTCGCAGCGCCGCGACTTCGTGAGCCCCAACGCGATCAAATCGAGTTGCGAGCAGTGGATATCGAGAGCCTGATCGGGGAAGACCATCCGGTGCGCCTGATCTGGTCCTATGTCGAGGAACTCGACCTGAGTGAGCTGGAGAACCGGATCAAAGCGCGGGGCGATCGGCCTGGTCACCCCGCGACATCGCCGCGGCTTTTGCTGGCGCTGTGGCTCTATGCCACCAGCGAGGGCGTCGGCAGCGCGCGCGCGTTGGAGCGGCTTTGCGAGAGCCATGACGCCTATCGTTGGCTGTGTGGCGGGGTGTCGGTGAACCATCACACGCTGGCGGACTTCCGGGTCGGTTGCGCCGACCTGCTCGACCGGCTGCTTTGCGAGCATTTGGCGGTGCTGGCGAAGGTCGGCCTCGTCAATCTGGAAACGCTGGCGCAGGACGGTGTTCGGGTCCGGGCCAGCGCCGGGGCCGCTTCGTTCCGGCGGGAGGCGACGCTCGATCGGCACCTGGCCTTGGCTGAGGCGGTGGTGGAAGACCTCAAACGCGAGGTTGACGCTCGTTCGGATGCTAGCAATCAGCGCATGAAGGCCGCCAAGGAGCGCGCCGCGCGTGAGCGCAGAGTGCGCGTCAAAGCGGCGCAGACGGCGCTCGCCGAAATCAAGCAGCAGCGCAAGGAGCGCGAAGAAAAGCGCGGCAACGGCAAGAAGCCGAAAGAGCCGCGGGCCTCCACGACGGACGCCGACGCACGGGTCATGAAGATGGCCGACGGCGGCTTCCGCCCCGCCTACAACGTGCAGGTGACGAGTGCCGCCGGCCAGCCGATCGTCGTTGACATCAAGGTCTGCAACACCGGGTCCGACCGCGGCCTGATGCGGCCCATGCTGGAGCGGCAGCGCGCGCGTCCTGGCGGGTTGCCCAAGGACCATCTCGTCGATGGCGGCTTTGGCAGTGCCGAGGACATCGAGTGGGCGCACGCCGAGGGCATCGATATCTTTTGCCCGCCCACTCAATCCAAGCACGGCACCGATCCCCATCTACCGCGACGCGGCGACGGCCCGGGGGTGTTGGCCTGGCGTGCGCGCATGGCGAGCGAAGAGGGCAAGGCCCGATACAAGCCCCGGTCGATTTGCGAGTGCATACATGCCCGCTGGCGCAACTGGGACCTGCGCCAATTGACCGTGCGCGGCTTCGAAAAGGTCCGCGCCGTCGTGCTCTGGTACGCCCTCGCCAACAACATCCTGCAAGGCAACCGCCTCGCTAGCGCATAGAGGAGCGTTCATCGACATCCCCCAACCTCGCCACAGCCGCCCAGCCCACGCGTTGCCACGACGAGGAACTGCCACATCCTTCGATGACCACGCAAAACGAGAAAGATTGGCAAGCTCTCAGGATGAGGGGAATCACAATAAGACTAGTCGATGAATTCGGCGCCGAATTCGCAGCCGATGCGCCAGCGGAGCTGGCACTGGCGGGAATAGTCCGGCGCGAAGATGATGGTGAATTGCGGCGGCACCTCCAGAAACTCCGCCACCACTTTCACGCCGCCATCGGAAATATCCGTGATCGTGCAGTCCCTCGGCAGCGACCCCGCGCCAAGATGAATCTTGGCAAGCCGACTGCACACCCGACGTTCGCTTCTCCGGCGATTTGCTAGCATTTCGATTATTCACTTGTTAGATCACGGCCCATCCCGCGCTCCTACACTTAGCGAACATTCGTTGGGATGTGCTGAGCGGATCGGCTCGCATTCGAGGCTTACTGTCCCCGTCCCGTTTACGCCTCGTTAGGAAATGCGCGGGGGCCGGGACATATGTTCCCGTATTGTTCTTGCCAGCCGATCGGCCGCCTGCTACCCTCGATTGTGTACGAAAGCAGGCTGGTTCGAGCATGGTTCAGCGGGTTTCTACTGTCGCCTTTGAGGGGATCGAGGCCCGCGCGGTCGACGTGCAGGTGCAGGTCGCGCCTGGCCTGCCGGCCTTTGCCATTGTCGGTCTTCCGGACAAGGCGGTCTCGGAGGCGCGCGAGCGGGTGCGCTCGGCGCTGATCGCCTCGGGCCTGGCGCTGCCGGCGCGGCGGATCATCGTCAATCTGGCGCCGGCCGATCTGCCCAAGGAAGGCAGCCATTACGACCTGCCGATCGCGCTCGGGCTGATGGCGGCGATCGGCGCCATCCCGCCGGATGCCCTCGCCGGCTTTACGGTGCTGGGCGAGCTCGGCCTCGACGGCTCGATCGCGCCGGTTGCCGGCGTGCTGCCGGCGGCGATCGGCGCCAATGCCCGCGAGGAAGGTTTGATTTGTCCGGCGGCCTGCGGCTCGGAAGCCGCCTGGGCGAGCCCGGATATCCAGATCATCGCCGCCAGCTCGCTGATCCAGATCGCCAACCACTTCAAGGGCACGCAGGTGCTGTCGCGGCCCTCGCCGAAGGTGCATGAGGCGGCCGCCTCCCCGCTCGATCTGCGCGACATCAAGGGCCAGGAGAGCGCCAAGCGCGCGTTGGAGATCGCGGCGGCAGGCGGACATCACCTGCTGATGATCGGCGCCCCAGGCGCCGGCAAATCGATGCTGGCCGCGCGCCTGCCCTCGATCCTGCCGCCGCTGTCGCCGGGCGAACTTTTGGAGGTCTCGATGATCGCCTCCGTCGCCGGCGAGATCGAAGGCGGCGCGCTGACCGCACGGCGGCCGTTCCGCTCGCCGCATCATTCCGCCAGCATGGCCGCGCTGACCGGAGGCGGCATGCGCGCAAAACCCGGCGAGATCTCGCTGGCACATCAGGGCGTGCTGTTTCTCGACGAGCTTCCTGAGTTCGATCCGCGCGTGCTGGATTCGCTGCGCCAGCCGCTGGAAAACGGCGAGGTCTCGGTGTCGCGCGCCAATCATCGCGTCACCTACCCTGCCCGCTTCATGCTGGTCGCGGCAATGAACCCGTGCCGCTGCGGCAACGCGTTCGAGCCCGGCTATGCCTGCAAGCGCGGCCGCATCGATCGCTGCACGGCGGACTACCAGGCGCGCATCTCGGGTCCGCTGATGGACCGCATCGATCTGCGCATCGAGGTGCCTGCGGTGACGGCTGCCGACCTGATCCTGCCGCCGTCGGCGGAAGGCTCGACCGAGGTCGCCGCACGCGTCGCCGCTGCCCGTGACATTCAGCTCGCGCGTTATCAGGCCGCAGGACTGCCAAACGTGCGCACCAATGCCGAGGCGCCGGCCGCGGTGCTCGAGGAAATTGCCAAACCCGATGCGCAGGGCCAGAAGCTGCTGCGCGATGCCGCCGAGACCATGCGACTGTCGGCGCGCGGCTATCATCGCGTGCTGAGGGTGGCGCGCACGCTGGCCGACCTCGACAACGCCGACAAAATCGGCCGGCTGCATCTCGCCGAGGCCCTCTCCTACCGCGCACTCGCGGAGGATGTGCGCCAGATGGCGTGACGCGCATGCGTATATCAACCCGGCAGTAACGAGTTTCCTTTACGCTCTGCAAACCATAAAGGCCCACGCGTTTCCACGAGCTCCTCCTGAGTTCACTTGGGGCCTCAGGCGAGTAGAGTGTCATGTTGCGTTTCAAGGTTCTGGCTTCGGTTGTTCCCTTGATGGCGGCGGCGGTGCTGGCGCGCGGCGGGCCCGGGACTCCATCGCACCCCTGCATCGTCGTCGGCGAAACCCCGGTCGAGCTCGCTTCCGTTCCCTGGTCTGCCGGCCTGCACGTCGCCTTCACCGACGATCCCGCCCACGCCACCGTCCGCGTCCAGATCACCGAGACGGCGGAAGCTGCGGATTTCGTCCTGGTCGACGACGGGCCGACCGCGGAGACGGACGCCTGCCAGGCCAGCGCGGCAACGCGCCTCGTCGCGATCTCCGCGCATCCGAGCAGCGCCGATCCGGTGATCTATCTCTTCAGCGCGGGGCCGGCCGACTACCACATCTATGTGCGGTCGAAGACGTTCTCCGCCCGCGATGCCGCCGCGCTGATCGTCGGCGCTGCCGGCGAACATCGCCATCTTCAGGCGGCCTCGCTCTGAGCCGTTAACGTCTCATCAACCCTGTTTCGAGCCGGCTGCAAAACCTCAAACTGTTCGCAAGGTCGAGCGACGCATCGTCACCGAGGGCGGGCAAAAGAATTCTAGGCAGAGTCAGGATCTTTGGCGATGGGTCGGTCGTTCCGGATCAAGGTGCACATGCGCCGCTTCAGGCGCCGCCATCCCAGGATCGCCTTCGCGATCCGCTCCTTCATGATCTTTTCGGCAACGTTCGGCGGCGCCTATGGCTTCATCGCCGGCAGCCGGGCCGAGAAGTCCGGCTACGATCCCAACGCCTTTGCCATCGGCGCGAGC
Organism: Bradyrhizobium sp. CB82; assembly: GCF_029714405.1. Classification (NCBI taxonomy): domain Bacteria; kingdom Pseudomonadati; phylum Pseudomonadota; class Alphaproteobacteria; order Hyphomicrobiales; family Nitrobacteraceae; genus Bradyrhizobium; species Bradyrhizobium sp. CB82. Next base: position 191,243 of record NZ_CP121650.1, on the reverse strand, counting down.
TTCCTGTTCGCCCTCGCCTGCCTTGGACTCGCCACGCTCAGCATGCGGCTGCGCTTCGTCAACAAAAGGCTGCGCACGCTCGCAACGCATAACGAGGCGCTGGTCGATCGCAATTGGGAGCTCAAGGAGGCCGAAGAGCGCGCGCGCAGTCTCTTCGAATCGCAGGGTGATCTGATCGTGCTGCGCGATCACCAGGGACGCATCACCTTCGCCAACGACGCCTATTGCGAGCTTGCCGGGCAGGCCCGCAGTACGTTGGTCGGCACGCGCTTCAATTTCGACGTGCTGGAGCAGGGCGACGCCGCGCTCGAGAGCAACGGCACGCGCATCCACGACCAGAAGATCGCGACCCCTATCGGCGCCCGCTGGATCGCCTGGCGCGAGGGCTTTGTGCGGCTGGATGCCGGTCAGCCGGCCGAGCTCCAGAGCGTCGGCCGTGACGTCACCGATCGCACCGAGACCGAACGCGCGCTCACCGAGGCCCGCGACCAGGCGGACGCGGCCAACCGCGCCAAGTCGCGTTTTCTCGCAATGGCCAGCCACGAGATCCGCACCCCGCTCAACGGCATCATCGGCATGAGCAGCCTGTTGCTCGACACCACGCTGACGGCGGAGCAGACGACCTATGCGCGGGCCGTGAAAACCTCCGGCGAAGCGCTGACCGCGCTGATCGAGGAACTGCTCGACTATTCCAAGATCGAGGCGGGCAAGCTCGACCTCGAACAGCGTGCCTTCGCTTTGTCGACGCTGGTCGAGGAGATCACCGAGCTGCTCGCGCCGCGCGCGCAGGCAAAAAACCTCGAGATCGCGGCCTATGTCGACGAGCGCCTGCCGCTCGACATCGTCGGCGATGCCGCGCGGCTGCGCCAGGTGCTGCTCAATCTCGCCGGCAATGCCATCAAGTTCACCTCGCATGGCGGCGTCGCGCTGATCGTCGAGCCTGGTCTCTGGCCAAACGAGGTCAGCTTTTTGGTGCGCGACACCGGCATCGGGATCGCGGCCGAGGCGCAGTCGCGCATCTTCCGCGAATTCGAGCAGGCCGACGAGCGCGTCGCGCGCACCTATGGCGGCACCGGCCTTGGCCTTGCGATCAGCGAGCGCATCGTCAAACGCATGGGCGGCCGGATCACGCTGGAGAGCGAGCCGGGCAGGGGCTCGACCTTCGAGGTCTCCCTTCCGCTCACTCCAGTCGAGGCAAGCGCCCGACACACGACGTTCCCGAGCCCCGACCTCACCGCCAAATCGATCCTGCTGATCGCGGCCCAGGGCATCGAGGCGTCGCTGATCGCGCGGCGGCTGGAGCGCTGGGGCGGCCAGATCTGCACGGTCTCGGACGTGGACGTCGCGCTGGCGCTGCTGCCGGAGCGTTCCTGGCATGCCGTGCTGATCGATCGCGCGCTCGGTCCGGACATCGCGGCACGGCTTGGCGATGCGGCGCGTAGCCATGCCGTCCAGCGGCTGGTGCTGCTCACGCCGGCGACGCGGCACGAACTCTTCTCGCCGGCCTTCACGGGCTTTCTGGTGAAGCCGTTGCGCGCAGCCTCGCTCGCCGCACGTCTGTCACTGACCCCGGAGGTCGCCTCGCCCGAGCTCGCGCCGGAGCCGCCAGCCGAGGCATCCATCACGCCGTCTGCTGTGACAAAGGGTCTGTCGACCCTGGTCGCCGAGGACAACGAGATCAACGCACTGTTGATGCGATCGCTGCTGACGCGGCTTGGGCATCGCGTCGTGATCGCAACCCATGGCGAGGCGGCGCTGGAATCCTGGCTCGCGGCGAAATCGGCCGGCACGCCGTACGATCTCGTGCTGATGGACATCCAGATGCCGCAGCTCGACGGCATCGAAGCGGCCAAACGCATCCGCGCGCATGAGGCAGGCGAGGGCGGTCGCCACACGCCGATCCTGGCGCTGACCGCGAACACCCTGGTGGAGGATCGCTACGCCTGTTTCGAAGCAGGCATGGACGGATTTTTGATCAAGCCGCTCGACCGCGAGAAGCTGGAAGAGGCACTGGCGGGCCTCGCGGCGTCACGGCATCTGGCGCTGTAGCCACAATCGACACTGCCGTACGGTGGGTTAGATTAGACTAATCTTTGTCACTAACCCTCATGGCGAGGAGCGCGAAGCGCGTCTCGAACCATGAGGCCCCGCCTATGGCCCACATCCTTCGAGACGCTTGCTTCGCAAGCTCCTCAGGATGAGGAGTTAGAGCGTTTATGACGCAGTAAGGTTAGCCGAAGGCGTAACCCACCACTGACTATCTCCACGGAAGCAGAAGAGGTGGGTTACGCTTCGCTAACCCACCCTACCAAATGGTTACAACCTTCGCAGCGCCACACTTTCCACCACGTGGTCGGCGCCCTTCTTCAGGATCAGCGTCGCGCGGGGGCGGGTGGGCAGAATGTTGTCCTCGAGGTTGGCGAGGTTGGTGCGCTCCCAGATCGCGATCGCGGTGGCGGTGGCCTCGTCGTCCGAGAGCAGCGCGTAACGGTGGAAGTAGGACTTTGGATTGGTGAACGCGGTGTCGCGCAGCGCCAGGAAACGCTTGACGTACCATTGCCGCAGCGCCGCCACGTCGGCGTCGATATAGACCGAGAAATCGAAGAAGTCGGAGACGACAGGCACCGCCTTGCCGTCACGCGGCAGCTTGCCGGTCTGCAACACGTTGACACCCTCGACGATCAGGATGTCAGGCTGATCGACCTCGGCCCACTCATTGGGCACGATGTCGTAGGTCAGATGCGAATAGACCGGGGCGCGCACGGGGTGGCGGCCGGACTTGACGTCGGAGAGGAAGCCGAGCAGCAGCGGCAGGTCGTAGCTCTCCGGAAAACCCTTCTTCTGCATGATGCCCTGCCGCTCGAGCACGGCATTGGGATAGAGAAAACCGTCCGTCGTGATCAGATCGACTTTCGGTCGCGGCGACCAGCGCGCGAGCAGCGCCTGCAACACGCGGGCGGTGGTGGATTTGCCGACCGCGACCGAGCCGGCCACGCCGATGATGTAGGGCACCTTGCGATCGCGGATGTTGAGGAACTGGCGCTGTGCGTAATACAGGCGCTGCATGGCGTCGACGTAGATCGAGAGCAGGCGCGACAGCGGCAGGTAGATGTCCTCGACCTCCTGCAAGTCGAGGCGGTCATGCATGGAGCGGAGCCGGTCGAACTCGCCCGGCTCCAGCGTCATCGGCGTATCATCACGCAACCGCGCCCACTGCTCGCGCGTATAGAGGCGGTACGGATTGTACTGTTGCTCGGGTGCGCGGATATCCATGACGCCGCCTTTCCGTTCCGACTCTAGCTCTTTGGTTTGAGCATGACCTCCGCGCAAACGCGTACCGCGTTTGTCGGGAGGGAAAACCGCTTCGCAAATTGCGCTGACGCGGTCCTTCGGATCAGGATCATGCTCTACTCGCTCTTGCGCGACGCTTTCTCTTCCAACCCCGACATTGACGTCCGCTTCTCGAGCGCCGCCTCGACCTCTTCCAGCTTTACGCCACGCGCCTTGAGCAACACAAGGAAGTGGTAGAGCAGGTCGGCGCTTTCAGCGATCAGATGTGCGCGATCGTTTTCGACTGCTGCGATTACGGTTTCGACTGCTTCCTCGCCGAACTTTTTCGCGCAATGTTCCGCGCCCTTGTCCAGGAGCTTGCGCGTATAGGACACCTCGCCAGCAACCGCGGCGCGGGTATCGATGGTTGCGGCCAGATCATGGATCGTGAAACGCGACATACAAGATACTCAGAAACACGCCGGCTTTACCAACCGTCCAGACTTGCCCGTGTAGCACTTTTACGAACCGGAGTCGTCAGGCATCCAGCCGCATCGGCAGGCCGCGACGGGCCATGTGGTCCTTGGCCTCGCGGATGGTAAATTCCCCGAAGTGGAAGATCGACGCCGCCAGCACTGCGGTGGCGTGGCCGTCGCGGATGCCGTCGACGAGGTGATCGAGATTGCCGACGCCGCCCGAGGCGATCACGGGAACGAGAACGCTGTCCGCGATGGCCCGGGTCAGCGGGATGTCAAAGCCCTGCTTGGTGCCGTCGCGGTCCATCGAGGTGAGCAAAATTTCACCGGCACCCAGCGACACCACCTCCTGGGCATATTCGATGGCATCGATGCCGGTCGCATTGCGCCCGCCATGGGTAAAAATCTCCCAGCGGTCGGAGCCGCCGGGGCGCTTGACGCGCTTGGCGTCGATCGCGACCACCACGCACTGCTCGCCGAACTTTTCCGCGGCTTCCTTGACGAACTCGCGCCGCGACACCGCGGCACTGTTGATCGAGACCTTGTCGGCGCCCGAGCGCAGCAGCGTCTTGATATCATCGACCTTGCGCACACCGCCGCCGACGGTCACCGGCATGAAACAGGCCTCCGCCGTGCGCCGGACCACGTCCAGCATGATGCCGCGGTTCTCATGGGTCGCAGTGATGTCGAGAAAGCAGAGCTCATCGGCGCCGGCGGCGTCATAGGCGATCGCCGCCTCGACGGGATCGCCGGCATCGCGCAGGTCGACGAAATTGACCCCCTTGACGACCCGGCCGTCCTTGACGTCGAGGCAGGGGATTACGCGCACCTTGAACATTTGATTCTCCTAGGCAGCAGCGCGCGCGTTGCGGATCAGGGTGAGGGCGCTAGCCGGATCAAGCCGGCCGTCATAGAGAGCGCGGCCAGCGATCGCACCGGCGAGCTTTCTGGCGTGCGGCGTCAGCATGGCCTTGACGTCCTCGATCGAGGCGAGGCCGCCGGAGGCGATGACGGGGATCGAGATGCTATCTGCCAGTGCGATGGTCGCCTCGAGATTGAGGCCTTTCAGCAGGCCGTCGCGGGCGATATCGGTGAAGATGATGGCGGCGACGCCGGCATCCTCGAAGCGCTGCGCGATTTCCAGCACCGTCACCTGCGAGGTCTCGGCCCAGCCTTCGACAGCGACCTTGCCGTCGCGGGCATCAAGGCCGACGGCCACGCGGCCGGGGAATTTCTTCGCCGCGCTTTTCACCAGTTCCGGATCGCGCACGGCAGCCGTGCCGATGATGACGCGCGTGATGCCCTTGGCGAGCCAGGCTTCGACGGTCGCAAGATCGCGAATGCCGCCGCCGAGCTGCACCGGGATCTTGATCGTCTTCAGCATGGCCTCCACGGCATCCGCGTTCACCGGCTTGCCGGCGAAGGCGCCGTCAAGATCGACGACGTGGAGATATTCGAATCCCTGCGCGGCGAAACTTCGCGCCTGCGCCGCAGGATCGAGGTTGAATACGGTGGCGCGCGCCATGTCGCCTTGCTCCAGGCGCACGCATTGGCCGTTCTTCAGATCGATGGCGGGGAAGAGGATCACGGCTTCCATCTCAAAAAGTTCGAGATCAGGGCGAGGCCAAAGCGCTGGCTCTTCTCGGGGTGAAACTGGGTGCCGATGGCGGTGTCCTTGGCCACGATGGCCGTGACGGGCCCGCCATAGTCGGCGCGCGCGAGCACGTCCGCCTCAAAGGCGGCATTGAGGTGATAGGAATGCACGAAATAGGCGTGCTGGCCCTTCGGGCCGAGCGGCAGCTTGTCCATCACCGGGTGCTCGCGCACGACGTCGAGCGTGTTCCAGCCCATGTGCGGGATCTTCAGGTTTTCGTCGCGCGGCGTGATCTTCTCGACGTCGCCGGCGATCCAGTTCAGGCCTTCGGTGATGACGTGCTCCTTGCCGCGCGTGGCAAAGAGCTGCATGCCGACGCAGATTCCGAACATCGGTCGCGCCTTCACGCGCACCGCTTCGGTGATCGCCTCGACCATGCCGTTGACGGCATCAAGCCCACGCCGGCAGTCGGCGAAGGCGCCGACACCGGGCAGCACGAGGCGATCGGCGCTGTAGGCCTGATCCGGATCGCTCGTCACGAAGACCTTTTGCCCATCCTCCATGCTGCGCGCGGCGCGCTCGAAGGCCTTTGCGGCGGAATGCAGATTGCCGGAACCGTAATCGATGATGGCAACGCTCATCGTGATGACCCTCCCGGTTCTGGAAACAATCCAATGATGCCACCGGACGGAAGCGGCGGCGGGTTTGAGAACGGCTGACCCGGGACGGAGCGGGTCGGCGGTGGGCCGCCGCGGTCGACGGCCCATTGATCATTGACGAGGCCGCGCTGCTTCTGGCTCCAGCGCTCGAAGAAGCGGCGCTCGGCGGTGTCCTGGTCGTCGGCGATGACCACGTCGAGCTGACGCCAATTGCCGCGCGACAGCGTCCAGCGGCGCAGGCTCGACGCCTCGAGGCCCATCAAGAGGGCCACGACGATATCGGCAAAGAAGATCGAGGAGCGGCCGACGCCAAGGCTCGACAGCCCGGCCTGGAACGCGGCGAAGAAGATCGCCCAGCCGAGCAACGCCAGCCACAGCCGGTGCCACAACAGCCAGAACGGGCCGAAGATCGCCGCCCAGAAATGAAAGCCGTCGCGCACAAAGACGAACCTGTCCGTCGCGCGTAGGTCCGCGCCGCTAGGGCCTGGAGCATGAACTGTGTAGGCAGGCATGTTGGATGCCCCGTTCTCAAGAAGATATTTGATACCGTCAGCGGCGCCCATCGCCGCGAGACGGAGATGTCAGCCGCCGAGCGAGCCCTTGGTGGAGGGCACTTCGCCCGCCGCCTTTAGGTCGATCGCCACGGCGGCGCGCAGTGCCCGCGCCAGACCCTTGAAGCAGGATTCGGCGATATGGTGGCTGTTCTCGCCATATAGGGTCTCGACGTGGAGAGTCACGCCGGCGTTCATGGCGAAGGCGTTGAACCACTCGCGCACGAGCTCGGTGTCGAACTCGCCGATCTTGTCGCGGGGGAAGTCGGCCTTGAACACCAGGACCGGACGGCCCGAGATGTCGATGACGACGCGCGACAGCGTCTCGTCCATGGGCATATGGACGCTCGCATAGCGGGTAATGCCCGCCATGTTGCCGAGCGCCTGCCTGACGGCCTGGCCGAGCGCGATGCCGGTGTCTTCGGTCGTATGGTGATAATCAATGTGCAGGTCGCCCACTGCCTTGACCGTGAGGTCGATGCGGGAATGGCGGGCGAGGAGATCGAGCATATGGTCGAAAAAGCCGATACCGGTCGTGATATCAGACACGCCGGACCCATCGAGGTTCACGGATACCTCGATATCGGTCTCTTTGGTCTTGCGCTTGATCGTCGCGGTGCGCATTGAAAGTTGGCTTTCGCTTCTATTTGAGTATTTGAGCAAGACCTCCGCGCAAACGCGTTCCGCGTTTGTCGCGAGGGAAAACCGGTGCCCACTTGTCCGGATTGTGCTCCCTTGGGGCCGAAAACGGCGGTCTTTTAACAGCCAAATGACGCCTTCGCTACTGCGGGATGCTCCCGGCAGGGCTCTACTTCGGCCTATGGTGAGCGAATTTAGGGCCGGAGCGGCCCGTTGTGCCCCGGGACCGGACCGCCTAAATCAGGCCGGACAACGAGGTACTTCATGCAGGATTCCCAGAACAGCCCGCCGGTCTGGCACGGCACGACGATCGTAACCGTCCGCAAGGGCGGCCGGGTGGTGGTCGGCGGCGACGGCCAGGTCTCGATCGGCCAGACCGTGATCAAGTCCAACGCTAAAAAGGTCCGCAGGCTCGGCAAGGGCGACGTGATCGGCGGCTTCGCCGGCGCGACCGCGGACGCCTTCACCCTGTTCGAGCGGCTGGAGAGCAAGCTCGAGCAATATCCGGGGCAGCTGACCCGGGCCGCGGTCGAGCTCGCCAAGGATTGGCGCACCGACCGCTATTTGCGGCGGCTGGAGGCCATGATGATCGTGGCCGACAAGGAGGTCTCCCTGGTCCTGACCGGCACCGGCGACGTGCTTGAGCCCGAAGCCGGCGTGATGGCGATCGGCTCCGGCGGCAACTACGCGCTCGCCGCGGCCCGCGCCCTGCTCGACACCGACAAGGACGCCGAGACCATCGTCCGCCGCTCGCTCGACATCGCCGCCGACATCTGCGTCTACACCAACCGCAACGTGACGATCGAAAGCCTGTCGAGCGGCTAGGTCATGGGTTTGACGGACAAGCCCGTCCGCATGCCGGCTGCAACCTCTCCCACTTGCGGGAGAGGTCGCGCCGAAGGCGCGGGTGAGGGCTCTCTCCACATCAGGATTATCGGTTGCGGAAGCACCCTCTCCCCAACCCTCTCCCGCAAGCGGGAGAGGGAGCGCAGTCCCGCCGTTGCTACTATTAGATGACTAGCATTTACAACTTCCGCCCGATGACAGCGGCCGACCTGCCGCTGATCCGGCGGTGGCTGGCCGAGCCGCATGTGCTGAAGTGGTGGGGCGATCCGGAGGAGCAGTTCACGCTCGTGAGCGGCGACCTCATTGAGCCTGCGATGGACCAGTTCATCGTGTTGGCCGAGGGCCAGCCGTTCGGCTATCTTCAGTGCTACAGCCTGACTGCCTGGAATGCGGGCTTTGGACCGCAGCCGGAGGGTACACGTGGCATCGACCTCTTCATCGGTGAAGCCGGCATGATCGCTCGCGGGCACGGCTCGTCGTTCATCCGGCAGTTCGTGGATGAGCGCTTTCGGCAAGGGCTGCCGCGCATGGTGACCGATCCCAATCCGCTCAACATTCGCGCCGTGCGCGCCTATGAAAAGGCGGGTTTTGAGAGAGTTGGCATGGTGGAGACACCCGACGGGCCATCGCTGCTGATGATGCGCAATCCATGACGCCCGCGCCAACCCGCACCATCAAGACGGCGTTTCCGCCGATCACCTGGATCGGTCTCGCGCTGTTGCTGCTGGCGCTGCAGGCTTCGATCCTGTTTGCGATGGGGCGGGTACCGATCTGCACCTGCGGCTATGTCAAATTCTGGCACGGCGTGGTCAACAGCTCGGAGAATTCCCAGCACATCGCCGACTGGTACAGCTTCTCCCACATTCTCCATGGCTTCCTGTTCTACGGATTGACGTGGCTGCTGTTCGCGCGCCTGCCGTTCTTCCAACTGTCCTGGCCGGCGCGGCTGATCATCGCCATGCTGATCGAAGGCACCTGGGAGATCGTGGAGAACTCGCCCTTCATCATCGAGCGCTATCGCGCCGGCACGATCTCGCTGGATTACTACGGCGACAGCATTGTCAACTCGGTCTCCGACACGCTGTTGATGGTGCTCGGCTTCCTCGCGGCGCGGATTCTGCCGGTCAAGGCCATCGTCCTGATCGGGCTCGTTTTCGAGATCATGATGGCGCTCCACATTCGCGACAATCTGACGCTCAATATTCTGATGCTGATCCATCCGATCGAGGCCGTGAAACATTGGCAATCCGGTCCGCCGATTATCTGACCCCTGCAAAATGCGGCTTGTCCCGGCCGGTTTCTGATCCTAGCTAAGGTCCCATGACAGACTTCTCCCCCCGTGAAATCGTTTCCGAACTCGACCGTTTCATCGTTGGCCAGTCCGAGGCCAAGCGCGCCGTCTCGATCGCGCTCCGGAACCGCTGGCGGCGCCAGCAGCTCACCGGCTCGCTTCGCGAGGAGGTGCTGCCGAAGAACATCCTGATGATCGGGCCGACCGGCGTCGGCAAGACCGAGATCGCGCGGCGGCTGGCCAAGCTCGCCAACGCGCCGTTCCTTAAAGTTGAGGCGACCAAATTCACCGAGGTCGGCTATGTCGGCCGCGACGTCGAACAGATCGTGCGCGATCTCGTCGAGGTCGCCATCTTCCAGGTGCGCGAGCGCAAGCGCAAGGACGTGCAGGCGCGCGCCCAGCTCGCCGCCGAAGAGCGCGTGCTGGATGCCCTGGTCGGCGCCAATGCCAGCTCCGCGACGCGGGAATCGTTCCGCCGGAAGCTGCGCGCCGGCGAGCTCAACGACAAGGAAATCGAGATCGAGACACAGTCCTCCGGCGGCGGCCTTCCGATGTTCGAGATCCCGGGCATGCCCGGCTCGCAGATGGGCGCGATCTCGATCGGCGACATCTTCGGCAAGTTAGGGGGCCGCACCAAGACGCGGCGGCTGACCGTCGAGGGCTCGCACGAGATCCTCGTCAACGAGGAATCCGACAAGCTCCTGGACAACGACCAGCTCACGCTGGAGGCGATCGGCGCGGTCGAGAACAACGGCATCGTGTTCCTGGACGAGATCGACAAGATCTGCGCGCGCGACGGCCGCGTCGGCGGCGACGTCTCGCGCGAGGGCGTGCAGCGCGACCTCTTGCCGCTGATCGAGGGGACCACCGTCTCGACCAAGCACGGCGCGGTGAAGACCGACCACATCCTGTTCATTGCGTCCGGCGCTTTCCACGTCGCAAAGCCCTCGGACCTGCTGCCGGAATTGCAGGGCCGCCTGCCGATCCGCGTCGAATTGCAGGCGCTGACCCGCGATGACCTGCGGCGCATCCTCACCGAGCCCGAGGCCTCGCTGATCAAGCAATATGTCGCGTTGATGCAGACCGAAGGCGTGACGCTCGACATCACCGACGGCGCCATCGACGCGCTCGCCGACATCGCGGTCGCCGTCAATTCGACGGTCGAGAACATCGGCGCGCGGCGGTTGCAAACGGTGATGGAGCGGGTGCTGGACGAGATCTCCTTCACCGCGCCGGACCGCAACGGCGAGACCATCCGGGTCGACGCCGACTTCGTGCAGAAGCACGTCGGCGACCTCGCCAAGAATGCCGATCTGAGCCGGTTTATTTTGTAATTCGCCGGAGGTCGGCTATCTATCCCGCCGTCGTCATGGCGAAAGCCAGGACCTCCGCGCGAGCGCTCGTGCTCGTTGCGACTACCCCTGACGGCAATCGTCGACAAGATAGCGGCCCCGGCTTTGGCTCAAACGAATATTAGTGGTTACGGGTCCCGGATCGGCGCTCACTTCGTGCGCTTGTCCGGGATGACGGCGGGGGCAATGTCCGCAGCGCGGGTGCCCTGTGCGCGGTAGTCTTTGGCAAAATCCCTGGCGCCTGTTGCTCGCCATCAACGCCGCCGTGATCGCCGGCGTCTTCCTGCACAAGATCCTGCTGCCGCCTTACGTTCCCTACATCCACCTTCTCGTCGACTATCATTTCGGCTTCATCAAGCGCGCGCTGATCGGCGCCATCGTTGCGCTGTTCACGGCGAAGGTGCCGGTGTGGCTGGTGTTCGCGCTCGGCGGCGTGACATGGCTGGTGACGCTGGGGCTGTTCGTAATGCTGTTCCGCAGGGTGTTTGGTCTCAACGAGAAGACCCTCCCGCTGTTCGTGTTCATCGCGGGCTCGCCCTTCTTCCTGAAGAACTTCATGCATACGCTCGGCCATTTCGACATCTATGGCTGTGCGCTCGCGATCGTGCTGCTGCTGCTCCCGGCGCGCTCGGTCCTCTATGTTGCGATCGCCGCCCTGTTCTCGATCGTGCTGATCCTGATCCACCACATCCATCTGTTGATGTATGTGCCGACGATCATCATGGTCGTCGTCGTCAGGCATTATCTCGGGCACGGCATCAATCGCGTGAACGTCGCGTTCGGGCTCGCGGCTCTGCTCGTCGTCAGCGCGCTGTTCTTCGCCGCGCAATTCCTGGGAACGATGCCGATACCGGAGGCTGATTTCGTCGCCTATCTGAAGAGCCGCATGGCCGATCCCGCCCGCACCGAGCTGCTGCAATTCAGCTACATCTGGTACCAGCCGCTGGCGAAGGAGCTTGCGGACACCTGGGGCCGCATGCCCCACAACGTTCTCGGCGTGCCCGTCTTTGCGCTGCTGATCTGGCTGCACATGCCGTTATGGCGTTATTTTACGCGCCTGATCCGCGCGCTCGCCGATGAGACTCACCGGCGTCTCGTCATCGCAGGCCTCCTCGGCGTCAGCCTCGCCTATGTCGTGATGTTCGCGATGGTATTCGACTATTCGCGCTGGATCTCGAACTGGGCGGTCTGCATGTTCCTGATCCTGCATGCAGTGAAGATGCTGCCGGCCAAGCAGGAGACAGCGCTGATCCCAGAAGAGGATCAGAGGACAAATATCTTCGGATTGATCATCACTTTGATCCCGCGAGTCGGAATTGTGCGGCCGTTTTAGAGTTCTGCAAGAGCAGATTACTTGTGGCCACACCGGAGGTGCGCTCCCTCTCCCGCTTGCGGGGGAGGCCTGGGGCAGGGGTGTCTCCGCATTGGGACTCCCCGTGTTGAGAGAGCAACCACCCGGCGCTTCACGCCGACCTCCCCCGCAAGCGGGAGAGGTTGCAGCGAGTCCGCGGCTAAGACCTCGCGCGCCTGATCCGCACGTAAAGCGCGCCCGCCCCGCCATGGCCGATATGGGCTTCCTCGAAGCCGACGACGAAGGCGCGGAATTCCGGCAGGCTCAGCCACTCCGGCACCTGGCGGCGGAGCACGCCGCTTTCGCCGCCGGCTTTTCCCTTGCCGGTGATGACGAGCACGAAGGTGAGGCCATCATGATGGGCGCGCTGGAGGAAGCCTGAGAGCGCGCGATGGGCGCGCATCTGGGTCATGCCATGCAGATCAAGCCGCGCCTCGATCTCGCTGCGGCCGCGTGACAGCTTTGCGCGCTCGCGCCTGCCGAGCGGCGCCAAAGGCGGGACGGCGGGCTTCATCACGCGAGGAGCCGGCGCAGGGACGATCGGCCTTGACGGCGCTGGATGCCTCGCCGCGGGCCCAGCCGGCAAGACTTCGGCGCGCGCCGCCGCCTCCGCCTTCGTCACGCGACGTTTTCGGAGCGGCTTGACCTGCTTTGCAACCATCTCCCACAGCGCGCGCTCGTCCTCGCTGAGCGCTCGGCGGCGGGGGAGGGCGGCGGGTCCAGAACGGGCGGGCGGGACGATCGCTTCATTGCGGGCTGGTACGACGGCGCACGTGCTTGCGTTGCTCGCGAACAGGTTTGATGATGGGGCGCGGCTCCGGCAGCGGCACGGGATTGGCCACCACAACGGTCGCGTCCCTGGCTTGTGACACCGTGGAAGCCGCAGCGCCAGCCTTTGCAGCGTCCGAAGATTTGGCTGCCTGCCCCGCCCCGGCGTTCTGACCGGACACCGGCGCCGTTTGCGGAAACAGCTTTGCGATCTTCGCCGAGGGCCGCGGATCGGGCAGGGGCAGCCTCGTACCGCGCGCGACGGGATCGAGGCTCTTGGGCACCAGCATCACGAAATGCATGTTGTGGCGCAGCCGGCCCGAGACGCGGCCGGCTTCCTGGCCGGCTCCGAAATAGAGATCGGCGCGCGCGGGGCCGATGATCGCCGAGCCCGTGTCCTGCGCGATCATCAGGCGATGGAACGGCGTCCTGGATTTCTCGGAGTCGATCGGCAGCTCGCCCTCGATGAAGAACGGCGTGCCATAGACATGCAGCGATTTGTCGACCGCAATCGAGCGGCCCGCCGTCAGCGGAATGCCCTGCGCGCCGACCGCCTCGTCCTTGTCGGACAGGTTGACCTGGCGGAAGAAGATGTAGGAGCGGTTCTGGCGGCGGAGCTCCTTGGCGCCATCAGGGTTCTGCGTCATCCACTCCCTGATCTTCTGCATGGACATGTCCTGCTTGGGGATGATGCCGCGCTCGATCAGGATCCGCCCGACCGCCGTATAGGGATAGCCGTTATAGGCGTCGTAGTTGAGGCGGATGGTCGAGCCGTCGTCGAATTTGATCCGCGCCGAACCCTGGATCTGCGCGAACAGCAGGTCCGTCGGATCCTTGAGCCAGCAGATCTCGAGGCCACGGCCGGCGATCGCACCATCCTCGATCTCGCCGCGGTCGTAATAGGGCACCAGCTTGCGGCGACCGATCTTGCGGTACACCGGGCCGTTGTTGGGCAGGCTCGGCGCATCCTGCTTGAAGCCGCGGACGAAGAGATTGGAGGGACGGCGATAGACCGGAACGTTGTAGACGTCGGTCTGGACGCGCGAGCCGTCGAGCACCGGCTCGTAATAGCCGGTGACAAAGCCGTCGGCCTCGCCGAGCCGCGAGATGCGCAGCGGCGAAAAATGCCGTTCGAAAAACGCCTTGGCCTTGCTCGCGTCGGAAAGGTCGAGCGATTTGGCGATCCGGCACGGCTCCTTCAGCGAACCGCCGATGGCCTTGGGCTCGATCACCTGCGGCTGTGGCGCCGCAATCGATTTGCAGCTCGCGCGAAACGCCCTGTAGGCCGCAAGATGATCGTCATCGCTCCAGCCGGCCACATCGGACCAGGCGAGCGGCAGATATTGCGCGCCGGGAATCTCGAGCGGCAACGCGAGCTGGGGGTAGGGCAAGGCCCGCGGTGGTGGGGCGGCGATTTCGGAAGCAATGCGGCTGTGATGATGACGGCGCGCCGCTTCAGCGCCCAGCGAAAACGACGATAGCGCGACGGCACCTGCGCACAGCGCCGTCGCGCAATTTGTCAGGGCCGCCTTAATGCGCGCTTCCGGTGCCAACCAGCTTCCAGTTCGGATCGCGAGAGGTGGTATCGCGGGCGAAGGTCCAGATGTCGGTGATATCGGCGACCTTGTCGGCATTGCCGTCGACGATGTTGCCGGCCTTGTCGCGGGTCACCGAGATCATCTGCGAGACGAAGCGGACGGTGAGCTGCGCGGTGCGGTCGCGCATCTCGGCGCCGACCAGCTCGGCCTTGTCGATCGAGACGAAGCGCGTCTCGGTCTTCTGCTCGTTCTTCTCGCGCTCCTTGATCGCGGCGTCGAAGCTCTCGAACACTTCCGAGGACAAGAGGTCGCGCAGCGACCGGCGATCGCCATTGGCAAAGGCGAGCACGATCATCTCATAGGCGCTGCGGGCGCCGGACAGGAAGTGGCGCGGATCGAAGGAGGCGTCCTTCTCGACGATCGCGTCCAGCCCCTGGGCCAGTGCGGTGCCGGGTTCAGTCAGACCTTTCCAGCGGTCGGCAGGCTGCGTGACATCAGCGGTCGGCGCCAGCGGAGCCTGATCGATCACCTTGCCCGGCATGGTCACGATGTTCTTGTCCTGGGCACCCTGGAGCGCATTACGGGCGGTGCGGTCGAACGGCGGCCGCTCGTTGCCGGTCCGCTGCCCCAGCACGCTGCGCAGGCGCAGGAAAATGAAGACCGCCAGCGCTAGGAAGATGATGGTGTAGATGTCCACGTCGTGTTCGCTCTCTGGTCTCTGCCAAGGTCTCTGCCAAGGGTCTTCGCCGGGAAAATCAGTCCGGCCAATCAACCGTTCCATACATGAACGGCAAGGCGACATCAGGTCCGCTTCAGATCCAAGCGATGTAGGCACGAAATCTTGCCCGGCCAATGGCGCCTTTTGGCACAGCGCGAAGTGTAGCGCGTTTTATCCTTAAGGGGAAATCGGATCCTGGCCGGAAATCGCGCATCTTCAATCGTTTAAGATGTGCTTCGCCCCCGCGAGGACGGGTAAAGGGCCACCCTTTTCGACCCTGCCAGGAGTCCGGATCCGGGGCCGTTCGTCCTTGTGGAACGAGGCGGGCCTATGTTAGCCAACCGGCCGCGATATCAGGCCCATTCGGGTAAGGAGACATTTTCATGACCAACGGAAACGGCACCCCCGAGGCAGGCCAGGCTCCGCAGCTCAACGTCCTGGCGCAATATACCAAGGATCTGTCGTTCGAGAATCCAAACGCGCCGGCCTCGCTTCAGCCGCAGGGCCAGCAGCCCCAGATCAACATCCAGATCAACGTCAACGCCAACAACCTCTCGGAACACGAATACGAGGTCGTGCTGTCGGTCGAGGGCAAGGCCGAGACCGCAGGCAAGGTGATGTTCTCCTTCGAGCTCGCCTATGCCGGTGTGTTCCGCATCGTCAACGTGCCGCTGGAAAATCTGCACCCGCTGGTCATGATCGAATGCCCGCGGCTCTTGTTCCCGTTCGCCCGCGAGATCATCGCCACCGCCGTGCGTGACGGCGGGTTCCCGCCGCTGATGCTGGATCCGGTCGATTTCGTCGGTCTCTACCGGCAGAACATGGAGCGGCAGATGGCCGCCCAGGGTCAGGTCAAGCCGAGCTAAGCTGAACTCGGTGGGAGGCGATCCTCGGTCTTCACCTCTCCCCAGCGGGAGAGGTTGGATTGCGAAGCAATCTGGCTGAAGGACCGCTGCGCTCAGTGAGACCGTTACCCTCACCCGGATCGCATCTTTCGATGCGCTCCGACATCTCCCTATGGGAGAGGTGAATCGCGGCTGGCAGCGACCGAAACTCACCGTCCTCTAATCTAAGTCAAGTTGAGCTTACGGCTGGCTGGGCGAGATACTCGTTCCAGATCGCCTTTTCGCCTATCGTTGCAATGAAGGCTCGATGGGCCTCGCGCTCGGCTTCGCTGACGCGCGGGGCCAGCGGCGCCGGCCGCTGCCGCCGCGGCGCGTCCCCGCTCGTCCCGATACGAATTTCCTCGGACTCCGACGCCAGGATGAGCTGCGACTGCCGGGCGCCGATCAAATCGACATAGACTTCCGCGAGCAACTCGGCGTCGAGCAGCGCGCCGTGCTTGGTGCGGTGGGAATTGTCGATCGCATAGCGCGAGCAGAGATCGTCCAGCCGGTTCGACACGCCGGGATGCTTGCGCCGCGCCAGCAAAAGCGTGTCGACCAGCCGCTCGCGCGGGATCGCTGCGCGCTTGATACGGTCGAGCTCGGCATTGATGAAGCTGATGTCGAACGAGGCGTTGTGGATCACCAGCGGCGCATCGCCGATGAACTCCAGGAACTCGTCGACGACCTCATCGAACAGCGGCTTGGTCGACAGAAATTCGGCCGAAAGGCCATGGACCGCGAAGGCCTCGGCCGGCATGTCGCGCTGCGGATTGATGTAGCGGTGGAAGGTTTGCCCCGTGGGCATGCGGTTGAATATCTCGACACAGCCGACCTCGACCAGGCGGTCGCCGCGCAGGGGATCAAGGCCGGTGGTTTCAGTGTCGAGAACGATTTCGCGCATATTCTTCAGGAGCCGGTCAGATAAGCGAATCAGCTTCGCCGCTGCGGCATCTTAACGACCTCGGCCAGGATGTGCTTGATCTGTGCGCGCACGGGATCGAGCCCGTGCGAGGTATCCACCACGAAATCGGCCCGCTTGCGCTTCTCGGCATCGGGCGTCTGCTTGGCGATGATGGCGTCGAGCTTTTCGGCGTCCATGGTGCCGCGCGCCAGCACGCGCTCGCGCTGAAGTTCCGGCGAGGTCGTGACTACGACGACCGCATCGACGCGCTTCTCTCCGCCGGTCTCGAGCAGCAACGGGATATCCAGAACGACGACGGGCGCCTTCCTGGCCTCGGCGTCTGCGAAGAACTTCTGGCGCGAGGCGCCGAGCATGGGATGGACGATCTGCTCGAGCTGCTTCATCGCCGCGGCATCGCCCACCACACGCGCCGACAGCTTTGCACGATCGACCTTGCCGTTCGCGGTGGTGCCGGGAAAGGCAGCTTCGATCGCAGGAGCGGCCTCGCCCTCATAGAGTTGATGAACGGCGGCATCGGCGTCGTAGACGGGGACATCAGCCTCCGCGAACAGTTTTGCGGTGGTGGACTTGCCCATCCCGATCGAGCCGGTCAGTCCGAGGATCAGCATCAGGTCGCAGCCATTTGTCGGTTCATACCGCAACTAGACGCTCGTGCCGCAGAAACGCAAGCAGCGGCAACAGCGGCAGGCCGAGGATCGTGAAATGATCGCCCTCGATTTTCTCGAAAAGATGAATTCCGAGGTTTTCGAGCTGATAGCCGCCGACGCTGGTGGTCACGGCCTCGCCGGCGGCATCGACATAGGCAGAGAGCTCAGCCTCGGTCATTTGTCGCATGGTCATGCGGGCCACCGAAACATCCTCGAACAGAACGGCGCCGTCACGCGCCACCGCAACCGCGGAGTGCAGCGCATGCGTGCGGCCGGCGAGATCGCGCAGTTGCGCCATCGCCTGCGTCCGGCCGGACGGTTTTGTGAACAGCTGCTCGCCGAGCGCCAAGGTCTGGTCGGCGCCGATGACATGACGGCCAGGATGTTGAACCGATACCGCTTTCGCCTTTTCGCGGGCCAACAGCAGGGCGATCTCGCGCGGGCTTTGAAGTCGCGATGCCGCCTGCACGCCGCGCTCGTCGATATCGGCCGGGATCGCCTCGAACTCGAGCCCGGCATTCGCCAACAGCATTTTTCGCGCCTGGCTTTGCGACGCCAGGATCAACGGAGCTTTGCCACGCCAGAGGGACATGGAGGGCCTAGTCCGAGGGACGGTTGCGTTGCCGGTCGGTATAGAGCTTCATGATCGCAGCCGCCGTTTCCTCGATCGAGCGGCGCGTCACCTCGAGCAAAGGCCAATTGTGCTTGGCGCTGAGCTTGCGGGCGAACGCGACCTCGTCGGCGACAGCCTGCTTGTCGATATAGGTGTCGCTGCTGGTATCGGCGCCCATGGTCAAGAGGCGGTTCTGGCGGACCTGGATCAGACGCTCCGGCGTCGCGTGCAGGCTCACCACCAATGGCCGCGTCAAGGTCTCCAATTGCGAAGGCACCGGAATGCCCGGCACCAGCGGCACGTTGGCGGTGCGGATGCCGCGATTGGCGAGATAGATCGAGGTCGGCGTCTTCGACGTCCGCGACACCCCGACCAGGACGACGTCAGCCTCTTCCAGGCCATCGACGTGCTGACCGTCGTCATGCATCATCGTGTAGTTGAGGGCGTCGATGCGCTTGAAATATTCCGCATTGAGCACGTGCTGAGCGCCGACGCGACCCGTCGTTGCCGCGCCGAGATAGGCCTCGAACAGCTGCATCACCGGGCCGATGATCGACAGGCTCGGAACGTTGATCTCCTTGCACTTGTCCTCGAGCCGGGCGACCAGATCCTTCTCCAGCAGCGTGAACAGCACGATTCCCGGCGCCTCCTCGATCTCGTCGAGCACGCGATCGAGCTGCTTCTGGCTGCGCACCAGCGGATAGACATGCTCGACCGGCGTGACGTTGGCGTATTGCGCGGCAACCGCGCGCGCCACGGTGATCAGGGTCTCGCCGGTGGAGTCGGAAACCAGATGAAGATGGAAATAATTGTTGGAGGTCGGCACGAAAACTCTTCGCTTGAGGGCCTGGGATGAGCGCTGGGTGATTTGTGAATTTCTGTGGAGCTTAACCCCTCGGAAAGGGTTGTGCGACATCACCGGCGGGATAACCGCCAAGTTTCTTCACATCGCTGTTCGGAAGGACAAGTCCCGGGACCAGGCGAGGGGAAGCGGGACAGCACCAGGCAAGCCTTTTCATAAGCTGCCGATAATATCTCACAAGCCTTTGAATATGGACGGATTATCCGCGTTCGCCGGATCCGCGCCGGAGATGTTGATGGATGTGTACAAGCATCCGCAAAGCGCCTGACAGCGTTGCGTGAGTCCAATCCACCGTCATGAAGACTCAAACCTTAAGAATCTAAGATTCTAGATTTGAGAAGGGCGCTACGGACGGATATGTGTGCGCGGAAGAACTTAACGAGTTCTTACTATCCCCAGCGACGGTGAGGCTGGGCGCAAATTCGGACGTTGCAAATGCTCGACGAGCTCTACCCTTGGATCAAGGCGCTGCATGTGATCGCCGTCATCTCCTGGATGGCGGGCATGCTCTACCTGCCGCGGTTGTTCGTTTATCACTGCGAAGCCGAGATCGGCTCGAAGCAGTCGGAAACCTTCAAGGTGATGGAGCGCCGGCTTCTCAAGGCGATCATCAACCCCGCGATGACCGTGACCTGGGTCCTCGGGCTCTATCTCGCGTGGTCGGGCCATTGGTTCGCCTCGCCCTGGTTGCACGTAAAACTGGCACTGGTGCTGGCGATGTCCGCGGTCCACGGCTTTTTTTCCCGCTGGGTCAAGGATTTCGCTGCCGACAAGCGACCCCGGAGCCAGAAATTCTATCGTATTATCAATGAGGTGCCGACGGTCCTGATGATCTTCATCGTGATCATGGTGATCGTGAAGCCGTTCTAGGCAAAGTTCGAACCTCGCCGCTCAGCGCTTCGGCTTGCGAAGGGCGAAGCGATTTTCTATATTGAGGCTATCCCCACCCAACGCAGGCGGATGTGGTTGTGTCCGAGCTTCTTCGAAAGCCGGGCGCCGCATCAGGTTTGAAGCCCCACCGGCACTCACCTTGCTAGACCTGCGGACCTTACCTGCTCGCGTCCGCATTTTCGAAGCCTCCTCGCACCCCCTTCCAAGGTTACCCCACAGGACCACCCCAATGCGGGAAATCAAACTCCAAGACCTCAAGTCCAAAACCCCGGCCGAGCTCGTCTCGTTCGCGGAAGAGAATGGGGTCGAGAATGCCAGCACCATGCGCAAGCAGGAGCTGTTGTTCGCCATCCTCAAGCAGCTTTCGCTCGCTGAGACCGACATCGTCGGCGAGGGCGTCGTCGAGGTGCTCTCCGACGGTTTCGGCTTCCTGCGCTCGCCGGACGCCAATTATCTGCCGGGCCCGGACGACATCTACGTCTCGCCGTCGCAGATCCGCCGCTTCGGCCTGCGTACCGGCGACACCATCGAGGGCCATATCCGCAGCCCGAAAGAGGGCGAGCGCTATTTCGCGCTGCTCAAAGTCAACACGCTGAATTTCGAGGACCCGGAAAAGGCCAAGCACAAGGTCAATTTCGACAACCTCACGCCGCTGTTTCCCAACCAGCGTTTCCGCATGGAGATCGACGATCCGACGCGCAAGGATCTCTCTGCGCGCGTGATCGATATCGTCGCGCCGATCGGCAAGGGCCAGCGCGCTCTGATCGTGGCGCCGCCGCGCACGGGTAAGACCGTGCTGATGCAGAACATCGCTCACTCCATCACCGCCAATCACCCTGACTGCTATCTGATCGTGCTCTTGATCGACGAGCGCCCGGAAGAAGTCACGGACATGCAACGCTCGGTGAAGGGCGAGGTGGTGTCCTCGACCTTCGACGAGCCGGCCGTTCGTCACGTCCAGGTCGCCGAGATGGTGATCGAGAAGGCAAAACGCCTGGTCGAGCACGGCCGCGACGTCGTGATCCTGCTCGATTCGATCACGCGCCTCGGCCGCGCCTACAACACCGTGGTTCCGTCATCCGGCAAGGTGCTGACCGGCGGTGTCGACGCCAACGCCTTGCAGCGGCCGAAGCGGTTCTTCGGTGCCGCGCGCAACATCGAGGAGGGCGGCTCGCTGACCATCATCGCGACCGCGCTGGTCGATACCGGCAGCCGCATGGACGAAGTCATCTTCGAAGAGTTCAAGGGCACCGGTAACTCGGAGCTGATCCTCGACCGCAAGGTTTCGGACAAGCGCACCTTCCCGGCGATCGACATCTCGCGCTCCGGCACGCGCAAGGAGGAGCTCATCACCGATCCGCAGGTGCTCAAGAAGATGTACGTGCTCCGCCGCATCCTGAATCCGATGGGCACGATGGATGCGATCGACTTCCTGCTCGACAAGCTGCGCTCGACCAAGAGCAACGCCGAGTTCTTCGATTCGATGAACACCTGAGCTAACTTGCAGCAATCTTGCGGAGGGCGCCCTTTTGCGTCCATGCTGCGGCTTTGCTGCAGCATGGTGCAGCAAAGTGGGAAGCGCGCTCAGTGCGATGCGATATTGCGGTGCAATATGGAGCATCTGCTGCGCGAGAACCGCCCCGGCGGGCGCGAAGAGACTCCGAACGCGAAGAGACTCCGTAAACGAGATTTGCGTTTTGGTGGGCGCGCGGACAAATAGGCCATGCATCCCCGCGACCAGACCATCTTTGCACTATCCTCAGGCCGGCCGCCAAGCGCGATCGCGATCGTTCGCGTCTCGGGCACAGAGACCAGCCAGGTTCTGATGCGACTGGCGGGAGAGTTGCCGAAGCCGCGGCTTGCCCACCGGGTGCTGCTGCGGGACGCGACCGGCCAGGGGATCGACGATGCCGTGGTGCTCTGGTTTCCGGGGCCCGGGAGCGCGACCGGCGAGGACGTCGCCGAATTCCACGTCCATGGCGGGCGGGCGGTACTTGCGGCGCTGTTTACAGCTATTTCCGTTATTCCGAATTTGCGAGCCGCCGATCCCGGCGAGTTCACCCGCCGCGCTTTCGAGAACGGCAAGCTCGATCTCACCGAGGCCGAGGGTCTCGACGATCTCATCCACGCCGACACTGACCGGCAGCGGCGTCAGGCGTTGCGCCAGCTGCAAGGCTTGTTGGGCGATCGCGCGCGCGACTGGCGCGAGCGCATCATCGAGGCGTCCGCGCTGATCGAGGCTGGCATCGACTTCTCGGACGAAGGCGACGTATCGGCGGAATTGCTCGCGCCGGCGCGCACGAAGATCAAAACCCTGCAGGACGAGATCGCAGCAGTGCTTGCAGGAGAGGGTAAAGCCGAACGTCTGCGCGACGGCCTTGTCGTCGCGATCGCCGGTCCGCCGAACGTCGGCAAGTCGACGCTGATCAATCAGCTGGCGCGGCGCGAGGTTGCGATCGTCTCGCCGCATGCCGGCACCACGCGCGACGTGATCGAGGTGCAGCTCGATCTCGACGGCTATCCCGTGACCGTCATCGACACCGCCGGCATTCGCGAGACGGATGATCCGGTAGAGCAGGAAGGCGTGCGCCGAGCGCGGGCGAGGGCCAAGGATGCCGATCTCGTGTTGTGGTTGGCCGATGCAGATCGCACCGAGGAAGGCCGGCCGGCCGGGACCACGCCGGTCTGGACCGTGCGCAACAAGATCGACCTTGGCCAAGAAAACCTGAGGGAGATCTCGAGCGTGACCTTGAGGCCGGAAGCGAACACGGCTATGGGGCCTGACCCGCGCACCAGGATGTTTGCGATCTCGGCGCGCCGCGGCGACGGACTGCCCGAGCTGATCACGGCGCTGGTGGAGTTCGCCGCCGATTTCTTCGGGACCAGTGAGGGCGCGCTGGTCACCCGCGCCCGGCAGCGCGATCTGTTGAGCCGCGCGGCGGGTTCGCTGGAGCGGAGCCTCGATCTCCTCGGTGAAGGCGAAGAGCTCGCCGCAGAGGAACTTCGCGCCGCCGCCTACGCGCTCGGCCGGCTCTTGGGCCGGGTCGATGTGGAGGACGTCCTCGGGGCGATCTTCCAGAAATTCTGTATCGGAAAGTAGTGGTAGTTCTTCATTGTAGAACTAGTGCTTGTTCCAGTTCTTCGCGGTGTTTCACGTGAAACGCTCGAGGACTGGCGGGCACGCGCTCCCTCTTGCGGTGCCGTTGCAGATGGCAGCGTGTCGCGTAACTCGGCCTCATGGTTCGAGACGTGCCGCAACCGCCGCTCCTTACCATGAGGATCTAAGATTTCTCCGCGAAACATAGTCCTCATCCCGAGGAGCCCGCCGAAGGCGGGCATCTCGAAGGATGGCCGCAACGAGGCCTCCCACCACGTTCTGTTTCAGATGCGATAGGTCTGCCGTTGCGGGGAGGACCAAGGTTGGAGGCTTCCACAATCGTCGCTCTCAAGAGGAGAGAACCCTCGCTCGCATGGAGCAACAGCAGTCCTTTGCATGGGGTTGTTTTGCGAAAATGATTTGGGCCTCGGCGTACTCCTGTTTCACGTGAAACAATCGTCTCGCCCAGTTTCTACTTCCGGCTTCTTCCACCCTGAGTTAGAAGTTCGCCCATGCGGACAGAGCGAGAGAGTTTTGACGTCATCGTCATTGGCGGCGGCCATGCCGGCTGTGAGGCCGCGGCTGCTTCTGCCCGGATGGGTGCGACGACCGCGCTAGTGACGCACCGTTTCGCGACCATCGGCGCGATGTCCTGCAATCCCGCCATCGGCGGGCTGGGCAAGGGCCATCTGGTCCGCGAAGTCGACGCGCTGGACGGTCTGATGGGCCGGGTGGCTGATGCCGGCGGCATCCAGTTCCGCATGCTCAATCGCCGCAAGGGTCCGGCCGTCCGCGGCCCACGGACCCAGGCCGACCGCAAGCTCTATGCGGCCGCGATGCAGGCCGCGATCCAAGAGACTGATGGTCTCAGCGTGATCGAAGGCGAGGCGGACGAGCTGATTGTCTTCGACGGTCGCGTGACCGGGCTCCGTCTGGCCGATGGCCGGACGATCCGGGCAGGGGCTGTCGTGATCACCACCGGTACCTTTTTGCGCGGCCTGATCCATCTCGGAGAGAAGAACTGGCCTGCCGGCCGGGTCGGCGAGGCTCCGGCAATGGGTCTGTCGAAGTCTTTTGAGCAGGCCGGCTTCACGCTGGGCCGGCTCAAGACCGGTACACCGCCGCGTCTCGATGGCACGACAATCGACTGGTCGGCGGTGGAGATGCAGCCCGGCGATGATCCGCCGGAGCCGTTCTCGGTCATGACGGAGCGGATCACGACGCCGCAGATCCAGTGCGGCATCACCCGGACCACGGCCGCCACTCATGAGGTGATCCGGGCCAATGTGCACCGCTCGCCGATGTATTCCGGCCAGATCAAGAGCACCGGCCCCCGTTATTGCCCGTCGATCGAGGACAAGATCGTCCGCTTCGGCGATCGGGACGGCCACCAGATCTTTTTGGAGCCTGAAGGGCTCGACGATACAACCGTCTATCCCAACGGCATCTCGACTTCGCTGCCTGAGGAAGTTCAGCTCGCGATCCTCGCCAGCATCCCGGGCCTTGAGCGGGTCAGGATGGTCCGGCCGGGCTACGCCATCGAATACGACCATGTCGATCCCCGCGAGCTCGATCCGACCCTTCAGACCAGGCGGGTGCAGGGGCTGTTCCTGGCCGGGCAGATCAATGGCACCACGGGATATGAGGAAGCCGCTGCACAGGGCATCGTCGCCGGCCTGAACGCGGCACTCGCCGCCAGCGGGTCAGCGTTGACGGTATTCGACCGCGCGGACGGCTATCTCGGGGTGATGATCGACGATCTCGTCACCCGCGGCATCTCCGAGCCCTATCGGATGTTCACCTCACGCGCCGAGTACCGGCTGACCCTGCGGGCCGACAATGCCGACCAGCGTCTGACCGCGAAGGGCATTGCACTGGGATGCGTCGGCAACGCCCGGACGGCGCACCATCTCGCCAAGATGGCAGCTCTCCAGGCCGCCAAGACGCTGTCAAAGTCGCTGACGCTGACGCCGAACGAAGCGGCAAAACATGGGCTGTCCCTGAATCGCGATGGCCAGCGCCGGTCGGCCTTTGAGCTATTGGCCTATCCGGACGTCGGCTGGAGCCAGGTTCGTGCCATCTGGCCGGAGCTGTCGGCCATTGACCCCGTAATCGCGACCCACCTCGAGATCGACGCCAAGTACGACGTCTATCTTGAGCGCCAGAGCGCCGACGTCGAAGCCTTCCGGCGGGACGAGGGACTTGTCCTGGCCGATGTCGACTACCAGCTCGTGCCGGGGCTCTCCAACGAGGTGCGGACCAAGCTGGAGAAGGCGCGGCCTTTCACGGTCGGCCAAGCCGGCCGGATCGACGGCATGACGCCAGCCGCGCTGGGCATTCTCGCCGTCTACTTGCGCCGCGAGGCACGCCGGAAGATCTCCAAGGCGACTGCATAGAGTACGGCGATGTTGTCCACTGCGAGCCAGGAAGGCAGTGTGCTCCCTCTCCCGCTTGCGGGAGAGGGCCGGGGTGGGGGTGCTTGCGCAGTCGATATCCCCAGCGTGGAGAGAGCCCTCACCCGGCGCTTCGCGCCGACCTCTCCCGCGAGCGGGAGAGGTGAAACGAGTCTTCGGCTCGGTCGAGCCGCGCGGCGGTTATCTTCCTGCAGGCGTTTCACGTGAAACAGCGCGGACCGGCCAGGGGCAAATCCTCATCACGGCAACCTGACGCGGGCGAGGGGGACCGGAAGCACGCGTCATCGCAAGGTGCGGGGGCGCTGGACGTGGCGCTGGCGGCGGACAAAGCCGTAGCACTCAAGCTCGCTCCCGTTTCACGTGAAACGGAGGCGCGTCTCGATCGCTACGTTGCGCTGTTATTGGACTGGCAGGCCAAGACCAATCTGGTCGCGCCCTCGACGCTACCCCATCTCTGGACCCGGCACATCGCCGATTCGCTCCAGCTCGTTTCGCTGGCACCGTCCGCCAAGCGCTGGGCGGATCTCGGCAGTGGCGGCGGTTTCCCGGGCGTGGTGCTGGCCTGCGCGATGGCGGAGACGCCGGGTGCCAGCGTCCACCTTGTCGAGCGGATCGCCAAGAAAGCGGCCTTCCTGCGCGAGGCGATTCGTGTTGCTGGTGCGCCAGGGGTCGTACATCTCGCCGAGATCGGGGATAATGTGGATAGAATCACCGGCCCGGTCGATTGCGTCACCGCCCGCGCGCTGGCTCCGCTACATCAACTCATCGGCTTGGCAGAGCCCTTGGTGCGCAGCGGTGCAAAAGCGTTGTTTCTCAAGGGTCAAGATGTAGAGGCTGAATTGACCGAAGCCGCTAAATATTGGACTATTCAGCCTCAACTCCATCAAAGCCGCACGGGAGATGGCTGGATTGTCGAGCTGAACGAGATCAAGCGGCGCGGGTGAGGCGCCAACATCGGTAGAGGGTCATGACGGGGTCGCGGGGGGAAATTGGCTATGACCGTGATTGACGAACCGCAACAAGAACAGACCGACGCGGTGCCACCGGGGCATCCGCGGATCCTGGCGCTCGCGAATCAGAAGGGCGGCGTGGGAAAGACAACCACGGCGATCAATCTCGGAACCGCACTCGCGGCGATTGGTGAACGTGTCCTGGTCGTCGATCTCGATCCCCAGGGCAATGCCTCGACCGGTCTGGGCATCGATCGCCGCAACCGCTCCTGCTCGACCTACGACGTGCTGGTCGGCGAGGCGAGCTTGCGCGAAGCGGTGGTCGCAACCGCGGTGCCTCGGCTGCACATTGCGCCCTCGACCATGGACCTCTCCGGCCTCGAGCTCGAGCTCGGCCACACGCCCGGCCGCGCATTCAAGCTGCGTGACGCAATCAGCTCGCTCAACAACAACGTCTCGCCGGATGCCGATTACACCTACGTGCTGATCGACTGCCCGCCCTCGCTCAACCTGCTCACGGTGAATGCGATGGCGGCCTCCGATGCGATTCTGGTGCCGCTGCAATGCGAGTTCTTCGCGCTCGAAGGTCTGTCGCAATTGCTGCAGACGGTCGAGCAGGTGCGCTCGACGCTCAATCCCAATCTGTCGATCCACGGCATCGTGCTGACCATGTTCGACTCGCGCAACAACCTCTCGAACCAGGTCGTCGCCGACGTCCGCCAGTTCATGGGCGAGAAAGTCTACAAAACGATGATCCCGCGCAACGTGCGCATCTCGGAGGCGCCGTCCTACGGCAAGCCGGTGCTGGTCTACGATCTCAAATGCGTCGGCAGCGAAGCGTACTTGCGGCTCGCCACCGAAGTGATCCAGCGCGAGCGCGAGCTGCGCACCACACATTGACGACGCCGGCCCGTAGGGTGGGTTAGCCGAAGGCGTAACCCACCAAGCCTGCCGCCTCGAACAAAGCAATGGTGGGTTACGCTTCGCTAACCCACCCTACAATTCGAAATTCAGTTCTGGAGTGCTGCCACGTGAATCCAAGGGAGCTGGCGATGGCCGATGAAGCGCGTTCGCGACTGGGCCGGGGTCTTGCGAGTCTGATCGGTGACGTCGGCGGCGAGGCCGCGCATGTCGAGCGGCCGCGCGCGCATCGCAAGGTGCCGATCGAATTCCTCAAGCCCAATCCGCGCAACCCGCGCCGCGCTTTTTCGGAAGTAGAGCTCAAGGAGCTGAGCGACTCCATCAAGCAGCACGGCGTGATCCAGCCGATCGTGGTGCGTCCGGTGAAGGGCACGCAGGACCGCTACGAGATCATCGCCGGCGAGCGGCGCTGGCGTGCCTCGCAGCTCGCAGGCCTGCACGAGGTGCCGATCGTCCCGGTCGACATCAGCGACAGCGATGCGCTGGAATTCGCGATCATCGAGAACGTGCAGCGCGAAGACCTCAACCCGATGGAGGAGGCGCAGGGCTACCACGCGCTCGCAGGCGAGTTCAAACGCAGCCAGGACGACATCGCAAAAGTCGTCGGCAAGAGCCGCAGCCACGTCGCCAACATGATGCGGCTGACGAAGCTGCCGGCCGAGGTGCAGGCCTTCATCGCCACCGGACAGTTGACGGCCGGCCACGCCCGCGCGCTGATCGGCGTGCCCGATCCGCTCGCCGCTGCCAAGCGCATCGTCGCGGAAGGTCTCAATGTGCGCCAGGCCGAAGCGCTCGCGCACGAGGAGGGCGTGCCGGAGCGCAAGCCGCAAAAGGCGCGCGCCGGGGCCAAGGAGAAGGACCCCGATACGATCGATCTCGAGAAGCGCGTCAGCGACGCGCTCGGGCTCAAGGTCACCGTCAACCATCGCGATCCCGGCGGCTCCGTGCAGATCAACTACCGCAACCTCGAGCAGCTCGACGAGGTGATGCGACGCCTGGCGAAGGGCGTCGTCTAAAGCGGGATGGGGTTAAGTTGAATCGATTTGGGATTCCCAAATCAGCTTGTTTCTGATTCATCATGCTGGCTGGACGGAGGCCAGCATGGATGGGCAAGCCGTATTCTCTGGATCTTCGCAAGCGTGTCGTGGCTGCGATCGAGGGCGGGATGTCCCGCAATCAGGCGGCCAAACAGTTTGGAGTAGCGATCAGCACGGCTATCGGCTGGATGCAGCGGGTCGAGCAGACCGGCAGCGTTGAACCCGGCCAGATGGGCGGTCACAAGCCGAAGGCTGTTTCGGGAGACCACGCCGTCTGGCTGTCGCAGCGGATCAAGGACGGCGATTTCACCATACGTGGTCTCGTTACCGAGCTTGCCGGTCGCGGTCTGAAGGTCGACTACCACTCGGTCTGGGACTTCGTACATGCCGAGAAGCTCAGCTTCAAAAAAAAGCGTGGCGGCTGGCGAACGGGATCGACCCGAGGTGGCGCGGCGACGAGCCCAGTGGGCAAAGTATCAAAATCGCGTCGAAGCTGAGCGCCTGGTCTTCATCGACGAGACCTGGACCAGGACCGATATGGCACCCTTGCGGGGATGGGCGCCGCGCGGGTGTAGACTTCACGCCAAGGTTCCCCACGGCCGCTGGAAGACTATGACCTTCCTGGCGGCCCTGCGCCACGACCGGATCGATGCTCCATGGTTCATCGAGGGGCCGATCGACGGCGTGAGCTTTCGCGCCTATGTCGAGAAGGTTCTTCTGCCCGTCCTTCGACCCGGCGATATCGTCATCTTGGACAACCTCGGCAGCCACAGGAGCAAAGCAGTTCGCCAGCTCATCCGTTCGGTCGGGGCCAAGCTCTTCTTCCTGCCAAAATACTCGCCCGACCTGAACCCGATCGAGCAGGTCTTTGCCAAGCTCAAGCACCTGCTTCGCAAAGCTGCCGCGCGAACTGTCGACGCAGTCTGCACCGCAATCGGCAACGCACTCGATGCCTTTACCTCAGAGGAATGCGCCAACTACCTCAAAAATTCAGGCTATCGAACTTAATGCCATCACGCTTTAACTAACTCCGAAATCGCCATTCCGGGGCGCGCGAAGCGCGAACCCGGACTCTCGTGCCGCAACTACATTCTATCACCCTCACCCTGAAGGAGCCGCGAAGCGGCGTCTCGAAGGGCCGAGGGCTACCAGCCGGGCCTTCATCCTTCGAGACGCTTGCTGCGCAAGCTCCTCACGATGAGGGGTTTGACGATTCCATGCGTCGTCATTGCGAGCGAAGCGAAGCAATCCAGAATCTTTCCGCGGAAAGACTCTGGATTGTTTCGTCGCTTTGCTCCTCGCAATGACGAAGGGAGAGGGCGGTGTCAGCCCCGCCGCTTCGCGTTCGCAGCGATCGCCATCAGCGTGCGCTGCGCGATCGCGGCGGCGAGGGCCGGCTGCTTGCGGGTGTCGAGCGCTGCGGTTGCGAGTTGCTCGATGACGCCGGCGAGCCGCGCCACGCTGAAATTGCGCAGCGCCGTTTCGACCGCAGGCTTCCGTGAAAAATGCAGCCGCGGAAAGCCACCATCCAGCACCGCGGAAGCGGGCGCGCCGTCGGCGATGGCGAGCGCGGATTTGTGGAGCCACGCGGCCTGGCGCTGCGCGGCCGAGATGATCACGCCGGGATAGGTGCCGGCGATCATGGCTTTCGCGAACTCGCTTTCGACGATATCCGGCCTGCCGGCGAAGGCACCGTCGACGATCGGATCGAGCTTCAGCTCGGACGCGTCAGCGACGACCGCCATCACGTCGTCAAGCGTGATCTCGCCCTTGCCATGGGCGTAGAGCGTCAGCTTGCGCAGCTCGTTGCGCGAGGCCTGGCGATCGCCGCCGAGGAACGACGTCAGCGCGGCGCGCGCGTCCTGCGCGATGCGCAGGTTCGCGATGCGAAGCTCGTCTTCCATCAGCTTGGCGAGATCGCGTTCGGTGTCGGGATAGCAGCCGATCGCGACCGCCGTCTTGGCGCGTTCGCAGGCCTTGCGCAGCGGCGATTCCGGTCGCAACTCGCCGGCCTCGATCACGATGCGGCAGTCCTTCACGTTCATCTCGGCCAGCGTATCGACGCCGCTGGCAAAGCTGCGCGAGCCGGCACGTACGCGGATGGCCCGGCGGCCGCCGAACAGCGGCACGGTCATGGCTTCGTCGACGAGGCGTGAAGGCTCCGCGGAGAGCTCGTCGCCGTCGAGCTTGACGAGAGAGAAGGGGTCGTTGGGATCGTCGACGGCCGACGCAATCAGCGCGTCGGCGCGCTCGCGCACGAGCCCGGCGTCGGGACCGTAGAGCAGGATGATGGGACGGCCCGAATCGGGACGGGCGAGGAAGGCGTCGATCTCTTTTCCGCGCAGCGCGACCAAGAACGTCAGGTGCCGGCGGTGAAGAACGCGGCGAGCCGGGTCGAGATGTTCTCGGCGACCTCGTTGGCGGCACGATCTTCCGCATCGCGAACGGCGCGCTGACGGGAGAAGCGCTGGTAGGAGCCCGGGATGTCGTAGGATACGCGCGAGAATGTGGTGCCGGTCATCACCGACTTGTTGGTCGCGTTGTCGATCAGATTATACTGAACGTCGATGCCGTAATTCTCGCTGGTCGGCAGGCCGGTCGCGGCGCTGACAATGAGCGAGGAGCGGCTGGTCGAGAACCGCAGCTCCAGGCGGTGGGTTGGCGGCGCGCCAGTGGCGGTACCATAAAGCTTGAAGGCGAGGGCGTTGCGGATCTCCACGCCGACCCGGGCCTCGCGCGAGGCGTTGGGCTTTTCGACGGGGGGGATTTCCACCCCCATCAGCTTGTCCCGCAAGCCCGGAGTGCCGTCGGTATGCTCGGCATACATCGGCTGGAAGCAGCCGGCCGTCATTGCCGCGAGGGCGGCAACCACCAGCAGGCGGGCTGCGATGCGGATCCTAGCCGACAACATTCACGATCCTCTTGGGGACGATGATCACCTTGCGGACGGGTTTGCCGTCCAAGGCCAGTTTTACCGCATCGAGCGCCAAAACGGCAGCCTCGATTTCCGGATTCTGGGCCGCTGTTGCAACAGTGACCTCGCCCCGCTTCCTGCCATTGACTTGGACCACCAGGGTCACGGTGTCTTCAACCAGCAAATCGCGTTCGATTTGCGGCCATTGGGCCTCCGAAACGAACCCGGTCTGGCCCTGCACCTGCCAGCATTCCTCGGCCAGATGCGGCATCATCGGAGAAAAGAGCTGGACCAGGATGGTCCCGGCCTCCCGGATCGCCCAGCCGAGATCGGCGGAAGGCTGATCGGAGCGCTG
Organism: Bradyrhizobium sp. CB82; assembly: GCF_029714405.1. Classification (NCBI taxonomy): domain Bacteria; kingdom Pseudomonadati; phylum Pseudomonadota; class Alphaproteobacteria; order Hyphomicrobiales; family Nitrobacteraceae; genus Bradyrhizobium; species Bradyrhizobium sp. CB82. The sequence goes on along the minus strand of NZ_CP121650.1, from coordinate 159,680 downwards.
GAGCACCTCCGACAGGCTATTGGCGAATTCGCGGATATGGGCGAGGCAGACGTTGAAGTGCAGCCGCTCGATGCCCGTGGTGACCTTGTCCAGCGCGCCATGGGCGGCCTTGCGAAGGGCGAGCGCATCGGCGCCAAAGTCCGCCGGCCGGGCCGCCGGCGCGCCCCTCGAGGCTTCGGCGGATTCGTTCACCAGCCGCCACAAACGCTGGACGAAACGCGAGGCGCCCTGGACGCGCTCATCGCTCCAGATCACGTCGCGGTCGGGCGGTGAGTCCGACAGCATGAACCAGCGCGCGACGTCGGCGCCGTAGGTCTCGATGATGTCGTCGGGGTCGACGGTGTTCTTCTTCGACTTCGACATCTTCTCGATCGCGCCGATCTGGATGTCCTCGCCGGTTGTGAGCAGCGTGGCGCGGCGGCCATTGCCGCCGGTCTCGATCTTCACCTCGGCCGGCTGCACATAGCTGCCGTCGGCCTTCTGGTAGGTCTCGTGCACCACCATGCCCTGTGTGAACATGCCGGCGAACGGCTCGTCCAGCGCGATGTGCCTGGTCGCCTTCATCGCGCGGGTGAAGAAGCGGCTGTAGAGCAGGTGCAGGATCGCGTGCTCGACACCGCCGATATACTGGTCGACCGGCAGCATCCGGTTGGCGACCGCGGGAGTCGTCGGCGATGCCTCGTTCCAGGGATCGGTGAAGCGCGCAAAGTACCAGGACGAATCCACGAAGGTGTCCATGGTGTCGGTTTCGCGTTGGGCCTTGCCGCCGCATTTCGGGCAGGTGACGTGCTTCCAGGTCGGATGATGGTCGAGCGCGTTGCCCGGCCTGTCGAAGGTCGCGTCGTCAGGCAGCTTCACCGGCAGGTCTGAATCCGGCACCGGCACGACGTCGCATTTCGGGCAGTGGATCACCGGGATCGGGCAGCCCCAATAGCGCTGCCGCGAAATGCCCCAGTCGCGCAGGCGGAAATTCACCTGACGCTCGCCGACCGGCGCATTGCCGCGCATCTCGTTTTCCAGGCGCTTTGCGATCTCTTCCTTTGCCGCGTCGATGGTCATGCCGTCGAGGAAGCGCGAATTGATCATGCGGCCGTCACCGTCGTAGGCGGTGTCGGTGATGACGAAGGATTTCGGATCCTGGCCCTCGGGGCACACCACCGGCGTGTTGCCGAGGTTGTACTTGTTGACGAAGTCGAGGTCGCGCTGGTCGTGCGCGGGGCAGCCGAAGATCGCGCCGGTGCCGTATTCCATCAGCACGAAGTTCGCGACATAGACCGGCAGCTTCCAGGAAGGATCGAACGGATGGATCGCGCGGATGCCGGTGTCAAAGCCCTGCTTCTCGGCGGTGTCGATGATCTCCTGCGCGGTGCCGATCTTCTTGATCTCGGCGATGAACTCCGAAAGGTCAGGGTTCTTGGCAGCCGCCGCGATCGCCAGCGGATGATCGGCCGAGATAGCCATGAATTTTGCGCCGAACAGCGTATCGGCGCGCGTCGTGAAGATCTTCAGCTCGCTCTCGCCGGCGGGCGTCGTCGCCTGATCCAGCGCGAAGCGGATCAACAGGCCCTCCGAGCGGCCGATCCAGTTGCGCTGCATCAGCCGCACTTTGTCGGGCCAGCGGTCCAGCGTATCCAGCGCGCTCAGGAGTTCCTGCGAGTACTTCGTGATCTTGAAGACCCACTGGTTCATTTCCCGTTGTTCAACAACGGCACCCGAACGCCAGCCGCGGCCGTCGATCACCTGCTCGTTGGCGAGCACGGTCATGTCGACGGGATCCCAGTTCACCTTGCGCTTCTCGCGCTCGGCGAGGCCTGCCTGCAGGAAGTCCAAAAACATCTTCTGCTGGTGCTTGTAGTAGGAGGGATCGCAGGTCGCGATCTCGCGGCTCCAGTCCAGCGACAGCCCGATCGAGCGGAGCTGCTTCTTCATCGCGGCGATGTTGTCGTAGGTCCACGCCTTCGGCGCGACCTTGCGCTCGATCGCGGCGTTCTCCGCCGGCAGGCCGAAGGCGTCCCAGCCCATCGGGTGCAGCACGTTGAAACCCTTGGCGCGCATGAAGCGGGCCAGCACGTCGCCGAGCGTATAGTTCCGGACATGGCCGATATGGATGCGCCCGGACGGGTAGGGGAACATCTCGAGCACATAGTATTTCGGCCGCGAATCGTCGTTCTTCGAGACGAAGATCGCCTTTTCGTCCCAGGCGGCTTGCCAGCGCGGTTCGGAATCGCGGGCGTTATAGCGTTCGGAGGTCATGGAATCGTTGGGTTTTCTTAGGTTCGGCCGTCGTAAAGACGGCGGACTAGGCCACAAAAACCGCTGTGGGGTCAACGTCTAAGGCCTTCAAAACACCCCTGGCAGGGCTGTTTCAGCCTGCCATTGCCATTTCGCCGGCACCTTCGCTTTCCTGCACCAAACCGTGCTCGATGACGGTATTGCGGCCGCGATGCTTGGCGGCGTAGAGCGCGGCATCGGCCGCTTCGATCAGATCGCCCGGACGCAAGGCCTCGTTGGGCTGTGCCGCGGCAACGCCGATCGAGACGGTGACGATCATGTGGCTCGAGGTGATGTGCGGCAGGCACAGCCTCAGCACTGCAGCGCGCACGGTCTCGCCGATCTCGACGGCGTGCGTGAGGTCGGTATTCGGCAGCAACAGGCAGAATTCCTCGCCGCCATAGCGCGCGGCAAAGCCCATGGTGTCGGCAGCGATCCCCGACAGCGTCTCGCCGATCCTCGTCAGGCAGGAGTCGCCCTCGAGATGGCCATAGGTGTCGTTGAAGAGCTTGAAATGGTCGACGTCGATCATCAGCAGCGACAGGTTGCTGTCATATTGCTGCGCGCGCATCCACTCGAAATCGAGGCGGCTCTGGAAGCCGCGGCGGTTGGCAAGGCCCGACAGCATGTCGATCGAGGCCATCACGGTCAGCCGGTCGTTGCTTGCGATCAGCTCGCGCTCGCGCTGGCCGAGCTGCGCGGCCATCGCATTGAAGGCGCGGGCGAGCGGCACGAACTCGGCGGGCAGGCGGTTGCGCGCGGCGCGCGCCGAGAGGTCGCCCTCGCCGAAACGCTTGGCCATGTCGGCAAGCATCTCGATCGGCCTGATCACGAGTTTTTCGGCTGCGATCAGCGCGCCGAGCAGGACGAACACGACGACGAAGGCGAGTTGCAGATAGGCGGTGCGGATGTCGCGGCTGACCGCGGCGGACACCTTGTCCTCGTCGATGCTGGCGATCAGGCGCGCATTGGTGCCGGCGATGCGGATGTAGCTCACCGCCCGACGGGAGCCGTCGACCGCGATGAAGGACAGCGATCCCTCGTCCTGATCCGAGCGCAGCGCCATGTCGGCGATTGCCGACATCAGCGGTAGATTGTCGAGCGGGCGTCCGACCGCGCTGTGCTGATCGGCGGGCGCGGCCAACACCGTGCCGGTGCTGTCGACCAGCACCGCCGAAATGCCGGAGCGTCCGCCCAGATTGTTCATGATCTTCGACATCCAGTCGAGATTCACGGCTGCGAGGACGACGGCGTCGGAGGTGCCCGAGAGCGCGGAGACCGGATAGACCGCCATCACGCTCGGCGTCTGCGAGGGTCTTGACAGCAGGAAATCGGAGAGGACGAAGCGGCCGGTCTCCTGCGCCTGCTGGAAATAGGGCCGGTCACTCAAGTCGAGGCCGACATACATGTTGTTGGTCGAGCACTGGATGCGTCCGTCCTGGCCGGCGATCAGCAGCGTGCGGATCCAGGGCAGGCTGGTCGGCAGGCTCGCGCGCAGCACATCGCAGCTCTTGCTGACGCCGCCGGCGGAGGCGCGGATGAACGCCTCGGACTTCAGAATGGTCTCGACCGAGGAAATCACCTCGCGCTGCGCGTCGGCGCTATGTCTCGCGATGGCGGTGAACTCGGTTGTCGCCTGCGCAATCTGCTTGACGCGCGCGTCCTCGAGCGAACGAATGCGCTCCAGCATCAAGGGCGCCACCAGTATCACCGCGAGCAACGCAAGCCGGGCCCGGATTCCGAGAACCTGCTTGAGTTTCGCGCGTTTGCGGTTGAGACTGACGTTGGCCATTTGTGCTACCCACCCCGCGCGCAACATAGTTCGAAGGGTTCAAGAAGCCTTAGTTGAACTCGGTAAAATTGGAACTACCTCCGTAGAGACACGGGCCTCGAGCGACGTCATGACAGAAGCCAACGCCTCGCCGCTAACCGGGCATTCACCAAATGCGCTCGCCATCGTGGAGCAGGAGATTACGCGTGCCTGCAAGGACGCGGAGCGCGACCGCGCTGCGGTGACGCTGATCGCAGTGTCGAAGACGTTCGCTGCGGATGCAATTACACCGGTCATCGCGGCCGGGCAGCGCGTATTCGGCGAGAATCGCGTGCAGGAAGCCAAAGCGAAGTGGCCGGCGTTAATTTCGAGTTACTCCGGTATCGCACTGCATCTCATCGGACCATTGCAGTCGAACAAGGCGAAAGAGGCGGTCGCGCTGTTCGACGCCATTCATTCGGTCGACCGTCCGAGCATTTGCCAAGCGTTAGCCAAGGAAATAGAATCCCAGAACAGGCACCCGCAGCTCTTCGTTCAGATCAACACCGGCGAGGAGCCGCAGAAGGCCGGCGTTGCGCCCGGCGACGCCGATGCCTTCATCGCGAGCTGCCGCGACACCTATGGCCTCAACATTTCCGGCCTGATGTGCATCCCGCCGGCGAACGAGCCGCCCGCCGCGCATTTCGCCCTCACCGCCAAGATCGCCGCGCGCAACGGATTGAAAAATCTCTCGATGGGCATGAGCGCGGATTTCGCCACCGCCATCATGCTCGGCGCCACGCATATACGCGTGGGCTCGGCGATCTTCGGCCATCGCTCACAGCCGTCGCCGAGGTCGTGACGCTCTTGCAGTGACGGCGAACGAACGCCGGTGATGCCTCCTCTTGTCGACGCAACGTGGTTGTGCGAATAGAGTGTCATGATCGACGTGGTGATCCCTTCCATCTGCACCTGGTGGCGCTCCTTCTGAAGGAGCGGCGAGTCGTCATGTCTTTCATTCGACCAATCGCCGCCGTCGTTCGGCATGGTCGTCATTCCCGCACCCTCTGTCGAAGCGCGGCGGCTCCAATCCCGGAGACGTCAATGCTTTCCCCTGCGCAAGACAAGCCGATCATCCTGACCGGTGATCGCCCCACCGGCCCGCTGCATCTCGGGCACTATGCGGGTTCGCTGCGAAACCGCGTCGCGCTGCAGCGGTCGCACTGCCAATACGTCCTCATCGCCGACAGCCAAGCGCTGACCGACAATGCGGATGATCCCGACAAGGTGAAGCGCAACGTCATCGAGGTCGCGCTGGACTATCTCGCCGTCGGCGTCGATCCTTCGGAGACGACGATCTGCCTGCAATCGGCGCTGCCGGCATTGTCGGAGCTGTCGCTGCTCTATCTGAACTTCGTCACCGTGGCGCGGCTGGAGCGCAACCCGACGGTCAAGGCGGAAATCCAGCTGCGCGGCTTCGAGCGCGATATCCCGGCCGGCTTCCTCTGCTATCCCGTCGCGCAAGCCGCGGATATCACCGCGTTCAGGGCGAGCGTCGTCCCCGTGGGCGAGGACCAGGCGCCGATGATCGAGCAGACCAATGAGATCGTGCGGCGGATCAACCGCCAGGTCGGACGAAAACTGCTGCCGGAAGCCGAAGCAATGATCCCGACCACGGGGCGACTTCCCGGTATCGATGGCCGGGCGAAGATGAGCAAGTCGCTGGGCAATAGCATCGCCCTGTCGGCGTCGCCGGATGAGATTCGCGAGGCCGTGCGCAAAATGTACACCGATCCCGGCCATGTCAGGGCCAGCGACCCCGGACGGGTCGAGGGCAATGTCGTCTTCATCTATCTCGATGCATTCGCCGAGGATCGGGCCGAGGTGGACGACCTGAAGGCGCGCTATCGGGCAGGGGGCCTCGGCGATGTCAAGGTCAAGACGCGCCTTGAGGACATCCTGCAAGCCTTGCTCGCGCCGATCCGGGAGCGCCGCCACCGGCTCGCGCAGGATCAATCCCATGTGCTTGCAGAGTTGCGCAAAGGAACCGAACGCGCGAAGCAGGTCACGCAGGCGACGCTGGATGAGATCAAGTCAGGCCTGGGGTTGTTCGTCCTCTGATGCGAGCCTGCTCCGAAGACAGCGTGAGGGGCGCGCGCTACGCTCCCTTCTCCCCTTGTGGGAGAGGGTGATGCAGCGCCTGCGCGGTTGCTGAACTACCCATGCTTACGCGCATGCTTGCGTGACCTTGCTTGCTTGCCCTCGCCCGTCGGAATCATCACGACGCGGCCGTAGCGCACGCCGCGTTCGGCGATGGTGTGGTCGGCGAAATGCTTGACCTCGTCGGCGGATCCCCGCGTCATTTCCATGCAGTTGTCGTCGTCGAGATCGACGTGGAGCGTCGCCAGCGCGAGGTCGTGATGGCCGTGGAATTCCTGCACCAGGCGCTTGGAGAGATCGCGCGCCGCGTGGTCGTAAACATAGACGAGGCCGGCGACGCAAGGACCCGTTCGCGCGGTGTCGCCCGCCGTCTGCTGCAACCCCGTCCTGGCGAGATCGCGGATGATCTCCGAGCGGTTCTGGTAGCCGCGCGCCTGCGCCGCCGCATCGATCTCCGCCAGCAAATCGTCCCCGATCGTGATCGTAACCCGCTGCATGGAACGCCCCCGTAACGTCGCGCGATATCGCGCGGCGTCAACATGATCGTTCTAGACGGATTTCGCGCACATCACAGCCGTGTTGCGCGAAGCCTCAGCGCGTTGCCGACGACGCTGACCGACGACAGCGCCATCGCGGCGGCCGCGATGATCGGCGACAGCAGGATGCCGAAGGCCGGATAGAGGATGCCGGCCGCGATCGGGATCCCGGCCGCGTTGTAGATGAAGGCGAAGAACAGGTTTTGCCGGATGTTGCGCATCGTCGCCTGCGACAGTTTTCGCGCGCGAACGATTCCCGTGAGATCACCCTTGAGCAGGGTGACGCCGGCGCTTTCCATGGCCACGTCCGTGCCAGTGCCCATGGCGATGCCGACCTCGGCCGCCGCCAGCGCCGGCGCGTCGTTGACGCCGTCGCCGGCCATCGCGACGGAACGGCCCGATGTCTGAAGCCTGGTCACCACCACGCCCTTCTGATCCGGCAGCACCTCGGCCTCGACGTCGGCAATGCCGAGCCTGCGCGCAACGGCCTCGGCCGTGGTGCGGTTGTCGCCGGTCAGCATGATGACCTTGATGCCCTCGGCGGCGAGATCCTTCAGGGCCTGCGGGGTCGACGCCTTGACCGGATCGGCGATCGCGAACAGCCCGGCCAGCCTGCCGTCGACCGCCATGTTGATCACGGTCGCGCCGTCCTGGCGCAGCCGCTCTCCCTCCGCATCGAGCGACCGCGTATCGATGCCGATCGCGGCAAAATATTTTGCGTTGCCGAGCGCGATGGTCTTGCCGTCGACCATGCCGGTCGCGCCCTTGCCGGTCGGCGAATCGAACTGATCGACCTCGCCGAGGCTGAGCTGCTTCTCCTTCGCCGCCCGCACAACCGCATCGGCCAGCGGATGCTCGCTGGCGCGTTCGACGCTGGCGGCAAGGCGCAGGATGTCATCCTCGGCAAAGCCTTGAGCCGGAACGATCCTCACCACCTTCGGCTTGCCTTCGGTCAGCGTGCCGGTCTTGTCGACCACCAGCGTGTCGATCTTCTCCATCCGCTCGAGCGCTTCGGCGTTCTTGATGAGAACTCCGGCCTGCGCGCCGCGGCCGACCCCAACCATGATCGACATCGGGGTTGCGAGGCCAAGTGCGCAGGGGCAGGCGATGATGAGGACGCTGACGGCCGCGACGAGGCCGAAGGCGAGCCGCGGCTCCGGCCCGAACCAGGCCCACGCGGCGAATGCGATGATGGCGACGGCGATCACCGTCGGCACGAACCAGCCCGCGACCTGGTCGGCGAGACGCTGGATCGGCGCGCGCGAACGCTGGGCGTCGGCAACCATCTGCACGATCTGCGACAGCAGCGTCTCACGCCCGACCTTTTCGGCGCGCATGATGAAGCTGCCGGACTGGTTCAGCGTGCCAGCGATGACTTTCGCGCCGACCTCCTTGGTGACCGGCATGGATTCGCCGGTGACGAGCGATTCATCGAGCGAGGAACGTCCTTCCAGCAGGAGGCCGTCGACCGGTACCTTCTCGCCGGGGCGGACGCGCAAGCGGTCGCCGGCATGAAGCGTGTCGATCTCGACCTCGTGCTCGCTGCCATCAGGCTCGACGCGCCGCGCGGTCTTTGGTGCGAGCTGGAGCAGGGCCTTGATCGCGCCTGATGTCGCGTCCCGGGCGCGCAGCTCCAGCACCTGGCCGAGCAGCACCAGCACGGTGATGACAGCGGCGGCCTCGAAATAGACCGCGACCGCACCACCGTGGCCGCGGAAGTTCGCGGGGAAACTCTGCGGCGCCAGCGTGCCGAACAGGCTGTAGACGTAGGCGACGCCCGTGCCCATCGCGATCAGCGTGAACATGTTGAGGTTGCGCGTGAGGAGCGATTGCCAGCCGCGTACGAAGAACGGCCAGCCGGCCCACAGCACGACGGGTGTTGCGAACACGAGCTGGATCCAGTTCGATAGCGTCGGATCGACCCAGTTGTGCGGGCCGGCGAGATGGCCGCCCATTTCGAGCACGACCGGCGGCAATGCCAGCGCGCCGCCGATCCAGAACCGCTGCGTCATGTCGGCGAGCTCGCGATTGGGGCCGGTGTCGAGGCTCGCCACCTCCGGCTCCAGCGCCATGCCGCAGATCGGGCAGCTTCCGGGACCGACCTGGCGGATCTCCGGATGCATCGGACAGGTGTAGATGGTGCCCGCGGGCATCGCGGGCTCGGGCGTCTTGTTGACGAGATACCTGGCGGGGTCGGCCGCGAATTTGGTGCGGCAACCGGCGGAGCAGAAATGGAAGGTCTCGCCGTGATGTTCGAAGCGATGCCTTGATGTTGCGGGATCGACCATCATGCCGCAGACGGGATCGCGGACCTTGTCGCTGGACGCAGCGTGATGGCGATGATCGTGACCGGCGTGATCGCCATGGCCGCCGCAGCACGATGATGCCGCGGGCTTTTCCGCCGGCGGGGCAGCCTTGGCCGAACAACCGCATCCGGAGGGCTTAGCAGCTGCGTCGGCCTGCTTGTGTTCGGCTTCGTTCATTGCAGTGCTCCGCCCTTGCAACCCATACCCGGTAGGGGTATATAGACCCGATGCGCAAGGACATCAAGGCATCCGTCGGCAAACGTCTGGGCCGGATCGAAGGACAGGTCCGCGGCCTCTCCAAGATGGTCGACGAGGACCGCTACTGCATCGACATCGTGACGCAGATTTCTGCGGTGCGCGCCGCGCTGCGCCGCGTCGAGGAGGAGATCCTGAAAGATCACGTGGCGCACTGCGTCGAGCACGCGATCTCGAGCGGCAACAAGACGGATCAGCGGGAAAAGATCGCGGAACTGATGGCGGTCATCAGCCGCGCGGAGCGGTAGTTTTCACAGCCTGGTTCGCCAGGACGACTTTGGGGGTCGCCCTCACGCCGCGAAATCGGGCGCACGGCGCCGGGGGCGGTACATGGCGATGGTCTTTCACAATGCAAAACGTTCCTTGACTGGAACGCGCGCGGCGATATCGGCCTTGGCCGCACTCATTTCTTCAGCCGGAACCTCAGCCGGCGCTTTTTCGTCAGGCGCTTCAGGAACGAGCGGCGGCGAACGGAGCGCTTCTGGAAACACACTGAAAGTGCCCGCCACCTCCTCGAGCGGCTTCTGTTTGTCGGCCCAGTGCAAGGCGGTGTAGTCGAAGCCATGCACGATGGTGGGTTTGACGACCTCGAAATAGGGCGAGATGTCGAAGTCGCGGGGCATGTAGAGCGAGGAATCGCGGATGTGCAGGATTTCGCGCTTGGCCTGGCGGCTGCCCGCCTTGGTGATCTTGGGCAGGATCGGATAGCGCACCGCGTCAAAAGCTTGCGCGATCAGCGCCGAGCAGATGATCTTGGTCGGATCGCCCGAGCCAATCGCGATCATGCGCCGCCGCCAGCGCTGCGGGATCGGCAGCGGAAACAGATAGCGCATCAGGTCCAGGATGTTCTTGGTGTCGTAGCCGAAGCCGATGCGGTTGACGGCATAGCGGCAGACGGCGGTGCGGTCCTCGTAGGACAGTCCCACCGGACGGCACAGCCGGGTGTGGTACGGAAAATATTTCGACAGCGGCGCGGAGGTGACGCCTTCGCCGATATTGGCTTCGATCAGCACATGCTGCTCGCCATTGGGCTCCTCCGCGCCCTCGACGGGCCCGACATAGAGCGCGGCATGCGACCAGGTCGATTGCGTGAGATATTTGATGATGCCGGAGATGCGGTTGTTGCCCTCGACCAGCAGGACGTCGCCGGGCTGGATGACGCCGCGCAGATGCTCGGGATCGCTCGGCGTGAACGGCTCGTAGCCCGGCACCTCCTTGGAGAGGTACGCGGCAATCAGCTTGCCGACTGAGTCTAGGACGGTCCCCATCGCGAGCTCCCCGCAGCCTTTTCCGGCTGCCTTTTTCCCTTCTCTTATCATGGTCGATACGCGTTGCAATTTGGTTCATCGCGCGCAGCGATCAAGTACGATTGATTCACCATGATGGTTGCCGCGCTGCGCCAGATACGGCAAGGTTCGCTAGCTGTTCCCGTTCCCTTCAAGTCCCCGGAAACCATGAGATGACAATCACGCGCCGCAGCTTCCTATCGGCGTCGGCGGCGTTCGCCGCTTCCCCGATCCTGCGCGCGACAGCGGCAACCCTGCCGCGCGAGGCTGACATCGTCGTGATCGGCGCCGGCGCGGCGGGCATCGCTGCAGCGCGGCGAGTGATGGCGGCCAATCGCAAGGTCGTGGTGGTGGAAGCGGCAAGCCAGATCGGCGGCCGCTGCATCACGGACGGCGCCACGTTCGATACGGCATTCGATCGCGGTGCGCGCTGGATGCACAACCCCGACACCAACCCGATGATCCGCCTTGCGCGCAGCGTCGGTCTCGACGTGTCGCCGGCCCCCGCCGGCCAGAAGATGCGCATCGGCCGCCGCAACGCGCGCGCCGGCGAGACCGAAGAGTTTCTGGCGGCACTGGTGCGCGCCAATCGCGCCATTGATGAAGCCTCGCGCGGCAAGCTCGATACGTCCTGCGCGTCGGTGCTGCCGAAGGACCTCGGCGACTGGGCGGGCACGGCCGAGTTCTTGCTGGGCGCGAGCTTCGCCGGCAAGGACCTCAAGGAGCTTTCGGCGATCGACAAGGCGCGCGCGCAGGACCGCAATTCCACGATCGCGTGCAAGCAGGGACTGGGCACGCTGATCACCAAGCTCGGCGAGCAGACGCCGGTCGCGCTGTCGACGCCGGCGAGCCGCATCGTCTGGAGCAACCGCGACGTCAGCGTCGAAACGTCAGCCGGCAAGATCGTCGCGCGCGCCGCCATCATCACGGTCTCGACCAATGTGCTCACCGCAGGGGCGATCAAGTTCGCGCCCGATATCCCCAAGCGCACGCTCGATGCAGCCTCCAAGCTCAGCCTCGGCAGTTATGATCACATCGTGCTGCAACTGCCGGGCAATCCGCTCGGGCTCGCGCGCGACGACATGCTGATCGAGCAGAGCAATTCGACGCGCACCGCGCTTTTGTTTGCCAATATCGGCGGCTCCTCGCTGTGCTCGATCGACGTCGGCGGTTCCTTCGGCCGCGACTTGTCGGAACAGGGCGAGCAGGCGATGGCCGCATTCGCCAGGGAATGGCTGACAAAGCTGTTCGGCAGCGAGGCCACAATGGGAATCAAGAAGATCAGCGCAACGCGCTGGAATGCCTCGCCCTTCGTGATGGGCGCGATGTCGGCGTCCGCGCCGGGCGGCCAGCTTTCGCGAAAAATCCTGACCGAGCCGATCGGCTGCATGTATCTCGCCGGCGAAGCCACGCACGACACGCTGTGGGGCACCGTTGACGGCGCCTGGGAGAGCGGCGAGCGCGCCGCCGAAGCCGCGCTCCACCGCATCGGTGCGCTGAGGGACGAGTCGGTCGACGTTCCGACTCAATCAACCAAGCGGCGGCAAAAGCACTAACCGGCGGAGGCGGTCCTAATCTTACTGTGTCACTAACCCTCATGGTGAGGAGCGCGACTCGAACCATGAGGCCCATGAGGCCCCGCCTGTGGCCCACATCCTTCGAGACGCTTGCTTCGCAAGCTCCTCAGGATGAGGAGTTAGAGCGTTTATGACGCAGTAAGGCTAAAGCGCAATGAGATTAGGATGAATCGTCATCGCGCTTCAGGTTGTTGTTTGCGCATGATCTCCCCGCAAACGCGTTCCGCGTTTGTCGCGAGGGAAAACCGCTTCGCACTTTTTCCGGATCATGCTTTAGCGCAACGCCCCGTCGAGCGCCGGCAGCCCGAAAATGACGGCCATTGCGATCAGCGCGTAGCAGATGGCGCGAAACACTTTTTCGCTGGCACGGCCGAACAGTGACGCGCCGAAGGCCACGCCTGCCGCATAGACCGGGCCGACGACGAGGGAGAGCAGGACCGCATCGCGCGTGATCAGGCCGCTCATTGCGTAGCTCACCATGGAAAAGAAATCCGAGGCGCCGAAGAACAATACGATGTTGGCACGGGCGACCGTGGCGGCAATGGGACGGCCGAGCCAGTAGCCGACGATCGGCGGGCCGCCGGTTTGCGCGAGCCCGCTGCAAAAGCCGGAGAGGCCGCCAATGCCGACCGAAAGCCAGGCGTGATCCTTGCCGCGATAGCGCCAGCCCGACAACAGCAGCATCAACAGCGCCGCGACAAACCCGGAGATGATCCAGCGCGTCGTGACGGGATCGAGTACGCTGAGGAAATAGGTGCCGATCGGCACGCCGATCAGCGCGCCCAGCACGATCACCGCCGTCGCCTTGCGGTCGGCCTTGCGCCAGGCGTCTGGCAGCAGCGGCGCGGCGGCGACGAAATCGATGATCAGCAGCAGCGCCGCGACCAGCCGTGGCGGCGCGACGCTGCTCGCAAGCGGCATGAAGATCAACGCCGAGCCGAAGCCCGAGAAGCCGCGCGCGGTGCTCGAGACGAGGGCGACGACGCAGATCGCCAGCGCCGTCGCAAGACCGACGTCCTTCGGCAGAAGGTCGGTCAGACTCATGCTCCATGACTTCTGAGCATGACGTCGTGAGAAAACCGCCTCACACTATTCGGCATCATGCTCGCAGGATACCGCCGGTCTTCTTCGTCACCTCGGCCGCGATCTTGGCGGCTACGGCCTCGATCTCCTGGTCGGTCAGCGTCTTCTCCCGCGGCTGGATCGTCACCGCGATCGCGATCGACTTCTTGCCGTCGTCGATGCCCTTGCCCTCATAGACGTCGAACACGTTGACCGCGGTGATCAGTTTCCTGTCGACATTTTGCGCCGTGCGCACGATATCGCCGGCCTTCACGCCGCGATCGACGATGAAGGCGAAGTCGCGCGAGACCGGTTGGAACGCAGACAGCTCGATCACGGGCTTAGCCCGCGTCGGCTTCTTCTTGGCCTCGGGAATGCGATCGAGGATCACCTCGAACGCCATCACGGGGCCGTCGGCGCCGAGCGCCTCCAGCGCGCGCGGGTGCATCTCGCCGAAATAGCCGAGCACGTTCTGCGGGCCGATCTGGATGGTGCCGGAGCGCCCGGGGTGCAGCCAGTTTGGTCCACCGGCAACGATCTGCAGCGCTTGCATCGGCGCGCCGGCCGCGGCGAGCACCGAGAGCGCATCGGCCTTGACGTCGAACGCGTCGGCGGCGGCCGAGCCGGACCAGTGACGGCCGAGACCCTCTGATGATGCAAAGCCGCGACGGACGCCGGACGCGGCCATGAACTGATCCTGCGGACGATCGCCCTTGAAAAGCTGGCCGACCTCGAACAGCGCGACGTCGCCGAAGCCGCGATCGGCATTGGCCTGCGCCGCGGCGATCAGTCCCGGCAGCAGGCTGGGCCGCATGTCGGAGAGATCAGATGCGATCGGGTTGGCAAGCTCGAGCTCGCGCTGACCGCCGCCGAACAGCTCGGCCACCGGCTTGGCAATGAACGACCACGTCACCGCCTCGACCATGCCGCGGTTCGCGAGTGCGCGCCTGGCGCGGCGGGTGCGGAGCTGTGGTGCCGTCAGCACCGGTTTGCGCGCATCCTCGCCGCGCTCGAACGGCGTTTCCGGCACCTTGTCGACGCCAAAGATGCGGACGATCTCCTCGACGATGTCGGCCTTGCCGTGCACGTCGGTGCGCCAGGAGGGAACAGCGACCTTCACGGTCGGACCCGAGCCCGCCATCATGAAGCCGAGATGGCTCAGAATGCGCTTCATCTCGACCTGCGGCACCTCGATCCCGGACAGCCGCTTGACCTCGGACAGCGGGAAATCGATCACGCGGTCATCGCCGAACGCCTTGCCGGTGACGAACGTTTCCGACGGGGCGCCGCCGCACATCTCCATCACCAGCCTGGTCGCAAGCTCCAGGCCCGGCACCATGAAGGCCGGATCGACGCCGCGTTCGAAACGGTAGCGCGCATCCGAATTGATGCCGAGCTTGCGGCCGGTCTGCGCGATGTTGATCTCGTTCCAGAGCGCCGATTCGATCAGCACGTCGGTGGTGTTCTCGTCGCAGCCCGAGGCCTCGCCGCCCATGATGCCCGCGAGCGATTCGACGCCGTGCTCGTCCGAGATCACGCAGATGTTGGAATCGAGATTGTAGGTGCGGCCGTCGAGCGCGAGCAGGCTCTCGCCGTCGCGCGCGCGGCGCACGACGAGATTGCCTCTCACCTTCTTGGCGTCGAACACGTGCAAGGGGCGCGCGCGATCGAAGGTCATGAAATTGGTGATGTCGACCAGCGCGTTGATCGGGCGCAGCCCGATCGCGGTCAACCGCTTTTGCAGCCATTCCGGCGACGGGCCGTTCTTTACCCCGCGCACCAGACGCAGCGCGAAGCCCGGGCACAGCGTCGTGTCCTCGACGCTCACCTTCACCGGGCAGGGGAATTCACCCTTCACGGCCTTGATGGTGGGGTCCTTGAACTTGCCCATGTCAGCCGCGGCAAGATCGCGCGCGATGCCATGCACGCCAGTGCAGTCCTGCCGGTTCGGCGTCAGGTTGATCTCGATGACGGGATCGCCGAGGCCGGCCCATTCGGCATAGGGAGCGCCGACGGGCGCGTCCGCCGGCAATTCCATGATGCCGTCATGGTCGTTCGAGATCTGCAATTCGGCCGCCGAGCAGAGCATGCCGCGGCTCTCGACGCCGCGGATGGTGCCGACGCCGAGCGTGATGTCCTTGCCGGGAATGTAGGTCCCGGGAGCTGAGAACACGCTGACGAGCCCGGTGCGCGCATTCGGCGCGCCGCAGACGACCTGCACCGGCGCACCGCCGTCACCGGTGTCGACCATGCAGACGCGCAGGCGATCGGCATTCGGATGCTGCTCGGCGGAAATCACCTTCGCGATCGTGAACGGCTTCAGCGCCTTCGCCTTGTCCTCGATGTTCTCGACCTCGAGCCCGATCATGGTGAGCTTCTCGGCGAGCTTTTCCAGCGGCTCGTCGGTGTCGAGATGATCCTTCAGCCAGGAGAGGGTGAATTTCATGGCCGCTTTTTCTCCACGGGGACGGTCTTCTCCCCCTTCCGCTTGCGGGGAGGGCTGGGGTGGGGGCGCTCTCCACGATGGCTGTAGCGATTGTTTCGAGAACGCCGACACGATTTGTCATCACATCGTGATTGCTGAAGCGGAGCACCTTGAAGCCCTTCGCTTCGATCACGGCAGATCGCCGCTCGTCGGCGCGTTCGCCTTCGTCCGAGAAGTGTTGGCCGCCGTCGAGCTCGATCACGAGCTTGGCCGCGTGGCAGACGAAATCGGCGATGTAATTCTCGATCGCGACCTGGCGGCGAAAATTCACGCCGTTCAATCGGCCGGCGCGCAGCTCCGACCAGAGGATACGCTCTGCATCAGTCGAATTGCGTCTGAGCGCGCGCGCATTGGCGCGGAGCTTGGGCGGCACTTTCCAGTCCGGATGATCTGGATCGACCATTGACAACCCCATCGAGGAGACACCCTCACCCCAACCCTCCCCCGCAAGCGGGGGAGGGGGCTCGGCCTGTCGAGCCGACAGAGCATACGTACCCATGAGACGAACGCCACGCGCGCGCTCCATCCATTCCCTCCCCCGCTTGCGGGGGAGGGGCAGGGAGAGGGCTGTCTCCGCACAGGGAACGGAGAGAGTCTTCGCAAGCTCTTGCTGGAGACCGAGCATCACGAGCTCAGCCCTCCTGCCAGCGTCGGGACTTCGAGCGGCTTGAAGCCATAGTGGGACAGCCAGCGGACGTCGCTGTCGAAGAGCTGGCGCAGATCCGCGATGCCGTATTTCAGCATGGCGATACGGTCGATGCCCATGCCCCAGGCAAAGCCCTGGTACTCGTCGGGATCGATGCCGCAGGCACGCAGTACGTTCGGATGCACCATGCCGCAGCCGAGAATCTCGAGCCAGTCCTCGCCTTCGCCGAAGCGGATCTCGCCCTTGTCGCGGCGGCACTGGATGTCGACTTCCAGCGACGGCTCGGTGAACGGGAAGAACGACGGGCGGAAGCGCATGTTGATGTGGTCGACCTCGAAGAATGCCTTGCAGAACTCGTGCAGGATCCACTTGAGGTGGCCGAGATGCGAGCTCTTGTCGATCACGAGCCCCTCGACCTGGTGGAACTGCGGCGTGTGGGTCGCATCCGAATCGATGCGGTAGGTGCGGCCCGGGCAGATCACGCGGATCGGCGGCTTCTGGCTCAACATGGTGCGCACCTGCACCGGCGAGGTGTGGGTGCGCAGAAGCATGCGTGAGCCGTCCTCCTTCGGATGGAAGAAGAAGGTGTCGTGCATCTCGCGCGCGGGATGGCCGACCGGGAAGTTGAGCTTCGTGAAGTTGTAGTCGTCGGTCTCGACATCGGGGCCTTCGGCGACCGAAAAACCCATGTCGGCGAAGATCGTGGTCAGTTCGTCCCAGACCTGGCTGAGCGGATGGATGCGGCCGGCCTCAGTCGCAGCGTCGCGCAGGGGCAAGGTGACGTCGATGGTCTCGGCGGCGAGCCGTGCATCGAGCGCTGCCGACTTCAGGACGTCGCGCCGCGCGGCGAGTGCCTGCGTGACCTTGTCCTTGGCCTGGTTGATCGCGGCGCCCTGCGTCTTGCGCTCGTCGGGCGACATTTTTCCGAGCGTGGCGAGCAGCGCGGAGATCGAGCCCTTCTTGCCGAGCGCGGCGACGCGGACGGCCTCGAGCGCCGCCTCGTCGTTGGCGGCCGCGACATCGGCGATGATCTGAGATTCGAGGGTGGCAAGATCGGTCATGGCAATCCCTTTTGGCCAGGATGCTTAGCCGATGCTCCTAGCCCGTCACACCCGGCCCAAAAGCGCGAAGCGCGTCTTCGCGTTAGATTCGCCGGGCATCCACGTCTGAGAAGTGTGTTTGCGCGAGAAATGACGGCCGGGGCAGTTAAAGCGCGACAACGCGCCTCTGCCCGGGCCATCACGGCTTGAAAACTGCGCAGAGCACAGTCAAAGGACGGCTTACGCCGCCAGCGCGGCCTTGGCCTTCTCGGCGATCGCCTGGAACGCGGCGGGCTCGCGGATCGCGAGATCCGACAGCACCTTGCGGTCCACGGTGATGCCCGACTTGGCAAGACCGTCGATAAATCGGCTGTAGGTCAAGCCGAACGGACGTACGGCGGCATTGAGACGCTGGATCCAGAGCGCGCGGAAGGTGCGCTTGCGGCGTTTGCGGTCGCGGAAGGCGTACTGCGCGGCCTTCTCGACGGCCGGCTTGGCGGCGCGGATCGTGTTCTTGCGGCGGCCATAAAAACCCTTGGCGGCCTTGTAGACCTTCTTGTGCTTGGCGTGGGCGGTCACACCGCGTTTGACGCGAGACATGACAAAAATCCTTCAGAGATGACTTTGGTTTTCGGAAGCGCCGCAGATACCTGCGGCTCGGCTGAATTGATCGTGGACGCGATCAGGCGTTCGGCAAGAAGTACTTCTTGACGTTGTCGCCGTCGGTCTTGAACAGCACGCGGGTGCCGCGGAGCTGACGGATCTGCTTCTTCGTCCGCTTGATCATGCCGTGACGCTTGCCGCGCTGGGCATGCATCACTTTGCCGGTGGCAGTCACCTTGAAGCGCTTTTTGGCGCCCGACTTGGTCTTCAACTTGGGCATTTGGCTCTCCTAATGGCCACAACAGAGTACCGCCCGCGAAGGCGGCTGGCCGTCAAAATGCTCGTTAGAGCGTTGATTGTGCTCGGGTTTTTGCGACTTGCCAGGCAAATCAGCGCGAAGCCCGCACGGGCACCGCCACGGCAGCCCTTAAATCAGCCGGGCGATGAAGGCTGGGCTTATGGCAGAGCCAGAGCCAAATGGCAACGATGAACCGCTGAAACGGGCCGTCCGACTATTTGAGGTTACCAGCCTCATCTTCATGCCTTGCTGCTGGAGCAGGACCAAAATGCCTCATTTTCCGCAATCGCTCTTGCCTCGTGCTTTTCCCCGCCTCACCGCGGTCGCACTCCTTACCGTGCTCGGTGCGGCCGCGCCGACCGCCGCCGATGCCAAGGCCGGCGGCTATGACGGGGTCTGGAACGTCACCTTCGCCACCACGCGCGGCAACTGCAGCTCCGGCTACAGCGTCCCCTTTACGGTGACCGGCAGCCGCGTGATCTCCGCCGGCGGCGGCCGGGTGTCCGGCTCCGTCAACCGCGCCGGTTCCGTTGCCGTTCGGGTTTCGGTCGGCGCCTCCCATGCCAGCGGCGGCGGCCGGCTTGCCGGCGTGAACGGCGCCGGGTCGTGGAGGGGCATCATCTCCGGCGACCAGTGCAGCGGCACCTGGCAGGCGACGCGGACGTAATCGCCGAGCGCTTGGTGCGCTCCCTCCCCCGCCCGCGGTGGAGGGTCGGGGAGAGGGTGTCTCCTCTCGCGAGAACCCCAAGAGGCGAGAGCCCTCACCCGGCGCTTCGCGCCACCCCCTCCCGCAAGCGGGAGAGGGTGCAGCAGCGCCCGCGGGCACTACCTCGACAAAACCAAACGGCCCGCCGGAGATCCGGACGGGCCGTTGAAATTTCGGCTGCTAAAGGCCGGCGTCAGCGCGGCGCCAGCACCATGACGACCTGGCGGCCCTCGAACCTGGCGTCCTGCTCGACCTTGGCGAGCTCGGCGACGTCGCTCTTGATCTTGTCCAAAAGCTTGGTGCCGATCTCCTGATGCGCCATCTCGCGGCCGCGATAACGCAGCGTGATCTTGACCTTGTCGCCCTCTTCGAAGAACCGCTGCATCGCGCGCATCTTCACGTCGTAGTCGTGATCGTCGATCATCGGGCGGAGCTTGATCTCCTTGATCTCGACGGTCTTCTGCCGCTTGCGGGCTTCAGCGGCTTTTTTTTGGGCGGAATACTTATACTTCCCGTAGTCCATAATCTTGCAGACGGGAGGGCTGGTATTCGGCGAAATTTCCACGAGATCCATGCCGGCTTCCTGCGCCATCTTGATGGCGACCATGGTCTCGACGGTGCCTTGGTTGGCGCCGGTGTGATCGATCAGCTGGATCTGCGCATTGCGAATATCATCATTGATGCGCGGCCCGTCTTTGGCGGCAGGGGCCGGGGCTCTATTGGGACGGCGAATGTTGGTTCTCCAAAGTTGTGAACGAAGCGGGTAGTCTGAAGGAAGCTGCGTCTGCGGGCAAGCAAGTCCCGCCTGCCGCACGCGAAACCCTCAAATGCGAGGCATTTTGGTCACGCCCAATCGCACGTCGCTCGACATAGACACCTTGTCCCAGTTCCGCAAGCGTCCCTAAGGGCCAATGCCGATGCCGACCTATTGCGGTGGCGCCGGACAGCTCAAACCACACAGCAAGAGTAAACGTTCCATGACCAACTCGACCGCTGACCAAGCTCTCACCTTCATCGATGTGGGCGAGGGCCCATTGCCGCGGAGGATCGCGGTCCGCACCCGGGCCGGGAAGGGGCCTGGGCTGTTCTGGCTCGGCGGTTTCAAATCGGACATGCAGGGCACCAAGGCGGTGGCGCTGGACGGTTGGGCGGTGGCGCATGGCCGCGCCTCGGTCCGGTTCGACTATTCCGGCCACGGCGAATCCGGCGGCGATTTCGCCGACGGCACCATCGGGCGCTGGCTCGAGGAGAGCGTCGCGGTGTTCGAGCAATTCTGCGCGGGACCGCAAGTTCTGATCGGTTCCTCCATGGGCGGCTGGATGGCGCTGCTGCTCGCGCGCGAGATCAGGAAGCGGCAAGACAAACAACGGGCCACAGCATCGCTGGCGGGCCTTGTGCTGATCGCGCCGGCGCCTGATTTCACCGAAGAGCTGATGTGGAAGAATTTCCCGGCCAACGTAAAGCAGGAGATCGAGACCAGAGGTTCCTGGCTCCGGCCGTCCGAATATGGCGACGGCTCGCCCTATCCGATCACGCGGAACCTGATCGAGGAAGGTCGCAACCATCTGCTGCTCGGCAGCGCCATCGATGTCGGCTGTCCGGTGCGCATCCTGCAAGGGGCCAAGGACCCGGACGTGCCGTGGCAGCACGCCTTTGCGCTGACGCATCGCTTGCCGGCCGACGACGTCGTGCTGACGCTGATTCAGGACGGCGATCATCGCCTGTCACGCCCGCAGGACATTTTGCGCATCCTTGCCGCGGTCGCGGAGATCGGATGAGGTGTTGCACAGTCGATGTCATTGCCCGCGGAAAGCGGGCAATCCAGTATCCAGAGACGGTCATGCTTGAACTGAGAGGCCGCGGCGTACTGGATGCCCCGCCTGCGCGGGGCATGACGGAGGAGAGAAGGCGCGCGCCTCACCGCTTCGACGGATTCGGCATCGGCTTGCGCTGCGCAAGTGCGGCCACCGTCGACGTGCCGATCGGACCCTCTTCGTCATAGAGCCAGCATTCGCCGATCGCGACGCCGTCGGCGGAGTGATGGTTCGCCACCTCGAAGCCGATCCATTCCGTGACGGGCAGGCGATGCAGGTACACGGTGACGTCGCTGTTGATGAAGGCGAGCCCCTGATCGCCGGCATTAGCGAAGGGGCTGGCGAAATCCGCTGCCACCGCGACGCGGGTGAACGGCGTCAGCGCAAAGCCCTCGACCAGCTCCCGCACCTCGCTCATCCAGAGCCGGCGCGGACCGAGCGAGCCCATATGGCCTGTGATCGGGCGCGTCGTCCATTTGCCGTGCATGCCGAGGCGCGGATCGGTCGGCTTGGGAATGTCGGCAGGCTTCGGCGCATCCCAGTTCGGCGGCGACCAGATGTTGCCGTCCGGATTCTGCGTCCGCCGCAGGAGCTGGCACGAAGCGCGCGCCATGCTGACGCCGCCTGAGACAAATTCCGCTTCGACCACGCGAATGCGCAGGCCGTCGCGGACGAGCCGCGTGGTGATCCCGACCGGCTTGTCGATCGTCGGCAGGCGAAACATGTCGACCGTGAGCCGCGCCGGCACGAACTCGGGGCCGCAGTAGCGCTCCTCGATGCCGAAGCCGAGCAGGCCGACGATGACGCGTCCGTGCAGCGACTTCGGATCCCAGGGACCGTTGGCAACTTCCGTCGGATGGAATGTGTCGCCGGTGCGCGTGAAGAAAGGCATGTTCGTCATGACGCGCGACCTTGAAGGAACGCGCGCGGAAATCAAGTGTGGTGGTCCTCATGGTGGGGAGGCGCGAAGCGCCGTCTCGAACCATGAGAGCCCGGCTCGAGCGCCGGCCTGCATCCTTCGAGATGCGCGCAAGCGCGCTCCTCACGATGAGGATCAGAAGCGGTGCGATGGTCGCCACAACATCCGCTGTCATCACCCGCGGGAAGCGGGTGATCCAGTATTCCAGAGTCGGTGAGTGATACGGAGAGGCTTGCGGCGCATTGGATGCTCCGCCTGCGCGGGGCAGAACAGTCGAATGCTACGAAGCAGCCTGCCACTCCTCACGCACGCTGGCGTCATGCTCGTTCGCGATCGAAACCGCTCTCGTAGCCGCGAACTCCTCGCGCGATAGTAACTGCCCCAGCGCCCACACGGCTGCGCCACGCACCAGGGGGCTCGCATCCGCGAGCAGGCGCCGCGCCTCCTCCGCCAGCGCCGCATGGCCGGAGTTGCCGATCGCGATCAGCACGTTGCGCAGGAAGCGGTCGCGGCCGACGCGCTTCACCGGCGACTTCGTGAACAGGCTGCGGAACGCCGTATCATCGAGCCGCGCGAGTACGGCCAGATCAGGCGCGCGCAGCGCCTCGCGTGCGGCGAGCTTTGCCTCGCGGCCCTCTTGCGCGAACTTGTTCCAGGGGCAGGCGGCGAGGCAATCGTCGCAGCCATAGATGCGGTTGCCGATGGCCTTGCGGAATTCGCGCGGGATCGGTCCCTTGGTCTCGATGGTCAGATAGGAGATGCAGCGCCGCGCATCGAGTTTGTAGGGCGCGGGGAATGCCGCGGTCGGGCAGATGTCGAGGCACGCGCGGCACGAGCCGCAGTGATCGATCTCGCTGTCATCGCGCGGCAGTTTCAGCGTGGTGTAGATCGCGCCGAGGAACAGCCAGGAGCCGAACTCGCGCGAGACGAGGTTGGTGTGCTTGCCCTGCCAGCCCAGGCTTGCGGCCTGCGCCAAGGGCTTCTCCATCACCGCTGCGGTGTCGACGAACACCTTGACCTCGCAAGGCGCCGTCGCAACCAGCCAGCGCGCCAGCGCCTTCAACCGCTTCTTGATCAGGTCATGATAGTCGTCGCCTTGGGCGTAGACCGAGATCGCAGCGCGCGAGCGTGCTTTGAGGATCGCCAGCGGATCCTGGTCGGGACCGTAGTTGACGCCCAGCATGATCACGGAGCGCACCTCGCTCCACAGCCCGCGCGGATCGACGCGGCGCTCCGGCTGCGCGGCAAGCCAGTCCATGTCGCCATGGGCGCCGGAGGCGATGAACTCGAGGAAGTGTTTTCCGGCGCCTTCGATCGCGCCGGGCTCGGTGACGCCGATGCAGTCGAAGCCCAGGGCTTGCGCTTCGCGCGCAAGCGCCACCTTCAGGTCAGACAGACCGGCTTCGGTCAGAAATCCAGGTCCACGTAGGTCCGCGACGCCGGCACGCCGGCCAGCCATTCGCTCAGCAGCGGGCGGAACGACGGGCGGGATTTCACCCGCGCGTACCACGCCTTTGCCGCCTCGTCCTCGCTCCATGGCACGTCGCCCAGATAGTCGATCGCCGAAAGGTGCGCCGCGGCGGCGAGATCCGCGTAAGTGAGCCGGTCGCCGGCGAGGAAATTTCGCGTCTGCGCCAGCCAGCCGATATAGGCCAGATGATAGCGCACATTGGCCTTGGCGGCGCGCATCACGTCCGCGGAAGGCGGGCCGCCGCCATTCTCCTCGCTCATGAAACGCTTGTAGATGCGTTCAGTCACCAGAGGATGAGAGACTTCCTCGAAGAATTTCTCGTTGAACCACGCCATCAGCCGCCGCACCTCGATGCGCTCGGCAATTGTTTCCGGCATCAGCCGCTTGACGCCCATCGCGGCGCCATGGGCCTCGTCGAGGTATTCGGCGATGATGGCGGCGCCCGGAACGGATGGCTGTTCCTCGGTCGCCAGCACCGGGGTGGTACCCGCCGGATTGAGCGTCAGAAAGGCCTCGCGCCGTTCCCAGGCGCGCTCTTCCACCAGCTTCAGGTCGAGCCCGTACTCGCCGATGATCAGGCGAATGAAGCGCGAATGCGGGCAGAACGGATGATGAAACAGCGTGAACATGTCTTTGACTATGTCGGGGGTGATTAAGAATCCATCAATGTTCGGCGCCACACTAGTCCTTCAAAACCGCGAGGCAACCCCGTGATTTCCGCATTTAGCGATTGCGGCAGAGGGACGAATAGGCGAGAAGAGCCTCGCTTTTCCAGCCGAAATGGACCGTAAATATGTCAGACACGATACGGGCAGTGATCCTCGGCATCATCGAGGGTGTGACCGAGTTCCTTCCCGTTTCCTCCACCGGACATCTGCTGCTCGCCGAGCGCTTTTTCGGTCTCGGTGAAGGCGCGTTCTGGGACTCTTTCACGGTCCTGATTCAGCTCGGCGCGATCCTCGCGATCGTGGGGCTCTACTTCAAGAAGCTGTGGGATGTCGCGATCGGCATGTTCTCGGGCGATGCCTATGCGCGCCGCTTCGTGATCGGCGTGCTGGTCGCGTTCCTCCCCGCCGTCATCGTCGGCCTCATCGCCGGCAAATACATCAAGAGCATGCTGTTCAATCCCTGGGTGGTGTGCTTCACGCTGATCGTCGGCGGCGCCATCCTGCTCTGGGTCGACCAGCTCGACCTCAAGCCGCGCGAGCATGATGCGACGCGCTTCCCGCTTCCGACCTATCTGTTGATCGGCGTCGCGCAATGCCTGGCGATGATTCCCGGCGTGTCGCGCTCGGGCGCCAGCATCGTCGCCGCGATGCTGCTCGGGGCGGACAAGCGCGCGGCGGCGGAATTCTCGTTCTTCCTCGCCATCCCCACCATGATCGGCGCGTTCGCCTATGACTTCTACAAGAGCCGCGCCGAGATGACGATGGATCACATGGGCATCGTCGCGATCGGCTTCGCGGTATCGTTCGTGACCGCGATCATCGTGGTCAAGAGCTTCCTGGAATACGTCACGCGCCACGGCTTTACGCTGTTCGCCTGGTGGCGCGTCATCGTCGGCTCGCTCGGCCTGATCGCGCTGGCGCTGGGACGGTAATTCCGTCCGCAATCGCGCGGGCATGATCCGGACCCGAAGGGGCCGCGTTCGCGCAAAGTGTGAACCAGTTTTCTCGCGACAAACGCGGAACGCGTCCGCGCGGAGATCATGCTCAAACATTGAGGCTCTTCTCAACGTAATGTAAGTGTTTGGGCGGTAGGCAGTTTCCTGACAGCCGGGGCAAGGCCCCCGCGAAGGAGCTGAACATGGCGCTGATCTGCGGCTGGGGACGTTTCCCGGCCGTCGATACCGACCTCCTGACCCCGCGATCGTTCGATGCGGTCGGCGATGCCATCGCCGCGACCTCCGGCGGCATCGCGCGTGGCAACGGCCGCGCCTATGGCGACGCCGGCATCGGCGTCAGCCAGACCATTGCCATGACGGGCTTCGACCGCGTCAGGTCGTTCGATCCAGCGACCGGGCGTGTTCGCCTGGAGGCCGGCGTGCTGCTGTCGGATTTGATCGACACGTTTGGCCCGCGCGGCTTTCTGCCTTACGTCGTGCCTGGGACCCGCTTCGTCTCGGTCGGCGGCGCCATCGCTGCCGACGTGCACGGCAAGAACCATCATTGCGAAGGCGGCTTCGGCCGCTATGTCGACAGCATTCTGCTGCGCACCGGTACCGGCGAGACCATCGAGGTCTCGCACGAAGCGAATCCGGAGGTCTTTCTCGCCACCATCGGCGGCATGGGCCTGACCGGTGTGATCCTCGAGGCGACGCTCAGGCTGAGGCCGGTCGAGACCGGCTGGATCCGCGAGCGGGTAATCTCGGCGTCCGATTTGCATGCGGCGATGCGCGCGCTCGATGCCGGCGACTCCGCGACCTACTCAGTGGCGTGGATCGATTGCGTGGCACGCGGCAGCGATCTCGGCCGCTCGCTGATCTATCTCGGCGAGCATGCCCGTGCCAGCGAGCTGTCTGATGGTACCGAGGCCTTTCCCCGCGGGCGCGATCCGAGGCTCACCGTGCCCATCGACCTGCCGTCGATGACGCTGAATCGCTTCAGCGTCCGCGCCTTCAACGAGCTCTATTATCGCATGGGTGCGCGCCGCGCCGGCGGCAGTCACCTGGTCTCGATCTTTCCCTATTTCTTTCCACTCGACGGCGTCGGCGCCTGGAATCGCATCTACGGCCGGCGCGGCTTCCTCCAGCATCAATGCGTGATCCCGCAGGATGGTGCGCTTGCCGTGCTCGGCGACATCCTCGATCGCGTCTCCCGGCGCGGCGACGCCTCGTTCCTCACCGTGCTCAAGAAGCTTGGCCAGGGCGACGGCCTGATGTCGTTTCCGATGCCCGGCTACACGCTGGCGCTGGATTTCCCGGTGACCGGAAGCATCATGAATTTCGTCGACGAGATCGACCGTCTCGTCGTCGCAGCCGGTGGCCGGCTTTATCTGGCGAAGGACGCGCGTCAATCGCGCGCCACCTTCGAGGCCGGCTATCCGGCCCTGCAGCGCTTCAAGGAGATCCGGGCATCGCTCGATCCAACCGGGAAAATCCGCTCAAAGCTT
This sequence comes from Bradyrhizobium sp. CB82, assembly GCF_029714405.1. Classification (NCBI taxonomy): domain Bacteria; kingdom Pseudomonadati; phylum Pseudomonadota; class Alphaproteobacteria; order Hyphomicrobiales; family Nitrobacteraceae; genus Bradyrhizobium; species Bradyrhizobium sp. CB82. The sequence continues at coordinate 133,384 of NZ_CP121650.1, read as the reverse complement.
TCGCAGCGTTTGTTTGATGAGGTGCGGCCGTGAACTCTCGCAAGATCGTACTGGTGTTAGGGGGCAGCTCCGATATCGGACGCGCCACGGCGCGCAGTTTTGCCAAGGCCGGCTGGGATGTTCAGCTCGCGGGCCGCGAGGCGGTCGCGCTGGAGCCCGATGCCGCCGACCTGCACGCGCGCTACGACATCAATGCCAGCACCCATCGCTTCGACGTGCTGGACACCGCATCGTTCGTCGACTTCGTGGCTGGGCTTCCGGCGCTGCCCGATGTCGTCGTCTCGATCGTCGGCCTTCTGGGCTCGCAGCAGACGGCAGAGCGCGAGCTCGAGCATGCGGCGACGATCATGCGCTCGAACTACGAAGGCCCTGCGCTGATCCTCGGCCTGTTCGCCGAAAAATTCTTGGCGCGCGGCAGTGGCTCGATCGTCGGGGTGTCCTCGGTCGCGGGCGACCGCGGCCGCGCCTCGAACTACGTCTACGGCTCCGCCAAGGCCGGATTTTCCGCGTTCCTGTCAGGCCTGCGCGCCCGCACGAGCCGCGGCGGAGTTCACGTCGTGACCGTGAAGCCGGGCTTCGTCCGCACCAGGATGACCGAGGGCATGAAGCTGATCGGCCCGTTGACCGTGGAGGCGCCCGTGGTCGGCGATGCCATCTTTGGCGCTGTCGAGCGCCGGACCGACGTCGTCTATGTCAGCGGCAAATGGCGCCTCGTGATGCTCATCATCAAGGCGCTGCCCGAAGCCGTCTTCAAGAAGCTGAAGTTTTGAAGGGTGTTACCGCGTCGGGACTGCGCTCCCTCGCCCGCAAGCGGGAGAGGTGAAACCCTTACGCGTCCTTGCGCTGGAACTGCCCGGCGGGGCGGAAGCGCCAGAGATATTGCGGGGCGATGCCTTCGAGCGAATCCGGCGCGATGCCGAGGCCTTCCAGCGTCAGGCCGGCCCCCTTCGCGGCCTCCGAGACCACATTGTTCTTCTCGAGCAGCGTCACCTGGTCCGGCGTCAGCTTGAACGCGCCCGGCGCGAATTGCAGGAAGTTGGCCTGGAAGCGCGCCAGTCCGAACGGCAGCGGCACGAGCATCCGCTTGCGATTCGTGATCGCCAGGATGGCCTCGATGATCTCGCGCATGGTCAGAACTTCCGGCCCGCCGAGCTCGTAGGTCGCACCCGCCTTGGCCTTGCCGTCGACGGCATCGGCAATCGCGGTCGCGACGTCCCGGACATAGACCGGCTGCATCTTCGTCTCACCGCCGATCAGCGGCAGCACCGGCGACATCCGCGCCAGCGCCGCAAAGCGGTTCGTGAACTGGTCCTCAGGGCCAAACACCACCGAGGGACGGAAAATCGTGGCTGAGGGCACCGCGGCCAGCACCGCCTTTTCGCCGAGCGCCTTGGCGCGGGCATAGCGCGAGGCCGACTGCTCGTCGGCGCCGATCGCGGAGACGTGCACGAGGGAAGCGCCGGCCGCGGCTGCGGCCTTGGCGACGGTCTCGGCGCCCTTGGCCTGAACGGCATCAAAAGTCTGCCCGCCGCTCTCGGCGAGGATGCCGACCAGGTTGATCACGGCACGCGAATCACGCAGCGCCGCCTCGACCGAGGCCGGATAGCGCAGATTGGCCTGCACGGTGTGGACCTGCCCGACCCTGCCCGAGGGCTGGAGAAAGCCGGCGAGCTCCGGCCGCCGCACCGCGACCCGGACGCGGTAGTCGCGCTTGCACAGCGCGCGGACGACGTTTCTGCCCAAAAACCCCGATCCGCCGAAAACCGTGACGAGGGTGTCGAGATTCGATGCCATGGGGGTCCGTTCCTGCCGAAGGCTATACCTGAGGCAGGCTTGTATCGGGCCGGTTTGCGATGCGCAATCGGCTCGCCACGTTCGATTTGACAAGCGCGTCATCGATCCGTAGTAACCGCCCCCGTGCCTAACCGGCATGCCCAGGTGGCGGAATTGGTAGACGCGCTGGCTTCAGGTGCCAGTGGCTTCACGGCCGTGAAGGTTCGAGTCCTTTCCTGGGCACCATTTTTCTCGGTAGCTCCCTGATGTGACGGCCGAATCGAGGCCTGGGCGCTGCCATGGGTCCGAAGGGCTGCCTCGCGCCGAACCATTTCGGCCGGTTCCTGATCCCAGAAATCCCGCCCTACCTTCTCCGCTCCGATTAAGCCGTCCTTAGCGTTTGGAAATTACGGTTTTGCCGTCCATTTCCCTGCTCCCCGGCCTCTGGCCGGCCATGCCAATCAGTCAAGAGCGCGTATTCGAATGGAGCAGCCCCAATGGCAGCGCGATCTCGCCGGATCGGAGCCGTTACCGTCTCTTTCGGCGTCGCCGCGCGCGCTCGTCATTGACCTCGAGGGCGCGCTGCTGCGCTCGAACCTGCTGCTGGAGGCGCTGTTCAGCAGGCCCGGCCGGATGCTGGCCCGCTTCGGCGCGGGCGGACAGGCGGGCATGGCGCCGCTCACGGACATTCTGGCGCGCGCCAAGATCGACTACGCCCATCTTCCCTATGATGCCGACGTGCTCAACCGCGCGCTGGCGGCGCGGGCGCGGGGCGAGCGGATCTATCTCGCCGCCGGCCGCTTCGAGGCCCACGCCGCGGCGATCGCGGCGCATCTCGGCTTCGATGGTGTGGTGACGTCGGCGGATCTCGCCGCAGGCGATGGGGCTGCGCCGCCGTTCGACCCGCGATCCACCGGTCACATCGCCGACCAGCGGGCCAGCCGTCAGGTCGGTTGGCGAATTTGGCTGCGGGCGCTGCGCGTCTATCAATACGCCAAGAACTCGCTGGTGTTCGTTCCCCTGGTCACGGCGCATCAGATGAGCCCATCGGCGCTGGGCGCGGCGCTGCTGGCGTTCCTGGCGTTCTCGGCCTGCGCGTCGGGCGCCTATCTGATGAACGACCTGCTCGACCTCGCGGCCGACCGGCAGCATCCGACAAAGCGGCATCGTCCGCTCGCGGCCGGCGACCTGCCGATCGCATCGGCGCTGGTCGCCATACCGCTGCTGTGGCTCAGCGCCCTCGCCGCCAGCCTGTGCATCTCCGGCATCTTCGTCGCCGTCCTCACCGGCTATCTCGTCACCACGGTCGCCTACTCGCTGTTCCTGAAGAAGAAGATGCTGCTCGACGTCGTCACGCTCGCCGGCCTCTACAGCTTGCGCATCGTCGCCGGCGCCGTCGGTGTCGGCGTGGTGCTGTCCGAATGGCTCTTGATGTTCTCGCTGTTCGTGTTCACTTCGCTGGCGCTGATCAAGCGCTTCAGCGAGTTGACGCTGCGTCAGGGCGCAGGCCTTTCCGATCCCGCCAACCGCGATTACAGGATCGGCGACCTCCAGGTCATTGCCGCGATGGCGGCGGCGAGCGGCATGAACGCGGTGATCGTCTTCTCGCTCTACGTCTCGTCCTCGGCGGTGATGTCGCTCTACAGCCGTCCCTGGATGCTGTGGCTGCTCAATCCGCTCCTGCTCTACTGGTTCGGCCGCGCGCTGATGATGGCGCATCGCCGCGAGATGCCGGACGACCCGATCCTCTACACCTTCAAGGACAACGCCAGCCGCATCACCGTGGTGGCGATGATCTCTATCATGCTGGCAGCGATCTGATGACCGAGACAAGTCTGAGCATGCCTATCGACCGGCGGGAGCGCGCTACGAGCCTTCCCGCTCCCTTCATCGAGGCGCTAACGATTGCCGTGGCCGGCTCGCTGCTGTCGATCCTTACAAGCGGATTTGTCTTCGGCGTGGAAAACAACATCTTCCACCTCCCGATCGTCGCCGGGCTCTACAATGAGCCCCAATACCAGGACGATGTGTTCATCCAGTCGATGCGCTACTTCGCGTCCGGCATATGGATCGTGCTCGGGGATACCCAGAAATATCTCGGCCACACCGAGCAGATCTTCTTTGCCCTGAATTTTCTGTCCAGGCTGATCTCTGTCCTTGGCTTCCTGTGCTGCGCTTCGCTGCTTGGCATCACCGATCGGCGCGACAGGATCGTGTTCACGCTGCTCGTCTGCTCGATGCCGCTGCTTTTCGGCTACAGCCCGGCCGGCACCGGTGGCCTGTTCATCAACTATTTCACGCATTCGGAGATCGCCAATGGCACGATTCTGCTGGGGATCTATTTCGCGGCGCGAGGGCGGTTCACGGCGGCGACCGTGGCGTTGGGAATAACGTTCTTCGTCAACGCGTTCATGGCGATCTGGCTCGCGCCGTTGCTGGCGCTGATCGCCGTTTGTCTCCTGATCAAGAAGGAAACGAGCCTCGGTGCGATCTGCGTGCGGACGGCGATCGGCGCTGTGATCAGCGCGCCGATCATGTTTCCGGTGCTCCATGCGATCCTGACCAATCCCGAGCTCGGAAAGTCGCTTGGCGTCGATTATGCTGTTTATCTCCGCGAATATTTTGCCGGCCATTCCCTGATCGACTCGATCGCGCCTTCCAGCATCCTCGGGATGTTTGAGGTCGCTGCCCTCGGTGCAATCGCGCTGTACTGGTTCGGGCCAACGGCTCGCGAGCTGCAGGCGGCCTATCTCGGGGCGATCGTCCTCTATCTGCTTGGCGTCGTGGTGCCATCCTTCAGCACGTCACCCTTCCTCCTCAACATTCAGCTTCTTCGCTCGGGGACGATCATTCATCTGTTGGCCGGGCTTGCCGTTGCGGCCCTGGCCACGAGCTGGTTGCGTCGTGACAGTTCTGCGCTGTTTTTACCCGGCTGCGCGGTCGTATTGACGCTCTATCTGGGCGACGTTGCATTTCTGGCTGCCATGCCAATCATCCTGGCAACCCGACGGATCCACGCAGCGACGGAAGCCCTGCCTCCCTATCGTCGCAAGCTGGGTTACGGGATGCTTGCGATGGCTGGAGGCGTGCTGTTTCCGGTGTGTGCCTGGCATTATTTCGTGTTCGATCGGGCTTATTCCGCGGCGGCCCGGGAATGGGCGGATGTGGGCAGCTGGGCGCGTACATCGACGCCAACAAGCGCAACCTTCATCGTGCCGCCGAGACCCAACATCGAGGCGGAGCCCTCGCCTTCCATCACGGACATCGCCCTGTCGCGGGCGGGCAATTTCGAATTCGTCTCGCACCGCCGGGTCTGGGTCGACTACAAGCGCGGAGCGGCCGCGATGTGGACGCCATCCTACTATTCGGTCTGGCATGAGAGGATGACCGAGACGGCTGCCGCGAACGATCACGCGTCGCGGCTCGGCTACGCCGCGCGCAAGGGCATCGGCTACGTTGTCGAGATCTGCGATACGATGCCGTCTCAGGACGCAGGCGATGTGCTCTTCCGCACCGCGCATCTCTGCGTGTCCGCCGCCAAACGCCAGGCTGCGGGGCTCTGAAGGCGCCGGGGCGCTCCACATGGCCAAGGAGAACGCACAGCGGCCGAACTCGACGGGGACGTCAGTCGGGAAGGTTGAGCTCGCCCTGTCGCATCCCGGTGGCGGTCTCGGTCAACTGCCGAGCGCCTGGCTGATGGGCTTTGCTGCGCTCCTCGCCATCCTGGTCCTTGCAAGCTTCGTCGTCGATGGCAATTCGAGTGGGGCACTCGGGTGGGATCTTCACGTGAACTGCGCCGCGGTCGAGGCCAATATGGAGGGGCTTGACCCCTACATCATCAACAATCTGCGGGACACGACGTTCGCGTACCCCTATCTGCCGGTGACATTGGATCTCTTCCGGCCCTTGTGCTCCGCGGGACTACTCGTCGATCATCACAGGGCCGTCTATCTCGTCCTTGCCATTCTCTGCGGACTGCTGTTGCCCGGTCTTGGCGCGCCCCGTGCGGGCCTGCGCGACACATGTTTCAGAGTACTTTGTGCCCTCGGAGCGTTCGTCGGTTTCGAATGGACACTGGCTTCCGGAAATTTTTCGATTCTGACCGGCTTGCTGACGGCGGTTGCGCTGGCGCTCCTGCTCGGTGGCAGTCTCCTTGAAGAGGAAGACAAGACGAGTTTCATGCTGCGCTTGCTTGGCGCCGCCATGCTTGGCCTCGTGACTTCATTCAAGCTGGTCTTCTGTCCGGTCCTTGCCTCACTCTACTTCCTGCCGCAGCCGCGTTTTCGCAAACTCATCCTGATCGCCGCCGCGGTCGGCATGTTCATCTTGCCAATCCTGATTTCGATGGTGTTTTACGCGGACCTCTTCGGAAGCTGGCTCCGCGCAATCTCCGGTCAGATTCCCGGGCAACTTGGCGTTGCCCAGGACAGGATGAATCCCTCGCTCTTCATTCTCGTCCAGGGCCTGGCAAGGCATTGGGGGCTGGCGGACAGCGGACCGATCGTCTTCGCCCTCTATGGTCTTGCGGCGATCGCGCTGGTGCTGGCGCCATTCGCCGTGTCGGTGTCTCGCGCAATCGGGGGTCAGGCCGAAACCGGCTGGATTGCGGACAGGATCGACCAATGGCTGATCGATCATCCCCGCGAGGCGGCGCGCATCACGGTTCTCGCAATGTACGCGCTCTATCTCTGTTCGCCGCGGCTCAAGGAATATGCCTTCTTTGAACTGGCGATCTATGCCGCTGTTCTCGTCGTCGATCTTCCAGCCATGGCCATCACGGCCGTCCTGACGGTCGCAATCCTCATTCCAACCTCGGTATCCATCTCCGGCGGCGCCATCGAAGGCAGCTTCCTTCAGCTCGTCGCAGCGCTGCTATGCTTCTGGGTCTTCCTGGCTGATTTTCGCAAGTTCTATAGTTCCTGAGGTCAGCTTGCGCGGATATCTGCCAACGGATACACCGCCAGCCGGCCCTCGCCAGTTCCAGTTCCGGGCATTAGCCTCGTGCGAGGGCATCGATTTGACTGAGGTTTGAAACGCCATGACCGTACGCCTGCATCGCGGCGATCTGCCGGACCTGTCCCGCTACACCGGGTCGGTCGCGATCGATACCGAGACCATGGGCCTGAACCCGCATCGCGACCGGCTGTGCGTCGTGCAGCTCTCGCCGGGCGATGGCAGCGCCGACGTTGTTCAGATCCCCAAGGGGCACACCGACGCGCCGAACCTGAAGGCGCTGCTCGCCAATCCCTCCGTCACGAAGATCTTCCATTTCGCGCGGTTCGATATCGCCGTGCTGTACGAGGCCTTCGGCGTGATGACGACGCCACTCTACTGCACCAAGATCGCCTCGCGCCTGACCCGCACCTACACCGATCGCCACGGCCTCAAGGACCTCGTCCGCGAGGTGCTCAACGTCGACCTGTCCAAGCAGCAGCAATCGAGCGATTGGGGCGCGGACAGCCTGAGCGAGCCGCAGCTCGCCTACGCCGCCTCCGACGTCCTGCACCTGCATGCGCTACGCGAACGGCTGGATGCCATGCTGGTGCGGGAGGGCCGCACCGATCTGGCTCAGGCCTGCTTCGAGTTCCTGCCGACGCGGGCGAAGCTCGATTTGCAGGGCTGGGAGGCCGAGGACATTTTTGCGCATTCCTGAGGTGTTTTACCTCTCCAGCTTGCGGGGGAGGTCGACGCGCGAAGCGCGGCGGGTGGGGCTCTCTCCCCTTGGGCGGTCTCTCCCGTGGAGGCACCCAAACCCCGGCCCTCTCCCGCAAGCGGGAGAGGGAGAAGCCGGCCGCCCTGTTTCGGACACAGTCGTAACAGCCTGTCGCGGGCTGCATATTCCGGCGGCGCCGGATACAATCGGGCGTCAACAGACACCCCGGAGCAGCGGTGAATTCGGTCCAGACCCCAGCCTATGATGCCCTGGAGGCGCGCTTCGCGGCAGCGGCGCGTCACAGCCGGCTGGTCCACATTCTGCGCATCGCCGTGCCGGTGACGGTCGTCGTGGCGATGGCCATGATCGTCTTCGTCTCGGCCTTCAACAAGTTCCGGACCACGAAGGAAGTGGCTTTCGATCCCGGAAATCTGGTGGTCTCCGGCACCAAGATCACCATGGAAACCCCGCACCTGTCGGGCTACACGCCCGACCAGCGACCCTATGAGCTCTGGGCCAAGACGGCGACCCAGGACATCAGAGATCCCGACCATGTCGATTTGCACAAGCTCAGGGCCAAGCTCCTGATGCAGGATCAATCGACCGTGTTCCTCGATGCCCTCAACGGATACTTCGACAACAAGCAACAGCAGCTCGATCTTCGCAAGAACATCGTGCTCACCACCTCGACTGGTTATGAAGCCCATCTCAGCCAGGCCTTCGTCGACATGGTCAACAACACGGTCACCTCGGATGAACATGTCGACGTCAAGCTGACCAACGGTACCCTGTCCTCCGACCGCCTGAAGATCATGGAGGGCGGCGACGTCATCCGCTTCGAGGGCAACGTCGTGATGTACCTCGACAAGCTCAGCACCGACGAGCCGGTTGCCGCCCCGCAAGTGCCCGTCGAGCCCGCGCCGCCGCCGAAAACGCGCGTCCTCCAAAACAAGTCTGCGACTTCAAGATGACCTCGATGACGAAGCATTTTTTGCGCAACGGTTTTTCCCGAAACCTTGCGTTCAGCGCCGGCGCCCTCGCGCTTGGAGGGGCGTTGATTGCCGTCGCGCATGCGCAAAGCACCATGCAGGGCGTGCCCAACGCGATGCAGGGGTTTTCGCAGAACCGCGACCAGCCGATCCAGATCGAGGCCGCCTCGCTGGAGATGCGGGACAAGAAGAAGGAGGCGACCTTCGCCGGAAACGTGAAGGTCATCCAGGGCGACACCACCATGACCTCGAAGACGCTGGTCGTGTTCTACGAATCGAGCGGCTCGAATTCGGGACAGCCGGCGCCGCAGCCGGCGAAAAACGCCAAGTCAGCCTCGATGCAGTCGGCAACGCCGGGGCCGGGCGGCAGCTCCTCGATCAAACGTCTGGAAGCCCGCGGCAATGTCGTGGTCACCCAGAAGGACCAGGTGGTGACCGGCGAGACCGCCATCTTCGATACCAAGACCAATCTGATCACGATGCTGGGCGGCGTGGTCCTCACCCAATGCAAGAACGTGCTGCGCGGCGACCGGTTGATGGTCGACATGACCACCGGCGTGTCCCGCGTGGAATCCGACAGCGGCAAGGTGCAGGCCCTGCTCCCGCAGGGCGGCGGCGGCGATTGCGGCCCGGCCAAGCCCGGCGCTGGCCCGCCTTTGGCGCTGCCGGGTGCAAGCAAACCGAAGTAGTTTCAGCAGCTTACATCTTGTGCTGTCGGAGCGAGGTTGAAGCCTGCCCGACAAGACTGTATCTACCCGGGCGGGCTCGGCAGCGAGATCCGCCGAAACGGATCGAGGGTGTTCTCTGGGCAAGACACACCCTTTCACTCATGCTGTGCCGGCGAATCGCGCCGGTGCGGCAGAGCGCGGGATCACCGTGCAGGATCGTCGTGAAAGGCTTGAGACAGCGGGGATGGTCGATTTATTCAGCATGTTCCGTCGGCGCCCCGCCAAACGCGGCCGGCCAGGATTTGCGCGCCTCCGCGACGACATCACCACGCTCGGTGACAGCGTCGGCAGTCTCCTGACCAGCCCGGTGCGGGACGCCCCGCCGATTGCGCGCGAGCAGCCAATCCCGGTGCAGGAGCCGCCGCGGCCGCGCCCCCAGCCCGCCAGACCCGTCCAGACCACCAGGTCCAATGGCTCGGGTGGTCCGCAGCTCCTGCGACGACCGGGCTTCCTGGCTGTGCATAGCGTGGAGAAGAGCTTCGGCAGCCGCCAGGTGGTGCGCGGCGTCAGCATCTATGTGCGCCGCGGCGAAGCCGTCGGCCTGCTCGGTCCGAACGGCGCCGGCAAGACCACCGTGTTTTACATGATCACCGGGCTGATCAAGGCCGATCGTGGCGCGATCGAGCTTGACGGCCATGACGTGACGAAGCTGCCGATGTATCAGCGCGCGCGGCTCGGCATCGGCTATCTACCGCAGGAAGCCTCGATCTTCCGCGGCCTCACCGTCGAGCAGAACATCCGCGCCGTGCTCGAAGTGGTCGAGCCGTCGCGCAAGAAGCGCGAGCAGCAGCTCGACTCACTGCTCGACGAGTTCAACATCACGCGCTTGCGAAAATCACCGTCGATCGCGCTGTCCGGTGGCGAGCGCCGCCGCGTCGAGATCGCGCGCGCGCTGGCGACGCGCCCGAACTACATGCTGCTCGACGAGCCCTTCGCCGGCATCGATCCGATCGCCGTCGGCGACATCCAGGACCTGGTGCGCCACCTCACCAACCGTGGCATCGGCGTGCTGATCACCGACCACAATGTGCGCGAGACGCTCGGACTCACCGATCGCGCCTATATCGTCTATGCCGGCGAAATCTTGACCGAGGGTACCCCGGATGAGATCGTCAACGATCCGGACGTCCGCCGTCTTTACCTTGGCGAGGAGTTCCGCCTCTAGCCCGATTTTTGCGTTCGTCAAGACGTGTACATCGGGCTCGGACTAGGATAAGCAAAAATCGGACCAAATTTTTGGGAACGGTTCTTGCTTTATGGCGCTGACGCAGAGATTAGAGTTCCGACAGTCGCAGTCGCTGGTGATGACGCCGCAGCTGATGCAGGCGATCAAGCTGCTGCAGCTGTCCAATCTCGATCTCACGACCTTCGTTGAGGAGGAACTCGAGCGCAATCCGCTGCTTGAACGGGCCAATGACGAGCAGCCGGCGAGCGATGCTCCGCCCGAGGCGGCCCAATTCAGCGATGGCGACGATGCCGGCGGCCGCTACGGCGACGAACCCGGCGGCGGTTCAGGCGAAGCCTTCGAGCCGGGCCAGGAAGAGTGGATGAGCAAGGATCTCGGCACCCGCGCCGAGATCGAGCAGACGCTGGATACCGGGCTGGACAACGTCTTTTCGGAAGAGCCTGCGGAAGCCGCGGCGCGCAATGCGCAGGATGCGGCGCCGAGCGTCTACACCGAATGGGGCGGCGGCGCCTCCGGTGACGAGGACTACAACCTCGAAGCTTTTGTCGCGGCAGAGACGACGCTGTCCGACCACCTCGCCGAACAGCTTTCGGTCGCGTTCAGCGCGCCGGCGCAGCGCATGATCGGGCAATACCTCATCGACCTCGTCGATGAGGCCGTCTATCTGCCGCCGGATCTCGGCCAGGCCGCCGAACGGCTTGGTGCATCGCAGCGGGAGGTCGCGGACGTTCTTGCGGTGCTGCAAAAATTCGATCCTCCCGGCGTTTGCGCTCGCTCCTTGAGCGAATGCCTGGCGATCCAGCTTCGTGAGCTCGACCGCTACGATCCGGCGATGCAAGCGCTGGTCGAGAATCTCGATCTCCTGGCCAAGCGCGACATCGGGGCCTTGCGCAAGCTCTGCGGCGTCGACGACGAGGACATCGCCGACATGATCGGCGAGATCCGCCGCCTCGATCCCAAGCCCGGCATGAAGTTCGGCTCCGCGCGGCTCCAGACCATGGTCCCGGACGTCTATGTCCGCCCGGGTCCCGACGGCGGCTGGCATGTCGAGCTCAACAGCGACACCTTGCCGCGTGTGCTCGTGAACCAGACCTATTATTCCGAGCTGTCGAAGAAGATCGGCAAGGACGGCGACAAATCCTATTTTACCGATGCCTTGCAGAACGCGACCTGGCTCGTGCGCGCGCTCGATCAGCGCGCCCGCACCATCCTGAAGGTTGCAACCGAGATCGTGCGCCAGCAGGACGGCTTCTTCACCCATGGGGTCGCGCATCTGCGCCCGCTCAATCTGAAAGCGGTTGCCGACGCCATCCAGATGCATGAATCCACGGTGTCGCGCGTCACCGCCAACAAATACATGGCGACCAATCGCGGCATCTTTGAATTGAAGTATTTCTTCACGGCGTCGATCGCGTCGGCCGATGGCGGCGAAGCGCATTCCGCCGAAGCCGTCCGCCACCACATCAAGCAGCTGATCGATTCGGAGGAGCCGTCCGCAATCCTGTCGGACGACACGATCGTGGAACGGTTGCGTGCGTCCGGCATTGATATCGCCCGGCGCACGGTTGCGAAGTACCGCGAAGCCATGCGCATTCCCTCTTCGGTACAACGCCGTCGCGACAAGCAGAGCGCCCTTGGTAACGTCCTCTCCACTGCCCTGTCCGATCGCTCCCGCAACACCGAGCCGGCCTGATTGCGCGCGCCTCAAATCGCGCTACTCTCGACCCCCCATCGCGACCGATCCAAGCTAGGCAGCAACCAAGCGAGGCATCACCATGACTCTCCGGATTTCGGGCAAGAGCATCAGCGTCGGCGAAGCCCTCCGCGGCCGCGTCGCCGAGCGCACGGACGAGGTTTTGCGCAAATATTTTGACGGCAATTATTCCGGCCACATCACGTTGAGCAAGGACGGGTTCGGCTTCCGCACCGATTGCGCGCTGCACCTCGATTCGGGGATCACGCTGGAAGCCGATTCGAACGCGCCGGATGCCTATGCGAGCGCCGACCAGGCGCTGCTGATGATCGAGAAGCGGCTCAAGCGCTACAAGAGCCGGCTGAAGGACCGCTCCGCCCGCAAGGCCGCTGCGGCCTCCGCCGCGCTGGCCGCGCTGGACGCCACTGCTTACGTGCTGGAGGCCCCCGGCGAGGGCGAGGACGAGGTCACCGGCTACAGCCCGGTGATCATCGCGGAATCGACCACCTCGCTGAGGCAGCTCTCCGTCAGCGAGGCCGTCATGGAACTCGACCTCAGCGGCGCCCACTGCCTGGTCTTTCAGCATGGCTCGAGCGGCCGGGTGAACATCATTTACCGCCGGCCGGACGGCAATGTCGGCTGGATCGACCCGCCGGCGGCCAAGTCCGGAAACTAAACTCCGGGAACTAAGTCCGTCGGCCAGCCCCGCCGGCCATTTGGGGCCTCGCGCCCCTTCCCCCGTAGGACTCCTGTCTTTAAGGAAGACCACGGTAAAAGGCGTTCGCGGGAGTTGGCACCGGGATTGCGTTGGAGTAGAAGCGCCCCACATCAGGACCGGGGGCTAAGTCCGCCTCCTGCTTCACCTTATTGACGCCGGCCAAATCTGGTCTTCCAAGTTGGCCAATTCGGAACCTGACGGTCTTAATTCACCTCGGAAAGCTCCATGCCGATTACCGATCTGGTCGCACCCGAGGCGATTCTCCCGGCATTGAAAGTCAACAGCAAGAAGCAGGCCTTGCAGGAACTGGCTGCCAAGGCCGCCGCGCTCACGGGGCAGAACGAGCGTTCGGTCTTCGAGGTGCTGTTGCAGCGGGAGAAGCTCGGCACAACCGCGGTCGGCTACGGCGTTGCGATTCCCCACGGCAAGCTGCCCAAGCTGGAAAAGATTTTTGGCCTGTTCGCGCGGCTCGATCGCCCCATCGATTTCGAGGCGATGGACGGCCAGCCGGTCGACCTCGTCTTCCTGCTGCTCGCACCTGAAGGCGCGGGCGCCGATCATTTGAAGGCGCTGGCGCGCATCGCGCGTCTTCTGCGTGACCAGGACATCGCCAAGAAGCTGCGCGCCTCGCGCGACGCCCAGGCGATCTATTCGGTGCTGGCGCTGCCGCCCGCGACGGCGGCGTGACTTCGAATCCAATCGGTAGAATGAAAACGGGCATGCCCGTCGCGTAACGGTGCCCGCTTGAATTCCTGATTCGCGCTGACAGCGTGTAGGGGCGCCGTTCGCACGGTTCAGCAGATCGTCGGCAGCAGGCGGCGGACTTCGTCGAGTAGATCGGGGATCGCCATCTTGTCGCCCGCGAGGTGCCTGAGCAGCGCGCTCTGGAACAGGCCGTCGAACAGCGCATAGAGCGCGGCCGGCGACGACGCCGGCTGCTTGCCGCCGAGCTCGGCATAGCGGGACGTGATGCGCCAGATCATCGCCTCCAGGCTCTTGTCGATCTCGAGCACGTCCTTGCGAAACGCCGCCTCGAACATCGCCTGCGAGCGCAGGTCGTACCAGAGCCGGTGCATGCGGGCTTCGTTCTGCAGCGTTGCCGCAAGCTTGGCGAGAAAACCCTCCGTCAATTCGTCGCGGCTCCTTGCGGTCGTGACGACTTCGTCATATCGCGTCACACACTTCGCCTTGTAGTGGCGCACGCAGCAGCAGATCAGGTCGAGCTTGTCGCTGAAATAGTAGTGGAACACACCGTGCGTGAACGCCGAGTTCTGCGCGATCTCGCGCAGGCTGGTGCGTGCGAAGCCAAGCTCTCCAAGCGTTTCGAGCGCGGCCTCGGCAAGCTCGATGCGTCGCGCGTTGAACTTCTCGTCTCGCAGCATCTCGGCCGCGTCAGCCACGCGCTGGGCCGCCCCCGTCATCTGCCGCGCCATTTCGTTCCTTCCTCAGTCTTGGTCTTTCAAGGACTTATACCGCGACGCCCGCGGCATGGCTTCCATCTCTCACAACCATTTCCTTAGACGACTGTCAAATTCCATCTTGACAAGTGTCAAGTTTCTGGCGGAGGCTCGCGGCAACAATTTGGACAGTCGTCAAGACGCGTGATCAGGGAGGAACGTTTGGCCGGGTGCGGCCCGAGGCCTGCGCACGTCGACCCGGCCGGTCGACATGGATTGCGACCACGGCAGCGCACGCGCAGTGCCGGAACGACCGCGATCAGCGGCAGCACGAATCAATCATCAGCAACGGAGGAGCAAGCCATGGGTGGGAAGAGCCTTGCAGGTCGAAAAGCCCTGGTCACCGGCGGCGCCCGAGGGATCGGCGCGGCCATCGCACAGGCGCTGGCGCGAGCCGGCGCCTCGATCATGATCGCCGATATCCTGGAGGATGCCGGCCGGGCCAGCGCAGCCGCGATCGCGAAGGAAGATGTTGCGACGGGATTCGTCCAACTCGATGTCGCCGATGATGCTCAATGGGAGCGAGCGGCGGATGCGACCATCGCGACCCTCGGCGGCTACGACATCCTGATCAACAATGCCGGCATCGAAATCACCTCGCTGGTCAGCGAGATCAAGGCTGAAGACGCGCGGCGAATGTGCGACGTCAATATCGTCGGCACCGTGCTGGGCATGAAGCATGCCTTCCGCGCGATGCGGCCCGGCGGGCCCGCCGGAAAGGGCGGCGCGATTGTCAACATCGCCTCGGTTGCCGCAACCATCGCGTTCCCGAGCATCGCGGTCTACTCCGGCACGAAATCCGCGGTCGACCGCATGACGCGGGTCGCGGCGATGGAAGCCGGCAAGCTCGGCTATGGCATCCGCGTCAACTGCATCTATCCGGGTTTGATACCGACCGACATGGGCATGCAGCTCGCCAACGACATCGTCCAGGTCGGGCTTGCGCCTGACGTCAATGCTGCGGTCGGCTCGGTGGTCGAGCAAACCCCGCTCGGGCGGCTCGCTGAAGTCACCGACATTGGCGATGCCGCGGTGTTCCTGTGCTCGAATGATGCTCGCTTCATCACCGGCATTGGCCTGCCGGTCGACGGCGGCATGGGCATGTAACGACAACGCCGACAACGAGTATTTCGGAGGATCGCAATGAGCGAGAAGAAGCCCGTCATCGTCTATGGCGCTTCCGGCTACACCGGCCGGCTGGTCTGCGAATATTTGCGCGAGTACAACATCCCCTTCATCGCCGCCGGCCGCAGCGCCGAGAAGCTCAACGCCGCGATGACGTCGAACGTGGCCGGCATCGAGACCGCCGACTACGAGGTGGTGGCGGTGCCGCACACCGTGGCCGCGCTGACTGAACTGTTCAAGGGCGCTTCGGTGGTGCTCAACACCGTGGGCCCGTTCGCCAAGTTCGGCGGCGAGGTGATCCAGGCCTGCCTGGCTTCCAAGTGCCACTACACCGACACGACCGGCGAGCAGGACTGGCTGATCACCGTCGAGCAGGAGTGGGGCGCGAAGTTCGCCAATGCCGGCCTGCTGCTCGCGCCGGGCATCGCGCAGATGTATACCACCGGCGAGATCGCCGCGCAGCTGTGCCTGGAGACCCCCGGCCTCGACACGCTGGACATCGCCGTGTTCTGGGGCGGGAGTCCGACCATCGCCTCGACGCAGACCATCCTGGTCAACGCCGCGATGGCCAAGGCCTACTACCTAGAGCAGAACAAGTATGTCGAGCATCAGCCCGATGCCGGCCTCTACAATCTCGCCATCCCCGGCCAGCACGAGCTGGCGCTGGCGCTGCCCTGGGGCGGTACCTCGCACCCGGTGTGGTTCAAGCGCGATCCGCGCGTGGCCAACGTGAAGGTGCTGGGCGGCGTGTTCAACCGCGCGCTGATGATGGGCGTGCCGCAGATCGTCGCCGCCGCGATGGAGGCGACCAAGGACATGAACCCCGACGACCGCTACGCCGCGCTGGCGCAGACCGCGGCCGGCGTGATGAACACCATGCCACCGCGCGAGAACCCGCGCGTCAACAAGTCGATGGATTCGGTGCATGCTTCCGGCCCGTTGGGGCGCGCGCACTGCATCATCTATGGCAACAGCAACTACAAGCAGACCGGTTTGCTGCAGGCCTATGCCGCGGCGCATCTGCTGCAGCAGCCGCCCAAGCGCGTGGGCTTCGCCTCCGGCTGTCAGGCGTTCGGCCATCGCGAGCTGCTCGGACAATTGCGCAGCTTCGGGCTCGTCAGCAAGCCGATTCTGACCGTGCAGGATTAGATAAATCGTGGGTGGCGCGGTTCTCCGCGTCACCCGCTGCCGCTTCGGGAGCGACCATGGGCTTCACCGACTATCTCGACAAAGGCGCTTCGCTCGGCGCCGACGCGCCCTGCTTCACGATTGGCGGACGCGATTTCAGCTATGACGAGGTGCAGCGGCTGAGCTACCGCATCGCGCGCGGGCTCGACCGGTCGGGCATTGCCCCCGGCGATAAGGTCGCCATCTTGTCGGGCAACGATCCGCTTGCCTTCAGTTGCGTCTTCGGCATCTCGCGCGCCGGCGCGGTGTGGTGTCCGATCAATCCGCGCAACGAGGCTGCCGAAAACAGGTTCATACTCGATCAGTTCGATTGCAGCCTGCTGCTGTTTCATTCGAGCTTCGCCGCCATGATCGAGGCGGTGCGCAACGAGTTGCCGAAGCTGCGCGTGCTGGTCTGTCTCGATATCGAGCTGCCGTTCGCACCCTCCTTCGAGCGCTGGCTCGATGGCCTTGCCGACGACTTCTATCGACGGGAGCCGGTCGACGATCTCGCGATGATTCCGGGCACCGGCGGCACCACCGGCAAGCCGAAAGGTGTGATGCTGTCCGGGCGCAACATCGAGGCGATGACCGCGTTGACGCTGATGGGCTATCCGTTCAGGGGCCGGCCCGTCTATCTTGCCCTGGCGCCGCTGACGCATGCCGCCGGCGTGCTCTGCTTTCCAATCATGACGCTCGGCGGGCGCATCGTGATCATGGCTCATCCCGATATCGGCGAATTCCTGACGCTGATCGCGCGCTATCGCGTCACCCACACGTTTCTGCCGCCGACCGTGATCTACATGCTGCTGGATCATCCGCAGCTCGGTTCGACCGATCTCGCCTCGCTGCAGTGCTTCTGGTACGGCGCCGCGCCGATATCCGCCGCGCGGCTCGAGGAAGCCTTGCAGCGGATCGGGCCGATGGCCCAGCTATTCGGTCAGACCGAGGCGCCGATGATGATCTCGATGTTGCCGCCGGACGGGCATTACAATCCGGACGGCAGCATCGCACGACACCGCCTCGCCTCTGCCGGGCGGATCAGTCCGCTGGTGACCGCCGGCATCATGGACGGCGATGGCAATCTGCTGCCAACCGGGTCGCGCGGCGAAATCGTGGTCCGTGGTTCGCTCGTCATGATGGGGTATTACAAAAATCCACAAGCGACGGCCGAGGTCTCGGCGCATGGCTGGCACCATACCGGCGACATCGGCTACATCGACGGCGACGGCTACCTCTACATCGTCGATCGCGCCAAGGACATGATCATCACCGGCGGCTTCAACGTCTACTCGATCGAGGTCGAGAACGCCTTGCGCGCCCACGAGGCGGTGCAGGATTGCGCGGTCATCGGGCTGCCCGATCCGAAGTGGGGTGAACGGATCGTGGCGGTGGTGCAGCCGCGTGCCGGCCATAGCATCGACCCGGCGGTGCTGGCCGCCTTCGTCAAGCAGCAGATCGGTAGCGTCAAGACGCCGAAGCAGATCGAAATCTGGGACGATCTTCCGCGTTCCAAGGTCGGCAAGGTGCTGAAGCCGGACATCCGTGCGCGATTGACCTGATCGAGCCTGCCGTCATCAAAGAAAATGCGCGGGCTCGCTCGATTTCGACTGAGCAAACCCGCGCATCCGAACTCGGGGATGCTGAATGATGGCGCTACGTCAGTGCACGCTCACCGCCTGCAACTCGTTGCTCCAGGCATTCGCGATCGCGGCTTCGCGACTGTCGGTCAGCATGATCGGCGTGCCGTCGGCGGCGTGGAGGGCGAAGAGTTTCAGGCCCGGCGCAATCTTGGGCGCCTCGGGAAACAGGCCTGGCACGTCCTCGGAG
The DNA here is from genome assembly GCF_029714405.1 of Bradyrhizobium sp. CB82. NCBI lineage: Bacteria > Pseudomonadati > Pseudomonadota > Alphaproteobacteria > Hyphomicrobiales > Nitrobacteraceae > Bradyrhizobium > Bradyrhizobium sp. CB82. The sequence continues at coordinate 115,065 of NZ_CP121650.1, read as the reverse complement.
CGGATCTGCTTCACATAGGCGATGTGGCCTTCGCCGAGGGTCGCCAGCGTCTCGGGTGAGACGTTCTGGGCTTCGTATTCGAACGCAACTTGACCGTTACTCATGGTCTCGACTCCTCTGGGAAACTAAGCGGTCGAGTCCGCTACTCGTTCCATTATTCGTGCTCATTGATAGCGATTGTCTTAACGATCTTTTCCGGTTCCGGCCGGGCAAGATCGATCGACAGCAGCCCGTTCTTCAGATCCGCACCCAGCACCAGCATCCCCTCCGCCAGCACGAAGGTGCGCTGGAAGTGGCGCGCGGCGATGCCGCGATGGATGTATTGCCGGGTCTTGTCGTCCTGCTGACGCCCGCGGATCACGAGCTGGTTTTCCTCAATGGTTACATCGAGTTGGTCGCGGGTGAAGCCGGCGACCGCCAGCGTGATGCGTAAGCGCTCGGGTTGACCCTCCGACCGATCGCACCTCTCGATATTGTAGGGAGGGTAGCCGTCGGCGCCTTTGACGACACGATCGAGCACGCGCTCGATCTCGTCGAAGCCCAGGAGGAACGGACTGGATAACGTGGGAACACGAGACATAGTTTACAAAGTCCTCTCGGAAAGCGACTTTGATGTTTCAGGGCCCACAATGGCACCCCTTGTGACCCAATATGGGCACATCCCCGTGCAGGTTCAAGCACCTAGCCGGGGTTTGCACAGGCTCCATTCCGGAACGATCCGAAGCAACGGGTACGGAATCCCGTATGCGGCTCCCCAACCCGCACAAAAGATGTTGGTCGTAAGCGTGGAACTCTAAAGCGTTGGCTGTCCGCTGGCCGATTGATTTGAGTTGATAGATACCTTGGCGGAATGAGCTTTCGCAGCTCTCCGGGCCTCACGAAGTGGAGATTTTCAGCAAACTGCGGAAAGTCATAGAACGTCGGATTCGATGTGGCGATGATCGGGATGTGCAGATTGGAATGCAAACTCCATCCCATTCGGGCGTGCGCGGCCCGTAAACATAGTGATCGGGGGCATATGCTCGATCGTTGTGGGGATGCTGGTACAATAGATGCAGCGAGTTTCGCTCCTCAGAAGCGCGTTTAAGTTTCTGCTTTTTTGTCTTGCCTGACCCATCTGCTGATCACCAATTGCATTCTCAGGCCATATAGATATCCAACGGCTGACAACCAGCATTGAATCGAGGCGCAAGCCGTTGGAGCGCGGAGACTATCAAGGGCGCGGCGGTAGCGGCACAGGATCGGACATCGCATGAGGTCCGAGAAGGGCCTCTGGACTAAACCGCTCGCGCGGTAAGGCGCTGCGGCAAGCGGGGCGGCCAAGCCGATAGCGCCAAGGGGCGTCCTGTCTTGAGATTGAGGGGTTGCAACAACCTCACTCAAGACAGGAGCATCCCCATGACCGACGAGGCAGTGAGCCCATTGCGCCGGCGCATGATCGAAGACATGACGATCCGCAAGTTGGCCCCGAAGACCCAACATGACTACGTGCAAAGGGTCAAGAACTTCGCGGCGTTCCTCGGGCGCTCGCCCGATACGGCGAGCTTCGAGGACGTGCGCCGCTACCAGCTGCATCTGGCGGCGAGCGGTGTTGGCGCGCCGACCATCAACCAGACCGTCTCGACATTGCGGTTCTTCTTTAAGGTCACGCTCAGGCGCCACGAGATCGTCGAGCACACCCATGTCATCCACGAGCCGCGCAAGCTGCCGGTGGTGCTCAGCGTCGAGGAGGTGGCGCGCCTGCTCGATGCCGCACCGGGGCTGAAGTATAAGGCGGCGCTGAGCGTGGCCTATGGCGCCGGCCTGCGCGCCACCGAGGTGGTCTCGCTCAAGGTTTCCGACATCGACAGCAAACGCATGATCATTCGCGTCGAGCAGGGCAAGGGCGGCAAGGACCGTAACGTCATGCTCTCGCCCAGCCTGCTCGACCTGCTGCGCGCCTGGTGGAAGGCGTCGCGCCCGCAGGGCTGGCTGTTCCCGGGCCGCGACCCGGCCCAGCCGATGACCACGCGCCAGCTCAATCGTGCCTGTCACGCCGCGGTCCAGATGGCGGAGATCAAGAAGCGCGTCTCGCTGCATACCTTGCGGCACAGCTTCGCCACCCATCTGCTCGAGCAGAACATCGATGTCCGTGTGATCCAGGTCCTCCTCGGCCACGCCAAGCTCGACACCACGGCGCTCTATACCCGCGTCGCCACCAAGACGATCAGCGAAGTCATGAGCCCGTTGGAGCAGGTCGCGCTCAAGCTCAAGGAGATCCGGCCGCCCAACTGACGCGCGGCAATGTCGCGCTCGGCGTTGGAGGTTGCGGATATCTTCCGCAGCCATGGTCCGGCGTGGCGCAAGGCCCATGCCGGTCACGTCAGCCTCGACCAGCTCAAGGTGATGTCGGCAATCGAGCGCTGCCGCACGGCAGCCCTCGGCGGCCATGTCGCGCGCTGCGCGGACTGCGCCTACACGACCATCGCCTACAACTCCTGCCGCAACCGGCACTGTCCGAAGTGCCAAGGCGCCGCCGCGAAGGAATGGCTTGCCGACCGCGAAGCCGACCTGTTGCCGGTACCGTACTATCATGTCGTGTTCACGCTGCCTGTGGCGATCGCCGACATCGCCTACCAGAACAAGGCCGCCCTATACGATCTCCTGTTCAAGGTGTCGGCCGAGACCATGCTGACGATTGCCGCTGATCCGAAGCATCTTGGTGCCAGGATCGGCATCACCTCCGTGCTGCACAGCTGGGGCTCGGCGCTCACCCATCACCCGCATGTGCACATGATCGTGCCGGGCGGCGGCATCGCACCCGACGGCCAGCGCTGGGTGTCCTGCCGGCCCGGATTCTTCCTCTCCGTGCGCGTGCTCTCCCGCCTGTTCCGACGACTGTTCCTGGAGAAGCTCGTCGCCGCGCACCAAGCCGGCCGCCTGAGCTTCTTCGGCGATCACGCCTATCTCGCCGAGGCGCAATCCTTCGCGGCTTATCTCGCACCGCTACGCAAGGCGGAATGGGTTGTCTACGCAAAGCGCCCGTTCGGCGGACCTCAGGCAGTGCTGGCCTATCTGTCGCGCTACACCCACCGCGTTGCCATCGCCAACAGCCGCCTGATCGCCTGCGACCAGCAAGGCGTCACCTTCAAGTGGAAGGACTACCGCGTCGAGGGCCGCAATCGATACAAGCGCATGACGCTCGCAACAGACGAGTTCATCCGCCGCTTCCTCATCCATGTGCTGCCAAAAGGCTTGCATCGCATCCGCCACTACGGCCTGTTCGCCAAAGGTGCTTGCGCCGCCAACATCGCCCGCGCGAGGGAACTGCTCGCCGCTGCAACACCTGAAGCCGAGCCCAGCACTGCCGCTATCGACCCCGGCAAGCCGACCTGCCCATGCTGCGGCGGTCACATGATCATCATCGAGGTCTTCGAGGCCGGTTGTACGCCACGTCATCGGCCGACAGCTCCAACGAACCGCTTCAGGATCGACACCTCGTGACCGCGTCACAATCCCGCAAATCTCCTCATTGTGCTCGCCATCTCTCGATCGGCCACCGGAAAGCGCGTTCTGATATCCGGCTGTCACCGCAAATCGTTCGACAATTTACAGCGCTCGGCACCATCCGCAGTCATTCGTCCGCCGCTCAACTGTCGAACAGCTCGTTGCATCGGCTCGATTCAAATCCGCCAGCTCGCCCGCGGCGCCCAAATCCCCATAGCGCATGCGGCCCCACCTTACGTTCCCTTACGCGCGGTTTCCTCCCTTGGAGGCTTTCGGACGCCAGCCGCCCGAAGCCGCGGCGCCATCCCTCACGCGGCCGGCATCCGAAACCCTTCACAGAAGACGACATTGTGGGGCTTGCCGTTTTTCCATCGTCAGGTCAGGTTTCAGAATTCGGCCGGGTAAAGCCCGGTGAACCTGTAGGGACGCCCATGCAGCCGGTCACGCAATACGCCAAGAGCGGCGATGTGCATATTGCCTACCAGTCGTTCGGCGGTGGTCCGATCAATCTGGTTATGGTTCCGGGGTTTGTATCGAACGTAGAGAATTATTGGGAAGAGCCCGATCTCGCTCGCTTTCTGAATCGTTTGGGCACCTACGCCCGAGTGGTAACTTTCGACAAGCGCGGGACCGGCATGTCGGATCGGGGCGTGGAGCTTCCCGGCCTCGACCAACGTATGGACGATCTTCGAGCGGTCATGGATGCCGCCGGCATGGAGCAGGCGGCACTCCTTGGGATTTCTGAAGGCGCTCCGCTGTCCGTCTTATTTGCCGCAACCTACCCCGACCGTTGCCGCGCGCTGGTGCTCTATGGCAGCTTTTCACGGTTTTCCTACTGGTTTCCGACCAACGAAGCGCTCGAGTCGTTTTTCGGTTACGTTGAGCAGGCATGGGGCACAGGCGGCAGCGTACAGAAATTCGCGCCTTCTCGCGCGAATGACGCGGCTTTCCAACGCTGGTGGGGTCGCAACGAGCGGCTCGGTGCCAGCCCAGCCGCCGTGAAAGCTCTCATGAGCATGAACAGCCAGATCGAAATCAGCGATATTCTACCGGCGGTTCGGGTGCCAACCCTCGTGATCCACCGGACTGGGGATAAAACTGTCAGTGTAGAGGGTGGGCGCGACGTGGCGGCGCACATTCCCGGCGCCCGGCTTTTTGAGCTTTCGGGAAGCGACCACATTTTCTACGTCGGAGAAAACGCAGACGAAATTTCCGATGCCATCGAGGAATTCTTGACTGGTTCAAGGACATCGGTCCCGGTCGACCGCGTCCTCGCCACGGTTCTCTTCACCGATATCGTGGGTTCAACCGAGAAAGCCGCTGAGCTTGGCGATCAACGCTGGCGTGATCTTCTCGAGAATCATCACGCAACGATCCGGCGCAATCTCGCGCGCTTTCGAGGCCGAGAAGTGAAAACAACTGGAGACGGCTTTCTCGCGACCTTTGACGGTCCAGCCCGCGGCGTTCGCTGCGCCTCGGCCATTGCCGAGGAAATCAGGCCGCTCGGCATAGAGGTTCGTGCTGGGCTTCATACAGGCGAGTGCGAAATGATTGGTGATGATGTCGGCGGTATCGCTGTGCACATAGGAGCGCGGGTTGCGGCGCTTGCCGGTGCAAGCGAGGTTTTGGTGTCGAGCACGGTCAAGGATCTGGTGGCCGGTTCTGGGTTGCGCTTCAAGGACCGCGGCACCCGATCCCTCAAGGGTATCCCGGGGGAGTGGCGCATATTCGCAGCTGAACGTTAAGAGGTGCCTCCGAGCATTACTCCATCTCCACCTAATGGTCTGCAGTGGGTCCAGAATCGGAAAACTCTGATTGAGCAGAAAATCTCTGCTTAGACCCCAAAAGCTGACGTCTGCGCGTTTATGAGTACACGCCCTTCTGTAATGGGCCCGATGATGTCAAGCCTCCCGAGTGAACGTCACGCCGCCGAGCTCATGCTTCTGTCCGTGGTCAACGCTTGGCCGCCACATCATGCTGTCAGAGGGAGCGGTGAGCCTATCTAGATACGCGTGGTTCGTCGGGCGACGGCCACTGGGCGTGTAACGGCTTCGCCGCATCCACCGTCCCGGCGACGGGACTTCGGGCACTTCTGTAATGGGCCCGATGATGTCAAGCCTCCCGAGTGAACGTCACGCCGCCGAGCTCATGCTTCTGTCCGTGGTCAACGCTTGGCCGCCACATCATGCTGTCAGAGGGAGCGGTGAGCCTATCTAGATACGCGTGGTTCGTCGGGCGACGGCCACTGGGCGTGTAACGGCTTCGCCGCATCCACCGTCCCGGCGACGGGACTTCGGGCACTTCTGTAATGGGCCCGATGATGTCAAGCCTCCCGAGTGAACGTCACGCCGCCGAGCTCATGCTTCTGTCCGTGGTCAACGCTTGGCCGCCACATCATGCTGTCAGAGGGAGCGGTGAGCCTATCTAGATACGCGTGGTTCGTCGGGCGACGGCCACTGGGCGTGTAACGGCTTCGCCGCATCCACCGTCCCGGCGACGGGACTTCGGGCACTTCTGTAATGGGCCCGATGATGTCAAGCCTCCCGAGTGAACGTCACGCCGCCGAGCTCATGCTTCTGTCCGTGGTCAACGCTTGGCCGCCACATCATGCTGTCAGAGGGAGCGGTGAGCCTATCTAGATACGCGTGGTTCGTCGGGCGACGGCCACTGGGCGTGTAACGGCTTCGCCGCATCCACCGTCCCGGCGACGGGACTTCGGGCACTTCTGTAATGGGCCCGATGATGTCAAGCCTCCCGAGTGAACGTCACGCCGCCGAGCTCATGCTTCTGTCCGTGGTCAACGCTTGGCCGCCACATCATGCTGTCAGAGGGAGCGGTGAGCCTATCTAGATACGCGTGGTTCGTCGGGCGACGGCCACTGGGCGTGTAACGGCTTCGCCGCATCCACCGTCCCGGCGACGGGACTTCGGGCACTTCTGTAATGGGCCCGATGATGTCAAGCCTCCCGAGTGAACGTCACGCCGCCGAGCTCATGCTTCTGTCCGTGGTCAACGCTTGGCCGCCACATCATGCTGTCAGAGGGAGCGGTGAGCCTATCTAGATACGCGTGGTTCGTCGGGCGACGGCCACTGGGCGTGTAACGGCTTCGCCGCATCCACCGTCCCGGCGACGGGACTTCGGGCACTGGGCTTCTGTTCAGCCCGATTGCATTCCAGCTCTTCTCCTCGTGCTCTATGCTGCGATCGGGCCCGCGTCAGCCCAGCGGTAAGTTGTGCCGTCGACCCAGATCCGATGCAGGATCACTGCGAGCTTACGTGCCAAGGCGACTTTGGCGCGCTTCGAGCCTCGCCGCTTGGCGACGTCCATCCCCCAGCGCTTAAGTTTTGAGAACCGGGTGATGCGCGACAGCAGAACGTTGGCGGCCTCATACAACACCGTACGCACTATCTCGTCGCCGGCCAGCGTGATCCCGCCCGTGACGTCCTTTTCGCCCGATTGGTACTTCTTTGGCGTGAGCCCGAACAGCGCGCCTGCCGATTTTGACTTCGTGATGCGATTGGGGTCGTCAATCGCCGATTTGTAGGTAATAGCCACCAGAGGACCAACGCCTGGCACTGTCATTAGCCGGCGACAGACCGCATCGTCACGCACCGTTGCCAGCACAGCCTTGTGTAGCCTTCCGTACTCAGCCTTCAAGGCCGATCGCGCCGAAAGCATCGCTGCGGCAATGCGCTCCAATGTCGCCTGACCCGCAACCAACTCACGGATCCGCGCTTCGAAATTCTTCCGCGTCACCGGGCCAACCTTCAGCCCAAAGCCGCGCAAAATCCCGCGGATGCTCAATTCCACGTCGATCAGCCGCCCGAGAAGCTGTTTGCGTGCGATCAGAAGGGCCCGGATCTCTTGCGCATCGACCGACTTTGCGTGTACCGGCCGGAACCATCCCATCCGGATCAACTGGGCAATCCCGCGCGCATCCTTGCGATCCGTCTTGACCGTCATCGCAGATAATGCGGCCTTTACATGTCGCGTTTCCAGCAGAACCGTTTCGAAGCCTGCTCTTTTCAGCGCCGCATGCAGCCATTGCGACAGCGGCCCAGCCTCCAGCCCGATCCGCTTCACTGCAAAGCCAAGCGTCTCAAAAAATTCAACCAAGGCGTCGGGTTCGCTCGCGACCTTCGCCTCCTTCAGGATCTTACCCTGGGCATCCACAACGCACACGCTCGACAGTTCCAATGATACGTCGATTCCGGCATAGTTCTCCACGGCTGTCCTCCGTCTCCAGATGCTTGGGGCCGACTCAGGTCGTGACCCCGTTTCATCATCTATCGGGGGACAGCCACCATCATGACCCCTTGCTCGGAGCAGGGCCCATTACGGCATCTAGTGGGCCTTGGCCGGGACGACTCTGCGGAGTCCACTTGACCGCACATGTACGTGCGCCGCCCGTCTTGCACCTGCCCATATTGATGCAAGTCTGGATCGGACAGAGGGCCGCCGGGGGCGGGAATCCCCGGTGGTCTTTTTCTTTTCCAGATCAATTCATGCGGCCTTTGCAGGCCTAATCTCGATGCACTTCTCCTAGGCGTGAGCTGCCCTAGGCCAGCGCCGCTGTGCTCCTCCATGACCCCTTTTGGGAAAATTTGGATCGGCGGGACGCAAACAGACTCGCGCCAAGCGGGGAGTTGCAGGGGCAGACAGCGCCTGCTGTGGGGCCAAGTATCAGTGAGTCCTCGGAGATTCCCAACTAAAAAATCTGTGTGCGGAGTTGATGCGAACGGCTCGTGCCGTAGCTGCGCGGAATCATCGGGGGACCCTCGGTGTCCCGGGACAAGCCCGGCCATGACGAATCGACGGACGATTTATCTCAATGAAAACAAGCCCCCGACTCCTGTGCATGGGGTTGTTTTTCTCGTTTTTGATCGGCCGGCCGGCGGAACCGGTCAGGCCTCGATCCGCTTCCGCCCGTCGCCGCTGAACAGATGCAGCTTCTCGCGCACCGCGGCGACGCGGATCTTCTGGCCGATCACGGGCGCCTCGGCTCCGGGGATCCGGACAATGATTTCGCCGGGCGGCAGCTCGCCGGGGTTCGCTGCGACCTGCTGCTCCTCCTGCGCCCGCGAGCCGTAGACGAAGGTTTCGGCGCCGACGCGCTCGATCGCTTCCACGGTGAGCGCAAGCGCGACGCCACCGGCCGGCGTCTGGTCGGTGATGGCGAAGTCTTCCGGGCGGATGCCGAGGATGCCGGCCTCCGCCGCGCGGCCATTGCTGCCGAGCTGCGACTTGATCTCGTCCGGCCGCGTCGACATCAGATTCATCGGCGGCGCGCCGATGAAGGAGGCGACGAAAGTGGTGGCCGGCTTCTCGTAGATCGCAAGTGGATTGCCGATCTGCTCGACCTGGCCGCCGTTCATCACCACGAGGATGTCGGCCAGCGTCATCGCCTCGAGCTGGTCGTGGGTGACGTAGATCGATGTCGTGTTCAGCCGGCGCTGCAATTTGCGGATCTCGACGCGCATCGCGATGCGAAGCTTGGCATCAAGATTGGACAGCGGCTCGTCGAACAGGAACACCTTCGGCTGCCGCACGATGGCGCGGCCCATCGCGACGCGTTGACGCTGGCCACCGGAAAGCTGGCGCGGCTTGCGCTCGAGCATGGCGCCGAGCTCGAGCACTCGCGCGGCTTCCTCGACGCGGGTCTTGATCTCGGCTTCCGCCATGCCGCGGTTGCGCAGGCCGTAAGCCATGTTGTTGTAGACGCTCATATGCGGATAGAGCGCGTAGTTCTGGAACACCATCGCGATGTCGCGGTCGGCGGGCTCGACCTGGTTGACGACGCGGCCACCGATGTCGATCTCGCCACCGCTCACGGTCTCGAGCCCCGCGACCATGCGGAGCAGCGTCGACTTGCCGCAGCCGGAGGGACCGACCAGCACGCAGAACTGCCCGTCGCCGACATCGAAGTCGACGCCCTTGATGGCCTCGAAGCCGCCGGGATAGGTCTTGCGGACGTTGCGCAGCGTGACGTTAGCCATGAAAACTCACTTCTCCGTCTCGACCAGGCCGCGCACGAACAGTTTCTGCATCGCAAGCACGACGAATACCGGCGGCAGCATCGCGAGCACGGCGGTCGCCATCACGACCGGCCATTCGGTGAGCGCATCGCTGGTGGTGATCATCTTGCGGATGCCGACCTGGATGGTCTGCATGTCGTCGCGGGTGGTGATGAGCAGCGGCCAGAGATATTGATTCCAGCCGAGGATGAACAGGATCACGAACAGCGCCGCCATGTTGGTGCGCGACAGCGGCAGCAGCGTATCCCAGAAGAAACGCAGAGGTCCCGCGCCGTCGATGCGCGAGGCTTCCAGGAGCTCGTCCGGTACCGTCATGAAGAACTGGCGGAACAGCAGCGTCGCGGTAGCCGACGCGATCAGCGGCAGCGACAGGCCGGCATAGCTGTCGAGCATGTGAAGGTCGGCGACGATCTTGTAGGTCGGATAGATGCGCACTTCGACCGGCAGCATCAATGTGATGAAGATGATCCAGAAGATCGGCATCCGGAACGGAAAGCGGAAATAGACGATCCCATAGGCCGAGATGATCGAGATCGCGATCTTGCCGACCGCGATCAGCATCGCCATCACGAGCGAGTTGAGCATCATGTTGGCGACGGGCTCGCGGGTCGAGCCACTCGTGCCGACGAAGATGGTCTGGTAGTAGACTTCGAAGAAATGCCCGCCCGGCAGGAGCGACATCTGACCGTTGGCGATCAGCGCGTTGTCCTGGGTCGAGGCGACGATCGCGACATAGACGGGGAAGGCGACGATCGCGATCCCGATCCACAGGATGACATGGGCGACGTAGCGGCGGATGCCCTCCTGTTCGACCATCAGTAGGTCACCTTGCGTTCGACGAAGCGAAACTGGATTCCCGTCAGCACGATGACGATGACCATCAGGATGACCGATTGCGCCGCGGAGCCGCCGAGATTGCCGCCGAGCAGCCCGTCGGAATAGACCTTGTAGACCAGCGTTTCCGTCGCCTTGCCGGGACCGCCGCGGGTCATGGTGTCGATGATGCCGAAGGTGTCGAAGAAGGCATAGACGATGTTGATGACCAGGAGGAAGAAGATGGTCGGCGACAGCAGTGGGAAGGTCACGGTCCAGAACCGCCGCATCGGGCGGGCGCCGTCGATTGCGGCCGCCTCCATCACGCTCCTCGGGATGGCCTGGAGGCCGGCGAGGAAGAACAGGAAATTGTAGGAGACCTGCTTCCAGGCGGCGGCGAGGATGATCAGCGTTGCTGCCTGGTTGCTGTCGAGCAGCGGGTTCCAGTCGATGCCGGCGGCGCGCAGGTAACGAGAGATGACGCCCAGCGAGGGATGCAGCATGAAGATCCAGAGCACGCCGACGACGGGCGGGGCGACCGCATAGGGCCAGATCAGCAGCGTGCGATAGAGCGTGCCGCCGCGCATCGGCTTGTCCGCCATCACCGCGAGCAGCAGCGCTAGCGACAGCGACGAGACGGCGATGGCGAACGAGAAGAAGAAGGTCCGGACGATCGCCTCGAAATAGGCGGGCTCCTTGAACAGCTCGACGTAGTTCTCGAACCAGACGAAACTCGTCGAGAGGCCGAAGGCGTCCTGGAGCAGGAAGGACTGGATCACCGCCTGCAGGGCAGGCCAGTAGAAAAAGATCAGGACGATCGCGAGCTGTGGCGCGACCAGCGCGAACGGCAATAGCCTGGATTGGAAAATGGCTTGCTTTTGCATGGTGTCAGCAGAAGCGGCAGGCCGGTGCACGGCCTGCCGCTCATTGCCTCACTTCACGGCGGTCTTTTCGAACTGCCGGAGCATCGCGTTGCCGCGTTCGACGGCGGCATCGAGCGCCTGCTTGGCGGTCTTCTTGCCGGCGAGCGCCTGCTCGATCTCTTCCGACCAGACGTCTCGGAGCTGCACCATGTTGCCGAGCCGCAGGCCGCGCGAATTGTCGGTCGGCTCCTTGTTGGTCAGCTCGAGCAGCGGCGTTTCGAGATAAGGCTGGTCCTTGTAGAAGCCCTCCGCCTTCGCCTTCTCATAGGCCGCCTTGGTAATCGGCAGATAGCCGGAGGCCTTGTGGATCCAGACCTGGCGGTCGGTGTCCGAGAGGAAGGTCAGGAACTTCGCTACGCCCTTGTACTCGTCAGCCGATTTGCCGCCCATGATCCACAGCGAGGCGCCGCCGATGATCGAGTTCTGCGGCGCGCCCTGGACATCCGGATAGTAGGGCATCGGGGCGGCGCCGAACTTGAACTTGGCCTGCGCCTTGATGTTGGCGAACAACGATGAGGAGCTCAAGAAGATCGGACACTCGCCGGAGGTGAAGCGACCTTCGCCGGTGTTGGTGCGGCCGGCATAGTCGTAGGTCTTGTCCTTCTGCAGCTCGACGAGATTCTCGAGATGCTTGACCTGCACCGGGCCGTTGAACTGAAGAACCGTGTCAAAACCATCGAGGCCATTGGCCTTGGTCGAGAGCGGCACGTTATGCCACGCAGAGAGCTGCTCCAGGTTGACCCAGGTGACCCAGGCGTTGGAGAAGCCGCAGGTGGCGTGGCCGGCGGCCTTCAGCTTCTTGGCGGCCTCGAACACGTCCGGCCAGGTCTTCGGGATCTCGACACTGGCCTTCTTGAGCTCGTCGAGATTGATCCACATGACCGTGGATGACGAATTGAAGGGGAAGGACAACATTTCGCCCTTCGAGGTCGAGTAGTAGCCGGTGATCGCGGGCAGATAGGCCTTGGGATCGAACTTCTCGCCGGTCTCAGCCATCAGCTTGTAGACCGGTTTGACGGCGCCGGTCGCGGCCATCATCGTCGCGGTGCCGACCTCGAACACCTGCATGATGTGCGGTGCGTTGCCGGCGCGGAAGGCCGCGATGCCAGCGTTCATGGTGTCGGGATAGCTGCCCTTGTAGGTCGGAATGACCTTGTAGTCGCTCTGCGACGCATTGAAGTCGTTGGCGAGCTTGACGATGACGTCGTTGTTCGCGCCGGTCATCGCGTGCCACCATTGAATCTCGGTCACGGCCTGCGCCGGCGAGGCGGCAAGGCCGAACGTGGCGGCAACGGCGGCAGCGGCCGCAAATTGTCGAAGAGCCATCAAGAAACCTCCCTTGGGCCGTCATCAAAGAGCGCTTGCGCTAGCAGCGCCATGTGACGTTCACGTGACTGTGTAAGCGGCCGAAACGAAAGCGGCAAGCGCCGCAAAAGGGAAGCCGTCAAATAGGCGAAGACGCCCTGTGCAAGGCACCTCGTTCGCGGCGCACTATCGTGCCCGCGCCGCAGTGCGGCATCGGCTGCTGGATGCGAGGTGCTTCAGCGCTTGCGCTCGGGACCGCAGACCACGCCGTCCTCGACCATCGCGTCGATCTCGGCGCTGGAATATCCGAACTCGCCGAGCACTTCAGTGGCGTGCTGGCTGAATTTCGGCGGCAGGCGGCGCAGGCTCGGCTTGCTGCGATCGAGCCGGATCGGCGAGGCGACGCCCTTGTACCAGTCCTTTTCGATAATATCGCCGCGGTAGATCGTGTGCGGATTGTTCAACGCCTGGTCGATCTTCTGCACCGGACCTGCCGGCAGACCTGCGGCGAGCAGGCGGTCGCACAGCGGTTCGGCCTCGTGCTGGCTGAATACCGCGGCAAGCTCGGCGCGCAGTGCCTCGCGATTGGCGATGCGGTCCTTGTTGCGGGCAAAGCGCGGGTCGGTGCCGAGCTCGGGCTTGCCGATCTCCCTGGCCAGCTTGCGGAACGTGCCATCATTGCCGACGCCGATGAAGATGTCGTCCGTCCTGGTCGGGAAGATCGCGTAGGGCACGAGATTGGGATGCTCGTTGCCGGTCAGGCCGGGGGGCTTGCCGTGCATGAAGTAGTTCGCGGTGTGCGGATGCATGATCGCAAGGCCGGTCTCGTAGAGCGTGGTCTCGAGGAATTGCCCCTGGCCCGAACGCTGCCGCTCCGACAGCGCCATCAGGATGCCGATCGCGGCATAGAGCCCGGTGGTGATGTCGACCAGCGGCACACCAATCCGCATCGGCCCACTCTCGCGCGAACCCGTCGCCGCGATCATGCCGGTCATCGCCTGGATGATGGCGTCATAGCCGGGATTGCCGCCGCGCGGGCCGTCGGCGCCGAAGCCGCAGATCCGGCAATGCACGAGGCGCGGGAATTTTTCGCGCAGCACCTCGTTGCCGATGCCCCATTTCTCCAGCGTGCCGGGCTTGAAATTCTCGATCAGGACGTCGGCCGTCTCCAGCATCTTGAGCAGCACGACGCGGCCGCCCTCGGCGGCGAGGTCGAGGCCGATCGAGCGCTTGTTGCGGTTGATGCCGACGAAGTAGGCCGCGTCCTCCTCGTGGAAGGGAGGTCCCCATTCGCGCACCTCATCCCCCGCGGGCGGCTCGACCTTGATCACGTCGGCGCCGTGGTCGGCGAGGATCTGCGTGCAATAGGGGCCGCCGAGCACGCGCGTGAGATCGATGACGCGCAATCCGCTCATTGCGCCGGGTGCAGCTTCGGAAGTCATGACGGCAACCTTCGTTTCGGCTCGTTGATCTCTTCGATCACAGGCCTAGCGAGGTTCGCGCGGGCCGGCAATGGCTCCCGGCGTGGGGCTGCATGCGCAGCCGCTGCCAATCCCGCGACGTGGCATATCGGGCGACGAGCGGCTGGCTCGAGGGGGATCTCGGGCCAGCCAGCCCACCGCTGGCGTCACGCAACCTTCAAGCGGACGTCGACGTTGCCACGGGTCGCGTTGGAGTACGGGCAAACCTGATGGGCCTTCTCGACCAGTGCCTCGGCCTCCGCGCGGGCAATGCCGGGCAGCGAAACCAGGAGCTCGACGTCGAGGCCGAAGCCGCCTTCCGAGCGCGGGCCGATGCCGACCGTCGAGGTCACCGAGGTATCGGCGGGAACCTTCGGGCCGCCCTGGGAGGCCACGAACTTCATGGCGCCGATGAAACAGGCGGCATAGCCGGCCGCAAACAGCTGCTCGGGATTGTTGCCCGCACCGCCTCCGCCGCCGAGCTCCTTCGGAGTCGTGAGCTTCACGTCCAGTGCGCCGTCGAGGGTCGCAGCGTGGCCGTCGCGGCCGCCGGTGGCCTTGGCGCTGGTCTTGTAGAGGACATTCACGGGCATCTTGAGTCTCCTGGTTTCCGGTTGGGGGCGCGCCGTGTATTGCAGACAATTAGATTGCGCGCAATATAAATCGCGGAGCCTCACGTTTAATTGTCCGCAATTGAATATGCGGCCGCTCCGCCCCAGAATGTCGAAGCGAATCTCGTGAGGTTTTTCCATGGCCCGGAAACAACTGGCCGCCGACCAGCCGCTGCGGCTCGATAACCAGATCTGCTTTGCGGTCTATTCCGCCGCGCACGCCTTCAACCGCGTCTACAAGCCGCTGCTGGAGCGGCTCGGCCTGACCTATCCGCAATATCTGGTGATGCTGGTGTTGTGGGAGCGCGACGGCGTGCCCCTCAAGGATATCGGCGAGAGGCTGTTTCTGGACTCTGGGACACTCACGCCGCTGCTCAAGCGCCTGGAGGCAGCGCAGCTCGTCAAGCGCACGCGCTCGACCGAGGACGAGCGCCAAGTGCTGATCGCGCTGACGCCGCAGGGCCTGGCGTTGAAGGACAAGGCGCGCAGCGTGCCACAGTCGATCCTCGCCGCGTCCGACTGCACGGTGCCGGAGCTGGTCGCGATGAAAAACGAGATCGTCGCACTGCGCGACAGGCTGAATGCGGTGATCGGGGGGTAGGGGGACTAGCAGAGCCGCTTTTTCGAAAAGGCGCGGCCTGAGTGCGACTTCAGATATTTCTCGAACGCCAAGGCTTTCAGTTCGTCAGGGAAAGCGCAATACCAGACCAGCTTCCAGGGCTTGAACTTGGCTGTATGAGCGGATTTGCCGGCGTTGTGTTCCGGGACTCGTCGCTTCAAGTCTTCCGTGGCGCCGATGTATTCCTGATCGGGGAACTCGATACTGCGGATGATGTAGACGTACCACATTGACGTCCCGTGTCTGGGCAGTCGGGTAGGAAGTAGAAGGGGATAGAACGTGTGGCAGTCCGTCTTCGCCCTATGGGCTTCGCCGGACACCACGCATCACCCTTCGGGCTCAGCGCGGCTGCGCCACGCGTAGCCCGAAGGGCGAAGCGTGGTGGAGCCAGGCGGGATCGAACCGCCGACCTCTTGCATGCCATGCAAGCGCTCTCCCAGCTGAGCTATGGCCCCTTAACCATCCGGCGCGTCTTGGGCGGCGCGTCGGGAAAGACCCAGAACCACAGTTCTGGAATTATCTCAAGTCTCTTCATCACCTCCGACATCACCAATGATGTCGGTCACGTCCTCATCGCCCTCTTCGTCGTCGGCGATGAAGGTCGAATCATCGTCATCGTCGTCTTCGAGGGTCTCGTCGACTTCGATGTCGTCCTCCGATTCCGGCACGGCGGCCTTGACCTTGCCGGTGTTCTCCTCGGCATCGGCCTCCTCGAGCGAGACCATCTCTTCGGCCTCGGCCGGCTCCGGCGTGGTGTCCTGGGCCATGCTGCGCGCTTCGGCGCCGCGGCTCGGGCGCACCGGCGCCACCGGTGCAATCGGCACCACCTCGCCAGTGTAGGGCGAGATCACCGGATTCTTGTTGAGGTCATAGAACTTCTTGCCCGTGGTCGGGCAAATGCGTTTGGTTCCGAGTTCGGACTTGGCCACGGCAGGAATCCTGGGAATGTCTGAAAAGCGGTGCTTCACTTGGCTAGTTGGCGGCCCGCTGTCAATAGCGCATTACGGAAGAAAGACATGCCCGTGACGGCGGGCTGACCATGTGTTACGTGCGGCCGCGAGCCCCCAAGGACACTCAAAGGCCATCCGAGGGCATTCAAGGACACAATCTTGACCCATTCCGACCAACCGAGGCCGCTCCAGTCGCGCGCCAGCGGCGCCCTGACCGGGAAAGTACGGGTGCCCGGGGATAAATCGATTTCCCACCGCTCGCTCATCCTGGGAGCGCTGTCGGTCGGCGAGACCCGGATCACCGGCCTCCTGGAGGGCGAGGACGTCCTCAATACCGCAAAGTCCATGCAGGCGCTCGGCGCCACGGTCGAGCGGACCGGGGATTTTACCTGGCGCGCGCGCGGGGTCGGGGTGGCCGGCTTTGCGCAGCCCAAGGCGCCCCTGGATTTCGGGAACTCCGGGACCGGCTGCCGGCTGGTGATGGGAGCGGTCGCAGGCTGCCCGATCTCGGCGGTGTTCGACGGCGACGCCTCGCTGCGCAGCCGCCCCATGCGCCGCGTGCTCGACCCCTTGGAGAAAATGGGGGCCAGGGTGATCGCCGGCGGCGAGGGCGGCCGTCTTCCGCTGACGCTCCAGGGCGCGCGCGATCCCCTGCCGATCACCTATAAGACCCCGGTGGCCTCCGCCCAGATCAAGTCGGCGGTGCTGCTGGCGGGCCTGGCTGCGCCGGGAACGACGACCGTCATCGAGAGCGAGGCGAGCCGCGACCACACCGAGCTGATGCTCAAGCACTTTGGCGCCGATATCATGTCGGTGACGGAGGGCCAGCATGGCCGCCGCATCACACTGGTCGGCCAGCCCGAGCTCCACGGCGCCGATGTCGTGGTACCCGCCGATCCTTCGTCGGCCGCCTTTCCGGTCGTTGCCGCGCTGATCGCCGAAGGCTCCGACGTCGTGCTGTCCGACGTCATGACCAATCCGCTGCGCACCGGGCTCTTCACGACGCTTCGCGAAATGGGCGGCGCGATCGAGGAGAGCGAAGTTCGCAGCGATGCCGGCGAGCCGATGGCGAGCTTGCGCGTGCGCGCCTCGAAACTGCGCGGCGTCGAAGTGCCGCCGGAACGCGCGCCGTCGATGATCGACGAATATCTGGTGCTCGCGGTGGCGGCGTCCTTCGCCGAAGGCACGACCATCATGCGCGGTCTGCACGAGCTGCGCGTCAAGGAATCCGATCGGCTGGCGGCGACCGCGGACATGCTGCGCGTCAACGGCGTCAAGGTCGAGATCTCCGGCGACGATCTGATCGTCGAGGGCAGAGGACATGTGCCGGGCGGCGGTCTCGTCGCTACCCATATGGATCATCGGATCGCGATGTCGGCGCTGGTGATGGGCTGCGCGTCCGATCAGCCAGTGAAGGTCGACGACACCGCCTTCATCGCCACCAGCTTTCCCGACTTCATTCCGATGATGCGTTCGCTGGGGGCCGATTTCTCATGATCATCGCCATCGACGGTCCTGCGGCTTCCGGCAAGGGCACGCTCGGCAAACGCCTCGCGCATCACTACGGCTACCGTCACCTCGATACCGGCGTGATCTACCGTGCGGTCGCCCATGCGCTGATGCAGGCGGGCGCCGACCTGCGCGACGAGGCCGCGGCCGTTGCGGCGGCCTTGGAGCTTGATCCCGAAAAATTCGGCAATCCCATCCTGAAGACCCAGCAGGTCGGTGACGCCGCCTCCGTGGTTTCCGCAATTCCGAGGGTCCGCGAGGTCCTGGTCAATTTCCAGCGGCAATTCGCCGCCGACCCGCCCGGCGCGGTGCTCGACGGCCGCGACATTGGAACCGTGATCTGCCCCGACGCCGACGTGAAGATCTTCGTTGTCGCGGACCCCAAGGTCCGCGCCCGCCGCCGCACCATGGAGGCCAGGGCAAGGGGCGAGGAGGCGGACGAAGCCGCCGTGTTGGCCGACATCATCGCGCGCGACGAACGCGACCAGAACCGGCCGATCGCGCCCCTGAAACCGGCCCCGGATGCTTACTTGCTAGATAACTCCCAACTGGATATAGAAGGCGGCGTCCGGGCCGCCATCGACATTATCGAGGCCGTCCGAGCGGGCCGTCCGCGGGCCTAAGCCGCGGTCGTCATTGGAGGAAGAGCCCGCTCCCGTTCTTGAAGGTCGATAGTCCGATCCCCGTTTCGGGACCGGCGACGATTTGAGGCTCCGGAAACAATTCAACGTATCGAACGCGCGGGCTCTCGCCGGCCCGCTCTTGCTGTTATCGGTGAAAACCTGCGGCAACGAGCGGTCGCTCGAAGGTTTTGCGGACCTTCCGACACTGCGCGCGCGATACGCCCACAAACCCAACGGCCGGCAAGACATCCGCAACTGGAGAACAAATGGCTTCGACTTCCGCTAATACCTACAGCCCCTCGCGCGACGATTTCGCCGCGATGCTCGACGAGTCCTTCGCAGGCGGCAACCTGCAGGAAAGCTCCGTCGTCAAGGGCAAGGTTGTTGCAATTGAAAAGGACATGGCCGTCATCGATGTCGGCCTGAAGACCGAGGGCCGCGTTGCGCTGCGCGAATTTTCCGGCCCCGGCCGTGAGAGCGACCTCAAGGTCGGCGACGAGGTGGAAGTGTTCCTCGATCGCATCGAAAACGCCCTCGGCGAGGCCGTGCTGTCGCGCGACAAGGCGCGCCGCGAAGAGAGCTGGGGCAAGCTCGAGAAGGCGTTCCAGAACAACGAAAAGGTCAACGGCGTCATCTTCAACCAGGTCAAGGGCGGCTTCACCGTCGACCTCGACGGCGCCGTGGCCTTCCTGCCGCGCTCGCAGGTCGATATCCGTCCGATCCGCGACGTTGCGCCGCTGATGAACAACTCGCAGCCGTTCCAGATCCTCAAGATGGATCGCCGCCGCGGCAACATCGTCGTCTCCCGCCGCACTGTGCTGGAAGAGACCCGCGCCGAGCAGCGTCAGGAACTGGTGCAGAACCTCGAAGAGGGTCAGGTCATCGACGGCGTTGTCAAGAACATCACCGATTACGGTGCGTTCGTTGATCTCGGCGGCATCGACGGCCTCCTGCACGTCACCGACATCGCGTGGCGCCGCGTCAACCACCCGACCGAGGTGCTCTCGATCGGCCAGACCGTGAAGGTCAAGATCATCAAGATCAACCACGAGACGCATCGCATCTCGCTGGGCATGAAGCAGCTGCTGGATGATCCGTGGCAGGGCATCGAAGCCAAGTACCCGCTGGGTGCCCGCTTTACCGGCCGCGTCACCAACATCACCGACTACGGCGCGTTCGTCGAGCTCGAGCCTGGCATCGAAGGCCTGATCCACGTCTCCGAGATGTCGTGGACCAAGAAGAACATGCACCCCGGCAAGATCGTCTCGACCTCGCAGGAAGTCGAAGTGCAGGTGCTGGAAGTCGATTCCGTCAAGCGCCGCATCTCGCTCGGCCTCAAGCAGACCATGCGCAACCCGTGGGAGGTCTTCGTCGAGAAGCATCCGACCGGTTCGGTGGTCGAGGGCGAGGTCAAGAACAAGACCGAGTTCGGTCTGTTCCTGGGTCTCGAGGGCGACGTCGACGGCATGGTCCACCTCTCCGACCTCGACTGGAAGCTTCCGGGCGAGCAGGTGATCGACAACTACAAGAAGGGCGACGTGGTGAAGGCCGTCGTGCTCGATGTGGACGTCGAGAAGGAGCGCATCTCGCTTGGTATCAAGCAGCTCGAAGGCGACCCCTTCGCCGAGCCGGGCGATGTCAAGAAGGGCGCGGTCGTGACCTGCGAAGTGCTCGAAGTGAAGGAAGCCGGTATCGAGGTGAAGATCGCCGGTACCGATTTCACCACCTTCATCAAGCGCTCGGAGCTTGCCCGTGACCGCAACGACCAGCGCGCCGAACGCTTCGCCGTCGGCGAGAAGGTCGATGCCCGCGTCATCCAGTTCGACAAGAAGGCCCGCAAGGTTCAGGTGTCGATCAAGGCGCTGGAAGTCGCCGAGGAGAAGGAAGCCATCGCGCAGTACGGCTCCTCCGATTCGGGGGCGACGCTGGGCGACATTCTCGGCACCGCGCTCAAGAACCGCGGCGAGAACAAGTAAGCCAACGGCTTGTTTCGCAAGCATCAAAGCCCCGGCATTTCGCCGGGGCTTTTTGTTGCCGCAAACTCAATCGTCGTCCCGGGACCCGTACCCACAAGGAGTAGTTGTGGAGCCGGCAACTCCTGGTCTCCGCCAAACTCAATCCCGTGGTTATGGCTCCCGGATCAGCGCGCCGCTTCGCTGCGCCTGTCCGGGACGACGAACGAGCGTGCGGCAAGATCTGAGGCCTCCACCGGTCCAGGCCTTCAATTCTTCAAATTGCGTCGCAATTGATGTATTCAGACAAGCCGATGGTCACGCTGTGACGGCAAAAGGCGTGAGCCCACATTTGGAGATTTTTCGATGTCGCTCGATTCGGACATCATCGTCGATCGCCGCCGGATCCGCCGCAAGCTGACCTTCTGGCGCGTCGCTGCCGCGCTGATCGCGATCGCGGCGATAGCAGGCTTTGCGCTGGTCGCGACGCCGGGCGCGCGCGGCACGTTCGCGTCTGCCGGCTCGATCGCGCGCGTCCAGATCGATGGGCTGATCCGCAGCGACGCCGATCGCACCCAGGCGCTCGAGCGGCTGGAGAATTCGCGCGCGGCCGCCGTCATCGTTCACATCAATTCGCCGGGCGGTACCACAGCGGGCTCCGAGCAGCTCTATGATTCCCTGACGCGGCTGAAGGCGAAGAAGCCGCTCGTCGTGGTCGTCGAGGGGCTTGCCGCTTCCGGCGGCTACATCACCGCGATCGCGGCTGACCACATCATCGCCCAGCAAAGCTCGCTGGTCGGCTCGATCGGCGTATTGTTCCAATATCCGAACGTCGCCGACCTCCTGAAGACCATCGGCGTGAAGGTCGAGGAGGTAAAATCCTCGCCGTTGAAGGCGGCGCCGAACGGCTTCGAGCCCACCAGCCCCGAAGCGCGCGCCGCACTCGATGCGCTGGTGAAGGACTCCTACGCCTGGTTCAAGGGACTGGTGAAGGAGCGCCGCGGCATGGATGATGCGCAACTCGACAAAGTTGCCGATGGCCGCGTTTTCACCGGTCGGCAGGCGGTCGAGCTGAAGCTGATCGATCAGCTCGGCGACGAGAAAGCCGCGGTGACCTGGCTCGTCGAGCAGAAGGGCGTCAAGAAAGATCTGCCGGTCCGCGACTACAAGCTCCAGCCTCGCTTCGGCGATCTGCCATTTCTCAAGACGGCGGCCTCCGTCACGCTCGAAGCCATCGGTTTGAGCTCGCTGGCGCATCAGATCGAGCGCAGCGGCATCACGCAGGCGGTCGATCGGTTCGGTTTGGACGGAATGCTCGCGCTATGGCAGCCCGCCGCGTCAAATTGACGGGAACCGGGCGAGCCCTGGAGAGTTTTCCCGTTCGGCGCGTATTGTGACAGGCCCCCTTTCGGGCCTTTGTCACGTACTTTAGCTCCTCCCAAACTTGATTTAGCGTCTTGACAGTTCAAGGCATTTTCACGGAAATGGTCATCCGCACGCTTCCGGGTCCTATCTCTCGATGATCAAATCCGAACTTGTTCAGCGTATCGCCGAGCACAACCCGCATCTGTACCAGCGGGATGTCGAGAACATTGTGAATGCGATCCTCGAGGAGATCGTCGCAGCGCTGGCGCGCGGCGATCGGGTCGAGCTGCGCGGTTTCGGGGCTTTCTCGGTGAAGCATCGCCCCGCGCGCGCAGGGCGCAATCCACGCACCGGCGCCCATGTGCCCGTCGACCAGAAGAGCGTCCCGTTCTTCAAAACGGGCAAGGAAATGCGCGAACGGCTGAACCGCGACCATCCGGACCCTGGCGCACCGGACTAGGCCGACGCCCAGCTTTACCGGCGTGGCCGCTCGATGCGGCCACAAGCATGATTCGAGGCGAGCGATCGAGATGCGAAAATTCCTGACCGCGTTGATCGTGATTCCGTTCGGCCTGCTGCTCGTGGTTTTCGCCGTCGCCAACCGCCATTTCGTCACGGTCTCCTTCGACCCCTTCAATTCGGCCGATCCGTCGCTGTCGGTCGCCCTGCCGCTATTCCTGCTCCTGATCCTGGTGGCCCTCCTCGGGGTGCTGGCCGGCGGCTGCGCCGTCTGGTTCGGCCAGCGGCATTGGCGCCGCGCGGCGCGCCGCCACGAGGCGGATGCCCGCTCGGCAAGGGCCGAGCTGGCTGGCTTTCGGGCTTCCACGGCCGCCGCAAGACCCGATCCGCAGCGCCTGCCGGCCCCCGTCGGAGCCGGCCTTTACGGCTCTGTCGGGCGAGACAAGCAGCGCGCGACGTTGTAGAAGCGGCCGCACCGAAAACCCGTTTTTCCGGCCGCGGCACCGCGGCCTCCACGCGCTTTGAGATCATGTCCCTGCTCGTCAAAATCTGCGGCCTGTCCACGCGCGAGACGCTTGACGTCGCGCTCGACGCCGGCGCCGACATGGTGGGGTTCGTGTTCTTTCCACCCTCGCCCCGGCATCTGTCGCTTGAAGCCGGGCGCGATCTCGGCCGCCAGGTCAAGAAGCGGGCGCTGAAGGTCGCGCTCACGGTGGATGCCGACGACGCGACGCTCGACAACATCATGGACGCGCTGTCGCCGGATATCCTCCAGCTCCACGGCAAGGAGAGCGTGGCGCGGCTGCGCGACATCAGGCAGAAGTTTGGCCGCCCGGTGATGAAGGCGCTGCCGATCGAGACGGCGGCCGATCTCGCTGACCTGCCCGGCTACGCCGCGGTTGCCGACCGCATCCTGTTCGATGCCCGTCCGCCGAAGGACGCGACGCGGCCCGGCGGGCTGGGAGCACCCTTCGACTGGCGCCTCTTGAAAGACCTCGATCTGAAGCTGCCCTATATGGTCTCGGGCGGGCTGCACGCCCAGAACGTCGCGGAGGCCCTTCGCCTCACCGGCGCGGGCGGCGTCGACGTCTCCTCCGGTGTCGAGAGCGCCCCCGGCGTGAAGGACCCGGAGATGATCAAAGCCTTCATTCGCGCCGCGCGCGCCACCCAAGAGTTGAGCGTACGATGAACATCGCCAAACCAAACTCCTACCGCAGCGGCCCGGACGAGCGCGGCCATTTCGGCATCTTCGGCGGACGCTTCGTCGCCGAAACCCTGATGCCGCTGATCCTCGATCTGGAGAAGGCGTACAACGAGGCCAAGGCCGATCCGTCCTTCCAGGCCGAGATGAACGGCTACCTCAAGAACTATGTCGGCCGGCCCTCGCCGCTCTACTTCGCCGAGCGCCTGACCGAGCATCTCGGCGGCGCAAAGATCTACTTCAAGCGCGAGGAGCTCAACCACACCGGTTCGCACAAGGTGAACAACGTGCTCGGCCAGATCATGCTGGCGCGGCGCATGGGCAAGAAGCGGATCATCGCTGAGACCGGCGCCGGCCAGCACGGTGTGGCGACCGCGACGCTGTGCGCGCGGTTCGGCCTCGAATGCGTGGTCTATATGGGCGCCGTCGACGTCGAGCGGCAGCAGCCCAACGTCATCCGCATGGAAATGCTGGGCGCAAAAGTGTTTCCGGTGCAATCGGGCACGCGCACGCTGAAGGACGCCATGAACGAGGCGCTGCGCGACTGGGTCACCAACGTGCACAACACCTTCTATTGCATCGGGACGGTCGCAGGTCCCCATCCCTATCCGACGCTGGTGCGCGACTTCCAGTCGGTGATCGGCAACGAAACCAAGGTGCAGATGCAGGAAGCCGAAGGCCGGCTGCCGGATTCGCTGGTCGCCTGCATCGGCGGCGGCTCCAATGCCATGGGCCTGTTCCATCCCTTCCTCGACGATCCCTCGGTCGAGATCTTCGGCGTCGAGGCTGCGGGCCATGGGCTCACGCAGTTGCACGCCGCCTCGATCGCGGGCGGACGTCCAGGCGTGCTGCACGGCAACCGCACCTATCTCTTGATGAACGAGGACGGCCAGATCCAGGACGCGCACTCGATCTCGGCCGGTCTCGACTATCCCGGCATCGGCCCCGAGCATTCCTGGCTGCACGAGATCGGCCGCGTCAACTATCTCTCCGCGACCGATGACGAGGCGCTCGCAGCGTTCCAGCTATTGTCGCGGCTCGAAGGCATCATCCCGGCGCTCGAGCCGGCGCATGCCATTGCCAAGGTGATGGAGCTCGCGCCGAAGCGGCCCAGGGATCACCTGATGGTCGTCAATCTCTCCGGCCGCGGCGACAAGGACGTCCCGCAAGTCGGCGACATCCTGAGGGGCAAGGCCAAGTGAGGCAGACGTCGCGCTTTCTGCACCTCTCCCCGACGGATTTGCGGAGCCTCCGAGCTCTGGCCTTGAACTTCTCCATCCCCCTCACCCGGCTGCTGCGCAGCCGACCTCTCCCCGGAGGGGAGAGGTATAGCACGGCGACCGCAAAAACATGACCACGCGTATCGATACCCGTTTCGCCGAGCTGAAGAAGCAGGGCCGCTCGGCCTTCGTCACCTTCCTGATGGCCGGTGATCCCGATCCAGCGACCTCGCTCGAGATCATCAAGGCGCTGCCGAAGTCCGGCGCTGACGTGATCGAGATCGGCATGCCCTTCACCGATCCGATGGCCGATGGCCCGTCGATCCAGGCCGCCGGGCTTCGCGCGCTCAAGGGCGGCATGACGCTGAAGAAGACGCTGGAGCTCGTGCGCGGCTTCCGCAAGGACGACAACACGACGCCGATCGTGCTGATGGGCTACTACAACCCGATCTATATCTATGGCGTGGACAAGTTTCTGGCCGATGCCAAGACCGCCGGCGTCGATGGCCTCATCATCGTCGACCTGCCGCCGGAGGAAGACGACGAGCTCTGCCTGCCCGCGATGAAGGCCGGCCTCAACTTCATCCGCCTGGCGACACCGACGACAGACGACAAGCGTCTGCCAGCCGTGCTCGCCAACACGTCGGGCTTCGTCTACTACGTCTCGATCACCGGCATCACCGGTGCGGCGGCCGCGGACTCCAGCGCCGTGAGCGAGGCGGTCGCCCGCATCAAGCGCCATACAAAACTGCCGGTCTGCGTCGGCTTCGGCATCCGCACCCCGGAAGCGGCCCGCGCCATCGCCTCGCACGCCAATGGCGCGGTGGTCGGCACCGCGCTGGTCGATGCCCTCAAGAACAGCCTCGATGCGGAGGGACACGCCACCAGCAGGACCGTTAACGCCGTCGCCGAGTTGACCGCGTCCCTCGCCCAGGGCGTGCGGGGCGCGCGGCAGGCGGCGGAATAGGATTCAGTAAGAATAGGCCATAATTCCGCTTCCAACGCGGACCACACGGCGGCTTGCCGGGGGAAGTCCCGGGCGCCATATATCCCTTCAGGCGATCCCCAGGCGGGATGGCTAATCGGAGCAAACCATGAACTGGCTCACCAATGTGGTCCGGCCGAAGATCCGTAACATGCTGCGGCGGGAGACGCCGGAGAACCTGTGGATCAAATGCCCGGATTCCGGGCAGCTCGTGTTCTACAAGGACGTCGAGGCTAACCAGTTCGTCATCCCCGGCTCGAACTACCACATGCGCATGGGCGCGGTGGCGCGGCTCAAGTCGATCTTCGACAACGAGACCTGGTTCGACGTCGCTTTGCCCGAGGTCACTCCCGATCCGCTGAAATTTCGCGACGAAAAGAAATACGCCGATCGCATCAAGGATGCGCGTGCCCGCACCAATCTGAACGATGCGATCAAGGTCGGCTATGGCAAGCTCGAAGGCGCCGCCGTCGTCATCGCCGTGCAGGATTTTGACTTCATGGGCGGCTCGCTCGGCATGGCCGCGGGCGAAGCCATCGTGCGCGGGCTCGAGCTCGCGGTCGAGAAGAAGTCGCCCTTCATCGTGTTCGCGGCCTCGGGCGGCGCACGCATGCAGGAGGGCATCTTGTCGCTGATGCAGATGCCGCGCACGACGGTCGCGGTGCAGATGCTGCGCGAGGCAAAACAGCCCTATATCGTGGTGCTGACCAACCCGACCACCGGCGGCGTCACTGCGTCCTATGCGATGCTCGGCGACGTGCAGATCGCCGAGCCCGGTGCGCTGATCGGCTTCGCCGGCGCCCGCGTCATCGAGCAGACCATCCGCGAAAAGCTCCCCGAAGGTTTCCAGCGTGCCGAGTACCTGAAGGAGCACGGCATGGTCGACATGGTCGTGCACCGCCATGATTTGCGTCCCACCCTGGCGCGGCTCTGCCGTTTGCTGACCAGGTCGCCGGCGCTGGAGAACGTGCCCAAGTCGGTGCAGCCAGTCACGAGCGCGGCGCAGATCGTATCGGCCCCCGAAGTGGCGCCGGCCGCACCGCACGCGTGAACGCCTCTGCTGACAGCACAAAGCCGTCGCTCGGTGACGTGATCGGGCGGCTGTCGGCCCTGCATCAAAAGCGGATCGATCTCGGGCTCGAGCGGATGCATCGCCTGCTCGAGCGGCTCGACCATCCCGAACGCAAGCTGCCACCGGTGATCCACATCGCCGGCACCAACGGCAAGGGTTCGACGCTCGCTTATCTCCGCGCAACGCTGGAAGCCGCCGGCCTGTGCGTCCACGCCTACACCTCGCCCTACCTGGTCCGGATCAACGAATGCTTCCGGCTCGGCCGCGTCGGCGGCGGCGTGCTGGTCGGCGACGATGAGCTCCGTGACGCGCTGGAATTGGTCGAGCGCGTCAACGCCGGCGAAGCCGCGACCGTGTTCGAGTTGAAGACCGCCGCCGCCTTCCACCTGTTCGCGCAAAATCCGGCCGATGTGGTGCTGCTCGAGGTGGGGCTTGGCGGACGGCTCGATTCGACCAATGTGGTCGATGCACCGGCGGCTTGCGTGATCACGCCGATCAGCATGGATCATACGGATTTCCTCGGCGACACCTTGACCGCGATCGCCGGCGAGAAAGCCGCGATCATCAAGCGCGGCGTGCCCGTGATCTCGGCTGAGCAGGCGCCCGAGACGATGGCGGTGCTCGAGGCGCAGGCGAAACGCATGCGCGCGCCGCTGTTTGCGGCGGGCGAGGGCTGGCATGTCAATGTCGAGCACGGGCGGCTGGTCTATTCGGACGATCGCGGGCTGATGGATCTCGCGGCGCCACGCCTGTTCGGTCGCCACCAATTCGACAATGCCGGCCTCGCGATCGCGACGCTGCGCGCCACCGGCGCCTTCAAGATCAGCCATGCAGCGTTTGAGGCCGGCATCTTGGGCGCCGAATGGCCGGCGCGGATGCAGCGGCTCACCTCTGGCGAGTTGCTCGGCTGGGGGCCGCAGGGCAGTGAGATCTGGCTCGACGGCGGCCACAATGCCGAGGGCGGCCGCGTTGCTGCGGCCGCGCTCGGCGATCTCGAAGAGCGGGTGTCGCGGCCGCTGGTGGTGATCTCAGGCATGATGGCCAACAAGGACGCCCACGGCTTCCTCGCCAATTTCGCCGGCCTCACCCGTCACATCATCGCGGTGCCGATTCCGGGAGCCGAGAACGCGATGCCGGCCGATCGGCTCGCAGACGCCGCACGCAGTTTTGGCATGCGCGTCGAGACCGCGCCGGGCGTCGAGGCGGCGCTGCGCGCTCTCTCACGGCTCGCCTACGAGGTGCCGCCGCGCATCCTGATCACCGGCTCGCTCTATCTCGCCGGCCATGTGCTCGCGCTCAACGGCACGCCTCCTGCATAGAGTCTCGCGTAGCCCGGATAGAGCGGAAGCGAAATCCGGACTACGGTCGTAGCAGCTTCATGGGGTCGGCCGCCTTCTGCTTCAACTGCACGAAGGTGCATTGCTGCGGCGCCTTGTCGGGGCGCCAGCGCAGGATCGAGGTGCCGTGGCGAAAACGCTCACCGCTGAAATGGTCGTAGCAAACCTCCACCACCAGCTTCGGCTTGAGCGGGCACCACTTCGCCGAGCGCTCCGTCGACCAGCGGCTCGGACCGCCCGGCGCGTTACCGGTGAAGCCGGATTCGCCAATCAGCGCCTCCAGCCTGTCGGTCAACCCAGGTTTCTCCTCCTGCTTGATCGCCGAGCTGAAGCCGACATGGTGCAGCAGGCCCTCGTCGTCATAGAGCCCAAGTAGCAGCGAGCCGACGACCTTCCGGCCGCGGATTCTGTTGGTCGCATAGCGGAAGCCGCCGACAACGCAATCCGCGCTGCGAAATCGCTTGATCTTCTGCATGCCGTCGCGATTGCCGGCCCGATAGGGCAGGTCGATGCGCTTGGCGATAACGCCGTCCGAGCCGCCGCCGGATTGCGCCAGCCACTTTTGCGCGGTCGCGTAGCTCGACGTGACCGGCGAGAGACGGAAGCTCGCGCTGTTCCGGAAATTGGCTTTCGCGAAAGCTTCCAGCGCCGGCCTTCGCTCGCTCAGTGGCGTCTCGGCAAGCTGCCTGTCTTTGACGGTCTTCAGCAGATCGAAGGCGAGATAGAGCGCCGGCGTGTCCTGGGCGAGCTTCTTCACCCGGCTCGCGGCGGGATGAATTCGCTGCAGCAGCGCATCGAAGGAGAAGCTCTTGCCCTGCGGCACGACGATCTCGCCGTCGAGCACGAAGCTGTTTGCCTTCAGCTTCAGAGCCGCGGCGACGAGCTCAGGAAAATAGCGCGCGAGATCCTCGCCGGACTTGGAGCGGAGATCAACGCTGTCAGCCTCGCGCGAGAGCAGGCAGCGAAAGCCATCCCATTTCGGCTCGTACTGCCATTCCCGCCCGCGGGGGATGGCGTCGACCGAACGCGCTTCCATGGCAATGGGAAAGGTGGATTTGCGCGCGCGTTTGCGGGGAGGGGCAGGCAAGGGTAGGCCTCGTTAGACGCAGGACATAGCCTCCCAACGCAAAACGGCCGGCATTTCGCCGGCCGGTGTCGAAAATAGTCGTCAGCGACTGAGATCAGACCGCGGCGGTGATCCACTGCTGGAGCTTCGCCTTCGGCGCGGCGCCGACCTGGCGGGAGGCCATCTCGCCGCCTTTGAAGATCATCAGGGTCGGGATCGACATCACGCCGTACTTCGACGCGGTTTTCGGGCTCTCGTCGACGTTGAGCTTGACGATCTTGACCTTGTCGCCCATCGCGCCGGCGATCTCGTCGAGCGCGGGTGCGATCATGCGGCAGGGGCCGCACCATTCGGCCCAGAAATCGACGACCACCGGGCCGTTCGCCTTGAGCACTTCGGCTTCGAAATCGGCGTCAGAAACCTTGCCAACGGCCATTGGAGTACCTCGTTCGGTTGAAAGGAAGCGGCGCGACGTGGAATCGCACCAAAGATCATGGCGTCAACCTATGAACGGTGCCTTGCCGGGTCAAGGATGCTCACGCCGACATGAAGGGATGCCAGCGCCGCGTCCAGCGCGGGAGCGGAAATCTCCATATATTCAAGGGTCTCGGTCCAGAGCAGGACCGCCCTGATCGGCGTTTGGGGATAGAGCCGGGAGAGCACGGCCCGGTACAGCGCGAGCTGGCGGACATAAGCCGCCGGCGCCTCAGTGGCGCTCTTCGGCGCCACCTGGTTGGTCTTGAAATCGACGATCAGGACCTCGTCCGGCGTGACCACCAGCCGGTCGATCTGGCCCGACACCAGCGCCGGCGGCCGGCCGGGTCGTTCGAGCCGGCCGACGATAGCGACCTCGGCGCGGCTGCCCGCCGCGAACACGGCGGCAAAACGCGGCGCGGCGATCAAAGCGAGCACCTTGTCGGCCAGCGCCGCGCGGTCGGCTTCCAGCCAATCCGCGGCGTTGCGCGCCACGAAGCCGAGCGCGGACTCGCGCCGGCGCTCAGTGGCGATATCGGGCAGGGATTGCAGCAGCCGATGCACCAGCGTGCCGCGCTGCAATGCAAGGGCCCGGGACTGGAGCGATTCGCCCGAACGGACCGCGCGGCCTTCCTTGGCAGCCTGGCCGGAGGGCCGCACCGGATCGTCATCGAGGATGTCTTTGGGCGCCTTGGTTCGCAGCCAAGCCGGCAGCGCGATTGTCTCGTCAACCGAGGTTGAGGGCGTGCCCAGCGCCGCGACGTCCGAGGGACGGGCAAAGCGGGTCACCTTGCCAAGCGGCGTCTCGGTCGTCTGTTTCTCGAGACCGGAACCGGTGAGCCCCTTGTCGACGAGATCGTACCAGCACAGCTTGCGCACCGTGTTCATGTTGCCGGGCATGCAGCCGCCGACGATCAGCCGGTCGGCCGCCCGCGTCATCGCGACGTAGAGCAGGCGGCGATATTCGTCCTCGGTCTCCTCGAGCATGGCCTTGCGCGCATCGACAACGGGCTTCGGATCGTCAGCTTTGCGGCCGGCCCAGACCACGATCTCGCCGCCATTGCCGCGCGGCACCTGGATCAGCCGCAGGCGCTGCGTGTCCGAGGGCGAGGATGTGGTGTCGACCATGAACACCACGGAGGCCTCCAGGCCCTTGGCACCGTGGACTGTCATCACGCGGACCTCGTCGCGCGAGATCTCCATGTCGCGCTTCACTTCGGTGTCGGCCGAGCGCAGCCAAGCCATGAAACCCTGCAGTGAAGCCGGCGCCTTGCGCTCATAGTTCAGCGCGAGCTCCAAAAACTCGTCGAGCGCATCGTTGGCCTCGTGGCCCAGCCGGCGCAGGATGCGCGCGCGGCCCTCGTCGCCGCCGAGCAGCCAGGCATAGAAGGCGAACGGCGTCTCGTTGCGCGCGCGGGCCTCGCAGGCCTCCAGCCGGCGCAGCACGCTTTCGAATTTCTCGCTTCCACGCGCGTGCTCGGCCAGCGCGCGGCGCAGCGAGCCCTTGCGATCCCAAGCGAGCGCGAACAGGTCGTCGTCGTCGAGGCCGAACAGCGGGCTCTT
The DNA here is from genome assembly GCF_029714405.1 of Bradyrhizobium sp. CB82. Classification (NCBI taxonomy): domain Bacteria; kingdom Pseudomonadati; phylum Pseudomonadota; class Alphaproteobacteria; order Hyphomicrobiales; family Nitrobacteraceae; genus Bradyrhizobium; species Bradyrhizobium sp. CB82. The sequence continues at coordinate 84,037 of NZ_CP121650.1, read as the reverse complement.
CAGCGCCACCGCGAGCGCAAGATCGTCCTGCGGCAGCAGCAGCGCATCGGCGAGGTTCATCAGATCGATGATCGCGATGTGCTCGGTCAGCTTCAATCGGTCGGCGCCGGCAACCGGGATGCCGGCGTGCTTCAGCGCCTGGATCACCGCGTCGAACGCATTGCCGCGACGCCGCACCAGGATCAGCATGTCGCCATAGCGCAGGGGACGCCGCTCGCCGGCATGTCCCGTCAGCGTGCCGCTCTCCACGAGATGCTTGATCTCGGTCTGGATGCGGCGGGCGAGCTTGACCTCGGGGCTGGTCACGGAGACGCCGTCGAACGGCGCGCGCCAGCCTTCGATGTCCTGCCGGTCGTCGGCTTCCGCAAGATCCCAGAGCTCGATCAGGCTCGGGCCGGCGTCACTCAGTGCATTGTGCAGGGGATGGCCGATCTCGATCGCGTGGATGCTCTTGTAGATCTCGGGCTCACGGAAGACGTGGTCGACCGAGTGCAGGATCGCAGCACCCGAACGGAACGAATAGGTGAATGCGACCGGATCGAATTTCAACCCGGCTGCGGTGAACTTGCGATGCAGCTCGCGCCGGCGCGCGTCGAATTCCCGGGGCTGCGCGCCCTGGAACGAGAAGATCGATTGCTTCTCGTCGCCGACGGCGAAGATGGTGCGGTTGAGCCCCTCGCGCGCACCTTCGCCGGCCGTGAACTCGGAGATGATGTGCGCGACGATGTCCCATTGCCGCGGACTCGTGTCCTGCGCCTCGTCGATCAATACGTGATCGACGCCGCGGTCGAGTTTGTAATGCACCCAGCCCGAGCTGACGCGGTTCAGCATCGTCAGCGTCTTGTCGATGAGGTCGTCGTAGTCGAGCAGCCCGCGCTCCTGCTTCTCACGGCGGTAGTTCGCCGCCGCGGCGGTCGCGATATGCAGCAGGGCCTCGGTGCGGTCCCGCACGGTGACCGCGCGGCGCTTCTCGATGAGCCCGCCGAGACGCTGCGCCTCGGCCTCGAACAGGCGAGCGACGGAGGGGTTGTGATCGCCGAACTTCTTGGTCAGCACCGCCTTGCGCGGCAGCTTCTCGTCGGTGAGGAAGACGTTCAGGTAGGCATCGACCTGCGCGCCGCCTGAAAACCCTTTTGCGGCGCGCAGTCGCTCCGCCTGATCGTTGTCGGACTTGCTGCCGTCCTCCAGCGCAAAGGCGATGTCGTCCCAGCGCGCACGCGGCAGGAATGGACCGTCGAGAATTTCAAGCTCGATGTCCTCCACACGATCGCCTGCATCGACGCCCAGCACCGCCGCCATCTCCGCGGCAGCTAGCTCGGCGCTGCCGGCCGCATCGGTCCAGGCCATGAAGTGGTCGCGGCTGAGACACGCTTCGCGCACGACCTCCTTGAAGGTGACGTCGGCGGCGCTCGCCATCGCGGTCAGCAGTGCGCGGCCGGTGACGCTCTCAGGATCGCGCGCGGCCTCCAGCAACACCTTCAGGTTGGCGCGCTCCATCATGTCGGTCTGGTCGCGCTCGTCGATCACGGCGAAGCGCGCCGGCACATTGGCCTCGAACGGGAACTGCTGGAGCAGCCGCGTGCATAGCGCGTGAATTGTCTGTACTTTTAATCCGCCCGGCGTCTCCAGCGCGCAGGCGAACAGCTTTCGTGCCTCACGCCGCAGTTTTGCGTTGGGATAGGGGATCCCGGCCGCGCGGATCGCATCGTCCAGCGCGGCATCGTCCAGCGTCACCCAATGGCCGAGCGTGGTGAAGACGCGCTCCGCCATGTTGGCGGCGGCCGCCTTGGTGAAGGTGATGCAGAGGATCTTTTCCGGAGGCACGCCCGACAGCAACAGGCGGATCACGCGCTGCACCAGCACATGGGTCTTGCCCGAGCCGGCATTGGCCGACACGAAGGCCGATGCGTTCGGATCGGACGCGCGCGCCTGTGTCGCACGCACGGCATCGGGGATGGGGCGCGGTGCCTTCACCATTCCTCGATCCCCAGGCCGCCGGCGGCAGACCATTCCTTGATGCGCGCGAGATCGTCGTAAGCGCCGTAGCGGTTGGTCCACATCGGCAGATTCAGCGAGGTATAGGCCTGGTTCTCATCCTCGAAGGCGCGGATCAGTGCTTCCAGCTTGTTTCGTGCCTCCGCGGCTGCGGTGTCCGGCGGCTGCGGTGTGTCACTCGGCTTGATCTTGAGCTCGAGAATGCGCTCTTCCCCCGGCGGATTGTTGCCGCTCAGGCGAACGTAAACGAGCTGGCTGACGGATGAGCCGGCGTCGATGTCCGGGAAGCCGCCCTCGCGCAGGATCGCGGCTTCCAGCGTGAGCTGCGGCGACAATCCCATGCGCACCTGCTTGCCGGTCGGCGGTTGGCCGGTCTTGTAGTCGAGGATCGCGTAACCGCCGCCCTGGCGCCGCTCGATGCGATCGGCGCGCGCGGAGAGATAAAACGTGCGCTCATTGCCGAGCGGGATTGCGATCTCGCCGCGGGTCTCGGCGGTGATCGCTTCGATTGCGTCGCGCCGCGCCTGCTCCCAATCGCCAAACCAGCGGGCAATGCGCTGGAAGCGCGGCCACCACAACGCGCGCGCTTCGGGGCGCTCCATCAGCGGCGCAAAATGCTTTTCGCCGATCGCGCGCAGCACGCGCGCCGGATCCTGGGGCAGGCGGGCCGCGTAGGCTTCCGTGAACTCGCCCAGCGCATCGTGGATGGCAGAGCCACGGTCGGCCGCCGAAAGCGGCATGTCGACGGGATCGAGCGCATCGAGCCGCAAAATGTATTTTGCATAGATCGTGTAGGGATCACGCAGCCAGTCCTCGATCGCGGTGACCGACAGCTTCAGCGGCCGCGTTGCGCGCGGCGGCCGCGGTTCGGGCTGCTTGATCGGCTTGACCTCGTCGGGCTGGTCCAGCGCGCCGGCGAACCGCACGTATTTTTCCCCGGCGCGTTTTGCCGCCTTCCACTGCGCATCACCCGCAACCGCCTCCAGCCGATGCAGGAAACGCGAGGCCACCGCCGGCGCACCGCCCGCCTTGGCGGAATGGGTGAGGATCACCTCATCGGCGCCGAGCAGTTGCGCGAAGTCATGCGCGGAGAGGCCGATGCGGCGCTCCGGCAGATCGAGGCCGAGCTCGTGCCGCATCGGTCGGCTGAGCCAGGGATCGATGCGCGGCGAGGGCGGCCACACGCCTTCGATCAGTCCGCCGACGATGATGCGGTCGGCCTGCATCAATCGCGATTCCAGGGGACCATAGATCTGGAGCCGTGCGCCGGGCTTGTCCGGCCGCCGTACCGCGCGGTTGCCGAACGCGATCTGGAACACATCCGCATAATCCGGCAGCGGAACCACCAACCCACTCGTCGTCCCGCCGCGCAAGAGGTCGTCGAAGGCGGCGGCAAGCGCCAGCCCTTCGCGATCCTCGAAGGCAAGCGGAATGCCCTGCTCGTCGCGCGACAGCGCGATCAGGATCTCGCGATGGCGATGCGCGAGCTCGGCGAAATCGCAGGGCTTCGACGATGCCAGACTCTCGATCGGCGCCAGCGCCGTCTGCAAGGTCGCGATCAGCGCCTGGATGCGCTCGAGATCCTCCGCCTTCAGCCGCGCGCGGGGCTCGCTCCGATGCAGCGCGGAAACCTCGTTACGACAGAGTTTTGCGAGCTCATCGCGGAAGCGGGTGAACTCGCGCGAGAGCCCTGCCGTGCCGGGCGGCGGGCGTGTGCCGCGCAACACCGCGAGCTCCAAACCCTCGATCGCGCGCGTCCACGCGCCGGGCACGGCGCCGAGCCGGCACAGCGGATGCTTCAGCAGCGCCAGCAAGGTCGGCGGCTCCAGGCCCTTCGTCGCAACTTCCGCCGCAAGACGCGCAAAGGTGCCGGCGGAGGTTTCCATCAGCACGTCGCCGCCGGAATCGTCGAAGGCGAGATCCCATCGTGCGAGCGCCGCCATCACCCGCCTGGCGAGCGCGCGATCCGGCGTCACCAGCGCTGCGGATTTGTCGAGGTGCCGCGCCTCGCGCATCGCAATCGCGATCGCCAGCGCTTCCATCTCGGGATTGGGCGCCTCGACGACGGCGAGGTTCGTCATGGCGCCGGCAATTTTTGCGGCAACGTCGGGCTGCTTCAGGCGATCGTGCCAAATTTCCGTCTTGGCAGATGGCCGCATCGACTCGGATGCCAGAAGATCGCGGCCGCCCTCCGCCGGCGGCCGGAGACTATCGACGTCGCTGCGCTTGATGCCGAAGCGCTGTAGCAGCGCATGCATCGCATATTGCGGATGGTTCGAGGCCGGATGTTCCGCGAACCTGCCCAGCGCATCGCGCACGCCGCCGATGGTGCGCCAAGCGTCCTCGTCGAGATCGGTGTCGAGGCCCGGCAGCACAACGGCGCCATGCGGGAGCGACGCCACCGCGTGCAGGAATTTTGCGGTGGCCGGCATCGAACCGGTCGAGCCTGCAGCGATCACGGGCCCTGCGGGATGCACGGTCAGCCGCTTTGCTTCTGCGGCGATGAGTTGATCGCGCCGCGCCGCGGGTTCGATCCGGTTGATCTCGGCGAGGTGGTTGGGCCAGGCCTCGCGCGCGATGCGCAGGAACTGAAGCGAATGCTGCCAGTATTGATCGAGCTGGTCGGGAATGAGCCCGTCGAGCGCGCTCCAGTCGACGCCGCGCGTCACCATGTCGTCGATGAGGCGCGCAAGATCCGAGGCGAGCGCGAGCGTCGAGGCCGGGCCGCCGACCACCAGCGGCGCCAGCACCGGACCTTTGGCCCAGGCCGCGACCAGCCGCGCCAGCGTCAACCTGCGTTCGAGCTCGCCGAGTCGTGGTGGAATGTCGAGCGGCGCCGTGCCGGAAAACTGCTCGGCCTCGTCGGCAAAGGCGAGCTCGTCCTCGTCGATATCGCCGAGGGCGACGATACGCGGCAGCACGACGGCGTCAGCCTTCATCTCCTCCAAAAAGATCTCGCGCACCACGCGCATCGCGCGCCGTGTCGGCAGGTAGAGCGTGGCGTCCGCCAACCGCGCCGGTTCCTTGCGCGCCTCAAAGCCGTCGACCAGCCCGCCGTCGAGCAGCGCGGCGACGACCGTGCGCAGGAAGGGAACCGAGACTGGGACGGTGAAGACGCGCATGAGCTGCCTGATTCGGGGATCAGGCGCCAATATAGGGAGATCGCTTCAAATGGTCATGCGCGCAAGCTACGTCTTCCCCGCTGTTCGCCACAGCACTTGCTCTCGTGCCCCGGACGCAGCGCCGCACCGCTGCGCGCTGCACCGCGTCCGGGACACGAGGGCGGCTTAAGCCACGCTCTCCAGAAATGCCTCTTCCGCTGCGCGCACGGCATCGGGCGTGCCGACATGCATCCACAGGCCGTCGAGGCGGAGGCCGAACAGCCGCTCGTGCTCGCCGGCGCGGTCGAACATTTTCGTCAGCGAGAACTCGCCCTTGGGTGCGCCGGCGAGGATCGTCGGCGAGATGATGGCCGCACCCGCATAGACGAACGGTACCACCTGGTTCTCGCGCCGGGCACGCAAGGCGCCGTCCGGCTGCATCGAGTAGTCGCCGCGGCCGCTATAGCCGATGCTGCTCGCGGTCGGCGCCATCAACAAGAGGATGTCCATCCGCGCCGGATCGAAATTCTCCGCAAGCCGCTCCAGGTTGGAGCGCACGCCGTCGATCCACAGCGTGTCGGAGTTGACGTGGAAGAACGGGGCATCGCCCAGCAGCGGCAGTGCCTTGACCACGCCGCCACCGGTGCCGAGCACCTGGTCGCGCTCATCCGAAATGATCACGCGCGGCTGCTTGCGGCCGGCGACGTGGCCGATGATCTGGTCCGGTAGATAGTGGACGTTGACCACCGCCTCGGCGACGCCGGCCTGGCCGAGCTTGTCGAGCACGTGGTCGAGCAACGGCTGGCCCGCGACGCTCACCAGTGGTTTCGGCATCTTCTCCGTCAGGGGGCGCATGCGCAGGCCGAGTCCGGCTGCGAGTACCATGGCTTTGGTCGGTTTGACGGGCATCCCTGACTTTCTCGGAACCTCAGTTTCTGCGGCCGCACCAATCCTAGCACGCCGATCGGCCGGCCAAACTGCCATAATCACCTGGGGTGACGTTTGTAAGACGAGTGTTGCAGTCAAGCTCCCGCAGATGTGGATCGTGCCTTTTTCCGGTTGTCGCCCTGTTTCAGGAAGTTGACGCCGATCTGGTCGCCATTGACCCAGGCCAGCTCGCAGCGGCGGTAGGCCAATCCGGACAGCAGCAGGAAAAATTCCTTGAGGTGCAGACCCTCGACCGAGCCGTCGATGGTGAGCTTGGCGCGGGTCTCCGAGACGTCCTCGTGACACAATCGCGCCGCCAGGTCCCGTCGATCCCCATCATATGCGCGGGTATCCCGCGCTCGAAGACGACGCGGTCGCCTTTGCGCCGTTCGGTGCTCGCTGCCATGCGTCCTCGCTTCCGACCCGTATCTTCCGGCCTCCAGCGGGCGAGATTACGACCGCGATGGCTAACAGCCGGTAAATCGAGGTTTTGATCAGCCTCTTAAAGCATGATCCGGAAATGTGTGTAGCGGTTTTCTTTCGCGCAAACGCGGAGCGTTTGCGCGGAGATCATGCGCAAACAAAACCCGAAGCGCGATGACGACTCATCCGCATCTCATCGCGCTTTGGGCGGCGGAACGTTGGCGAGGTACCAGTCCCGCATATGAGCCAGTGACGGGTGGGCCAGCGAGCGCTGAAGATAGGTCCAGATCCGCGGCTGGTGGCGCAGATAATGCGGCTTGCCGTCGCGGCGGTTGAGGCGCGCAAAGGTGCCGAGCAGGCGCGTATTGCGCTGCGCCGACATGATGGCGTAGAGCTCGGCAAAGCCCGCCGGATCGAAGCCGGCATCGCCGGCGCGCCGCGCCTTGATGTAGCGCGACAGCAGCGTCAGCTCGAGGCTCTCAGGCACATCGATGCGGGCGTCCTGGAGCAGCGAGACGACGTCGTAGGATTGCGGTCCCAGCACGGTGTCCTGGAAGTCGATCACGCCGACACGCGCGATGCCGATGCGGTCCGCAAGCCAGATCAGATTGGGCGAGTGATAATCGCGCAGCACCCAGCTCTTCGGCGCCGCCAGCGGCTTCTCGATCAGCTGGCGCCACATCGCGAAGAACTCCGCGCGCCTCTCCTCGCTCAGCGGAGCGTCGCGATCGGGGAGATACCATTCCGGCATCAGCCCGATCTCGATCAGAAGTGCCTCGGCGTCGAAGACGGGAATGGCGTAGTCGCCATGACCGGGCAGCGGCAGGGTCTCCGGCAACGCCACGCCGTGCAGCGCGGCCAGCGCATCGGTCGCGGCCTCATAGCGCTCGGCTATGGGGCGCGGCGGATCGCCTTCGATCACGCCCTCGCTGCCAAAGTCCTCCGTGATCAGGAAGCCGTGGTCGAGATCGGAATGGTGGATTTGAGGCGCGGAGATGCCTTGCGCGCGCAAGCCCTCGTCGATCGCGACGAAGGGCTTGACGTCTTCGGCCAGATGCACGGCGGCGCTGTAGGACTTGCCGTTGTAGATCGCGGCGCCATCCGGGCGTCTGGGAAAGTTCATCAGGATGACGATGCCGTCGTCGCGGAGCAGCCGCGCATAGGAACGCGTCGAGGCATCGCCGTTCATGCGGCGGCGCGTCGCCTCCATGTAACCGGATGTTTCGAGAAACTCGCGCAGCGCCTTCAGCCGCGCAACCGTTGCTGCAGCCTTGCCGTGGCCGGTGATATCGGCTGCACGCGCGGTCGACCCGAGCGCGGGCCGGTGCGTGAGCGTGATATCGATGCGATCCGGAGGTAAGGCGGACGGCGCGCGCTCCGGCCATTCGACGAGGGCGAGCGTGCCTTCAGGCAGCGGGGAAAGCCCGATCTCCTCGAGCTCGCCTTCGTCCTCGACGCGATACAGATCGGCATGCAGCACCGCGAAAGCCGGCAGCTCATAGCTCTGCACCAGCGTGAAGGTCGGGCTCGGCACTTCCAGCGTCTCGTCGCCCGAGAGATAGCGGATCATGGCGCGTGCGGCGGCGGTCTTGCCGGCACCGAGATCGCCAGAGAGGGCGATGACGTCGCCGGGTCCGACCAGGAGCGCGAGGTCGGCCATCAGCCGTGCAGTGGCCGTCTCGTTGAAAAGCGCGACGCAGAAGGTCGTTGACGCGGTCATTCGGCGGCGTCGCGATGCGCCGCCTGGTCGGTCGGAAAATCGCAGGTCATGGTCGTACCCTTGCCGACGATCGAATCCACCCGCACCTTGCCGCCATGCAGCTCGACGAAGGAGCGCACCAGCGACAGGCCGAGGCCGGCGCCGCGATGGCGCGAGCCTTGCGAGCGGCTTTCGAACCAGTTGAACACCTTGTCCTTCATGTCGGCAGGTATTCCAGGCCCGGAATCTGTCACGGTGAAGACCACGCTGCGCTCGGTGCGGCGCGCACTGATGCCGACGGTAGAATCCTGCGGCGAGAAGCCGATGGCATTGGCGAGCAGGTTATAGAGCACCTGCACCACGCGTTTCTCGTCGCCGACGAAGCTGCCGACGTCGGGGGCGATCTCGACCCTGAGGCGGATGCGGTCGGTGGCGAGCCGGTCCTGGATACCTTCGGCGGCAAGCTCGATCGCTTTGGCCACATCGACCGGGCCGAGCTCGAGCTTCATGGCGCCTGCGTCGATGGTCGCAAGATCGAGGATGTTGTTGGTCAAAGCGAGCAGCGCGTTGGTCGATTTGGTGACGTAATCGAGATATTCGGCCTGTTTCGCCGTCAGCGGGCCGGTCGAGGGATCGCTGAGGAAGTGCGCGAAGCCGATGATGGTGGTGAGCGGCGCGCGCAGTTCGTAGGAGACGTGGTGAACGAAATCCACCTTCATCTGGTCGGCCGCCTCAAGCGCCTCGTTGCGCTCGCGTAGCGCGCGCTCGACGTTCTCGGTGTCGGTGATGTCCTGGAAGGTCAGCATGGTGGCGCCGTCGGGCAGCGGCCGGATCATGCCGTTCACGACGCTGCCGTCCTTGCGCTCCAGCTTCAGCGGCACATCGACGCGATTTTCGATCGAAGTGATGGCTTCGCGAATCTGTCGCCAGACGTTCGCCTCATCGAACAGCGGATGACACCAGCTCTCCACGGTCTGGATGTGCGGCTGCTCGTGCAACGCCTCGTTCGACAGCTTCCACATCCGCGCGAAGGCCGGGTTCGACAAACGGACCTTGCCGTTGCTGCCGAACACCGCGACGCCTTCGGCGAGGCTGTCCAGCGTCTCGCGCTGCACGCGGATCAGGCCGTCGAAACGGCGCGCGAGATCCAGGCTCTCGGTGACGTCATCGAACAGATAGGTGACGCCGCCTTCGGGGCTGGGCGTGGTAACGACGGAGAGCGCGCGACCGTCGGGCAGAAACCAGGTGTCATGGGCGGTCTCGACCGCGCGATAGGCCTCGTGCAGCTTGGCCTTCCAGGCGCGAAAATCCGGCTGTTCCGGCAGCTTGCGCGCGGCGCGGAGCTGATCGAGCACGCTGGAATCATCGGGATTGGCATCGAGGAAGGTACGGTCGAGATCCCAGAGCCGGCGATAGGAGTCGTTGTAGAAGGCAAGTCGCCGTTGTCCGTCGAACACGGCGACGCCGGAGGAGAGCTGGTCGAGGGTGCGGCGATGCGCCTCCGCCATCCGCACCAGCGCCGAACTCAGCGCATCCGCTTCGCTGGCGTCGATCGCGACGCCGACGCTGCCGTCACCGACATTGACGGCACGAACGTCGTAGATGCGGCGCTCGCCGCCGATCACGATCGGCAGGCGCGAGGTGAAGTTGGCCGCATCCTTCAGCCCGCGCTCCATGTCGGCGCGGTCGGCGCTGTCCAAAAGTTCGAGCTTGCGCTCCTGGGCGTCGGTGACGCTCGCGGCTTCGGTCGCCCGTACATAGGCGGGGTTGACGTAGGCGAGCGCGCCGTTCGCGCTCTTGGCCCAGATCGGCCAGGGGCTGGTGGCGGCAAAGCCGCGCAGCATCTCGGTCTCGTCGAGCAGCGCCTTGTGCCGCAAATTGGTTTCGGCGAGTTCGCGTCTGAGCCCCGAGAGCTCGCGAATCCTGACAATGGCCTGGCCGCCGATGGCGCGGCCGATGGCTTCGAGCGTTCGGCCGCCCGTGGTGGTCAAGTTGAGCTGGAACCCGTCGCCATGCTCGCGCAGCGCGTCGACCGCGTGATCCATCTGGAGCGCCGGCTCGGGTGGCAGCCAGGTTCCAAACGCCAGCACGCGCTGCGGCGAGGAGTCGCGCGCCAGCACCATGGAGATGTCGCCCGAGATCTGGGCGCGATTATCCCCCGCGGGCCAGGAGATCAGGATCTGCGGCTCGGCGAACAGCAGCGCGCCGAAGCGGTCGGCCTGGAGTTGCAGTTCCCCGATCCGGGTCTGCAACCGCGCCTCGAGCTTCGCGGTGCGGACGCGGGTCCGCATCAACAGGATCGCGGCCACGACCGAGAAGCCGAGCAGAGCCAGCGCGGTGGTCAGCACCGCGATTTCCTGCCGGTTGAACTCCAGCAGTGTGGAAAGTGTGTCGATGAGGTCGGCGGCCTTCGCCGGCGCAGCCGGAAGCAACGCCGCGAGAGCGCCGCCGATCAGGCCGTTGCGCGCCAATGACGTGCACGATAGCAGCGTCCGACGCATCGACACGATCACGCCTGACATAATTGCCCCAAGACCGCACGAATTTGCGCCCGGCGATTTCCCCCGCCGCGCGCGAATCAAACGACAATATCCCCAACGTGACTCGACCGGTAAGAGTCCAGATCGTGAACGCAAAGGTGGCCCCAAAAAAATGCCCGCCAGGCCATGTGAACCGCGTCGTTTTGCGGTCGATTCGATCGAATTTGCCGAAAGGCTCAGCGCCCGGTCGAGCCGAAGCCGCTGGCACCGCGATTCGTCGCCGACAGCGTGGCGACGGGAACCAGACGGGCCTGAACCACCGGCGCGATCACCATCTGGGCGATGCGCTCGCCGCGCTTGATCACGAACGGCGTATCGCCGTGATTGATCAGGATCACCTTGATCTCGCCGCGATAGTCCGCATCGATTGTTCCGGGCGAGTTCAGCACGGTGACGCAATGCTTGGCGGCGAGCCCCGAACGTGGCCGTACCTGCGCCTCGTATCCGCCCGGCAACGCGATCGCGAGTCCCGTCGGCACCAGCGCGTGCTTGCCGGGGGCGAGCGTCAGAGGTTCGCTCTCGGGAACCGCGGCCATCAGGTCGAGACCGGCGGCCTCCTGCGACTGGTAGGCCGGCAGCGGCAGGCCTTCGGCGTGTGCGAGGCGCTGCAGTTCGACCGCGACTGTTGTGCTCAAGATGCCGGCTCCGCTGCTTCGTCATTCAGGCTTTTCGCGACATGCGCGATCAGCTCGGTGGCGACCTGTTCCTTGGTCATCACCGGCCAGGAATCAACCGCAATCTCGCCGTCCTCCCCGCCGCTTTTGCGGCTGAGCAGATGCACGGTGTTGCGGTCGCCGCCCATCACGCCGGTGGCCGGCGAGACATCGTTGGCGACGATCCAGTCGCAGCCCTTGCGCGCGAGCTTGGCCTTGGCGTTGTCGATGAGGTGCTCGGTCTCGGCGGCAAAGCCGATTACCAGCGGCGGACGCTTGTCCCTGAGTTTCGAGATCGTGGCGAGGATGTCGGGGTTCTCGACGAGCTGAAGCGGCGGCATGCCGGCCGACGTCTTCTTCAGCTTCTGCTCGCCTTCATTGGCGACCCGCCAGTCGGCGACGGCTGCGGCAAAGATGGCGATGTCGACCGGAAGCGAGGCCTGCACCTGCTCCAGCATCTGCCGGGCCGATTCCACGTGCGTGACGTTGACGCCGTCGGGATCGTCGAGATCGACCGGGCCGCTCACCAAAATGACCTCGGCGCCTGCGGCTTGCGCGGCCGTGGCAATGGCAAAACCCTGTTTGCCGGAGGAGCGGTTGGCGATGTAGCGCACCGGATCGATCGGCTCGTGCGTCGGACCTGCTGTGATCAGTACCCGCTTGCCGACAAGTGGCCGCGGTACTGGCGGCCGAAGCAGGCGCTCGGCGGCCGCCGCGATCTCGACCGCCTCGGACATCCGGCCGACGCCGGCTTCGCCGGCTTCCGCCATCTCGCCGGCATTGGGGCCGATCATCACGACGCCGTCGCGCTGGAGCAAGCCGACGTTGCGGCGTGTCGCGGCGTTGTTCCACATCAGCGGATTCATCGCCGGCGCCAGCAGGATCTTTCGGTTGGTGGCGAGCAGGATGGCGCTGGCGAGATCATCGGCATGGCCGTTCGCCATCTTGGCCATCAGATCGGCGGTCGCAGGGGCCACCACGATCAGGTCGCAGTCGCGCGCGAGCCGGATATGGCCGGCGTCGAACTCGCTCTGGGGGTCGAACAGGTCGGTGTAGACGCGCTCATGGGACAGCGCGCTTGCCGCCAGCGGCGTGACGAATTGCTGCGCGGCCTTGGTCAGCACGCAGCGGACCTCGACCCGCCGCTCCTTCAGCCGGCGGATCAAGTCGAGCGACTTGTAGGCTGCGATCCCGCCGCCGATGATCAAGGTGACGCTGACCTCGGCTAGGGCGCTGGTGCGTGGGGATGGGGCGGCGGGGGATGCGGCGGGCGGCACCGCGAACGGCGTCAGCGGCTCCTCGCGGCCCTCGATCAGCTCCCGCAGGATGACCCGGACTTCTTCCTCAACCGAGCGGCGGTTCTTGGCCGAGCGCAGGCGCAGATAGGTTTTGATGCCCTCGTCGAGCTTGCGGATGGTCAGGCTGGCCATGACGCCCTCCAGCAGGGGATGATGGCAATGCTATCGAATCTGTGATTGCATCGCAATCACAGATTCCGGACGGCGATCAGGATTCCGATGAAGGTCACGGCGATGATCCAGAGCGCCACGGTGCGCCAGCGGTTCTTGCGGCCCTCGCTGCGGCCCATGGCCGCGATGCTCTCGGGCGACAGCCGCAGGCCCTCGCGCGTCATGGTCTCGAGCTGCTCCAGTACCCTGACCGAGCGCCCGGCGATATCGGGCAGGTTCATCAACACCCGCGCGATCTCGCTGGTGCCGGCGAGCGCGCCCTGCACCCGGCCGATGGGTCCGAGGTTGCGCTCGATCCATTCGCGCACGACGGGGTCGGCGGTCTTCCAGATATCGAGCCTGGGGTCGAAACCGCGCGCCACGCCCTCGACCACCACCATGGTTTTCTGCAATAGGATCAGCTCGGGCCGGGTCGTCATGTCGAACAGACCGGTGACCTCGAGCAGCAGCGTGAGCAGCCGCGCCATCGAGATCTCCTCGGCGGTGCGGTTGTGGATCGGCTCGCCGATGGCTCGGATTGCTTGCGCAAAGTTCTCGACCGAATGATGCGAGGGCACGTAGCCCGCCTCGAAATGCACCTCCGCCACGCGGCGATAGTTGCGGGTAATGAAGCCGAGCAGGATTTCCGCGAGAAAGCGCCGCTCCTTCAAGCCGAGCCGGCCCATGATGCCGAAATCGACGGCGACGAGGCGTCCTGCATCGTCCATGAACAGGTTTCCTGGATGCATGTCGGCGTGGAAGTAGCCGTCGCGCAGCGCATGCCGCAAGAAGCTCTGGATGACCTTGCGGCCGAGATCGGGCAGGTCGACATTGGCTTCCTTTAGGCGCGCGTGATCGTTCAACGCGATGCCGTCGATCCATTCCATCGTCAGCACGTTGTGCGTGGTGCGATCCCAGTCGACCGTGGGCACGCGAAAATCCGGATCGTCGCGCGTGTTCTCAGCCATCTCCGACAGCGCAGCCGCTTCCAGCCGCAGGTCCATCTCCATGGCGACAGAGCGCGACATGGTGTTGATGACCTCAACGAGGCGCAGGCGGCGGGCTTCGGCCGAGTAAGTCTCCGCCTTGTGGGCGACGAAGAAGAAATCGGTGAGGTCGCGCCGGAAACGCGCGGCGACATTGGGCCGCAGCACCTTGACTGCAACCGGATGGCGCACGCCATTGCGAATGACTTCGCCGCGATGCACCTGGGCAATGGAAGCCGCCGCGACCGGAGGCCCGATGCTCGCAAACACGTCGGTGAGCGGGCGCTCCAGCGAGGTTGCGATGACCGCTTCGGCTTCTTGCTGCGGAAATGGAGGCAGGCGGTCCTGGAGGCTTTCCAGATCGCGCGCCATGACGACACCGACCACGTCTGGTCGCGTCGCCAGGAACTGACCGAGCTTCAGATAGGCAGGTCCGAGCCGGGTCAGCGCCCGCGACAGGCGCGGGCCGGACTTGTCGCCGCGCCGTTCGACCAGGCGAGCGAGTTTCAATGCGAGCTGCCCGGGCGGCGGCACCAGGGTTGGATCGACGACGCCGAACACGCCCTCGCGCGCGAACACGATCGCGGCGCGGGCAAGACGCCCAATGTGGGTAATGGCAGAGATCACAAACGCCAGCCTGAATGCAATGCGACGATGCCGCCGGACAGGCTCTGCCAGCTCACGCGGGAGAAGCCGGCGTCGCGGATCATGTCGGCGAAGACGTTCGGCTTCGGGAATTTGCGGATCGATTCGACGAGATACTGGTAGGACTCGGCATCGCCGGTGACCATGCGGCCAAGCGGCGGAATCACCTTGAATGAGAACAGGTCGTAGAGACGATCGAGCCCGGGCATCTCGACCGTGGAGAACTCCAGGCACAGGAAGCGGCTGCCCGGCTTCAGCACCCGATAGGCCTCGCCAAGCGCGAGATCGATCCGCGGCACGTTACGAATTCCGAAAGCGATCGTATATGCGTCGAAGCTACGATCGGCAAAGGCGAGCGCTTCGGCATTACCCTCGACGAAGTCGACCTGGGTGTCGAGATGCCGCTTCTCGGCGCGCTCGCGTCCCACGGCCAGCATGTTGGCGTTGATGTCGCAGACCGTGGCATGAAAGCCGGCGCCTGCCGCCTTGGCGGCGCGGAAGGAGATATCGCCGGTGCCGCCGGCGACGTCGAGCAGCGCGAACGGCCGGTCGCCCCGGGGCGGATCGAGCGCGTTGATCATGATGTCCTTCCAGATCCGGTGCAGGCCACCGGACATCAGGTCGTTCATCAGGTCATAGCGCGAAGCAACGCTGTGAAACACATCGTTCACCAGCGTCTGCTTGTCGCTCAGGGGGACGTCCCTGAAGCCAAAATGCGTGGTTTCGCCCGGCCGATCCATTACTCTACTCCACGAGGCGGACCATAGCGCGGCCGCCGCAATGGCGCTATCACACCGCCCTCATAAGGTGAATGCCCGACTATGCCTGAATTGCCCGAAGTCGAGACCGTCCGCCGTGGACTCCAGCCTGTCATGGAAGGCGCAAAAATCGTCAAGGCGGAGGCCCGCAGGGCCGATTTGCGCTTTCCCTTTCAGCCGGATTTCGTGGCGCGGCTCCAGGGCCAGGTGGTCACCGGGCTCGGCCGGCGCGCAAAATATCTCATGGCCGATCTCGCCTCGGGCGACGTGCTGTTGATGCATCTCGGCATGTCCGGCTCATTCCGCGTGATCAAGCCGGATGACGAAAAAGCGCCGGGAGATTTTCACTATCCCAGGGGCAAGGACTCGACGCACGACCACGTGCTGTTTCGCATGTCCTCTGGCGCCGATATCGTGTTCAACGATCCGCGCCGCTTCGGTTATATGAAAGTGATCGCGCGCAATGCGCTCGAGGACGAGCCACTGCTGCGCGGGCTCGGCCCCGAGCCGCTCGGCAACGAGTTCGACGCCGCGATGCTGGCACAGTCCTGCGCCGGCAAGAAGACCAGCCTGAAGGCCGCGCTGCTCGACCAGCGCGTGGTGGCAGGGCTTGGCAACATTTACGTCTGCGAGGCGCTGCATCGGGCACATCTGTCGCCGCGCCGGATCGCCGCGACGCTGGCCACGCGAAAGGGTGAGCCGACCGACCACGCGAAGCGGCTGGTCGGAGCAATCCATGCCGTGCTCAACGATGCGATCGACGCGGGCGGCTCGAGCTTGCGCGATCATCGCCAGACATCCGGCGAGCTCGGCTACTTCCAGCATTCGTTCAAGGTCTATGATCGCGAAGGCCAGACGTGCAAAACGCCGGGCTGTGGCGGCATCGTGAAGCGCTTTACCCAGAACGGACGCTCGACGTTCTGGTGCCCGAAATGTCAGAAATGAAAAGCAGAGCAGTCGCCGATTCTGAAGGAGTTGAGCTGGACTGAGCATTCGCCGTCATTGCGACCGGAGTGAAGCATCCGGAATTTCTCTCCGCGGAGACAGTCTGGATTGTCGCTATAGCTCCTGGCAATGACGAGCGTGGTCCAAGGTGCTCGCCTCTGCAACTTGATCGTCGTGCCCGGCCCGATCCAAAGGGATCGCGGATGTCCGAATCAACAATGACGATGATGGCGGAAACTTGGATTCCGGTTAATCCGTACCATTACTGAATCCGTGGTCGTGTCGGTTCAGACTGAGCCGGGTTCTCATGCCCCGATCCCGGCGGAGCGCGTCGGGACGCGACAGGAAGACCATCATTGCCTGGTCTATTTGCGCACGCAGATCACGCGCACGACGGCCGCTTTCGCATCCGCCGAGCTGCCATTTGCGGTGACAGCGTTCGCTTTCAGGAAATCACGCACGATACCTGCGGACACCATCACGGCCTGCGCAGCGGGGGCCGAGTTGGCGGGGCCGGCGACGATCGCCGGCTTCAGCAGCGCGATGCCGGCGAATTTGCCGTCGCCGTCGATCGCGGCGCTGCCGGAAAATCCAACCGCCGGCGGCGGCGAGAGCGCGGCAGCGCCGCTCGCGACCGGGGCCAGCGCGGCCTTGAGGCTCGAGACCGCGGCGCCGCCGCCCTGGTTCTGGGGATCGGCGATGCCGACGATATCGACATTCGTCTTCGCCGTGCCGCCGGAAAGATCGAGTGGCCTCAATCCGCGCGCACCATAGATGTGCAACAGCGCGAGATCGTGCTCCTTGTCCTCGGCAAGACGGTCGGCATTGCCGTAGCCGCCGATCGTGAGGGCTAGGCAGCCGTCGGTGACGAGACGGTCTGTGACGATCGCGCCGTCATCGGTGACGACGATGCCGGTGCCATATTCGACCGTCTTGCGCGGTGGCGGGCTCGCCTGCGGCCCTGACGGAAACGCGTTGAAGGCGCTCGACATTGCGATCACGACTGGCTCGACGGTGTTTTCCATGGCCTGGTCGTAGAGGATCGTCATGATCCGCACCTCGTCACCTCTGAAGGTGCCGCGCACGTAAAACTTCTTCAGGCCCTGCAACCCCGACATTACGAAGAAGTCGGGCTTCACCACGGTGTAGTCGATCTTGCGCCCGGCGGGCTCCTTCTTTTCGACTTCGGCGAGCTTTGCGGTGGTCGGGTTCGCCTCCTTGCGGCGGCTCAGCAGCACCTGCACCGTGCCGGTCGGCGAAGTCCATTTCGAGCCGTTGGCATCGCTCGCCTGCTGCGGCACGAGCTTGCCGGGGATGCCGAGCCGCGCGCCGCTGGTCGGCTCCATCACGATCTTCCAGCCGACGCTCTCCTGCTTCTTGCGCGCCGTCTCGGCGAGTACGGCGCGCTCCTGCGGGTTCAGCGCGCCGGTTGGCTTGCCGCCCTGCGCCTTCTGGTATTCCTTGATGGCGTTGACCATGCGCTCGCTGACGTCGCCGGTGATCGCGCCGTTATACTGTCCGACCCAGGCGAGGTCGGATTGCAGGAGAACACGCTCTGCCCGGGCCATGGCGTCCGCGGTCTCGGAGGGCGTTTGCAATGCGGGACGGATCGGAACGGTCTGGACCGTCTTCGGTTTGGCGCCGGGAAGCGGCGGCGTCGTCATCTGCGCATGCGCAGCAGTCGCGGTCATCAACACAAATGTTGCCGCGAGCATCGATCTCATGACAAATCCAACCCGGCCATTGAATGAGGGCTCATTGAAGCACATCTCGTTGGTCGCAAACAATCTCGGGGTGGTTCAGGCCAACTTCCGAGGTCAGACCCTCATCCTGAGGAGCTGGCGCAAGCGTCTCGAAGGATGGAGGCCACTGCTGCTGCAGCTCGGCCTTCATGGTTCGAGACGCGCGTTCCGCGCTCCTCACCATGAGGGGTTGAAAGGACGAAGAACGACGATGCTGAGTCCCGACGAACTCGAACGCTATGCCCGCCATATCGTGCTGCGCGATGTCGGCGGCCCGGGCCAGGCCGCGCTGAAACAGGCCTCCGTGCTGGTGGTCGGGGCCGGCGGGCTCGGCGCGCCGGCCTTGATGTATCTTGCCGCCGCCGGCATCGGCACGCTCGGCGTGGTCGATGACGACGTCGTGTCGCTCTCCAACCTTCAGCGCCAGGTCATCCACACGACGCCCGATATCGGCCGGCACAAGGTCGAGAGCGCAGCGGAGCGGATCGCGGCGCTCAATCCGCATGTACGCTTCGTCGGCCATGCCACCTGGCTCAATGCCGATAACGCGCTGAATCTGATCGGCGACTACGATCTCGTGCTCGACGGCTCTGATAATTTTTCGACGCGCTATTTGGTCTCCGATGCCTGTTTCTTTGCGAAGAAGCCTCTCATCACGGCCGCGCTCGGTACCTTCGACGGTTCGCTGACAACGATCCGCGCGCATGAAAAGAACGAAGCCGGCGAATTCAATCCGACCTATCGCTGCCTGTTCCCGGAAGCGCCGCCGCCCGGCACCGTGCCGGCCTGCTCGGAGGCCGGCGTGATGGGTGCGCTCGCCGGCGTGCTCGGCTCGATGATGGCGCTGGAAGCGATCCGCGAGATCGTCGGCTTTGGCGAGGGCCTGGTCGGCCGTCTCCTGATGCTGGATGCGCGCGCGATGCGTTTCGAGACATTGCGCTACGCACGCGATCCGGCCAATCCGCTCAACGGCGATGGGCCCGTGTTCGACGATCTGAGCATCCACCGCGAGTAGGGGCACGCCACCCAGCGCGCGAGCGGCCGCTGTCCATGAGGAGCGGCGCGGCTGAACGTCAAAGCATGCTCGGCAGCACGCGATCCGGCGGCTTCGGCTAACTAAGGTCCGCCTTGGGTCACGAGGGACAAAACTCACATGAGCGCAAGGTGTCCACTCTCACCCTGACCGCTGACATGCGAGGAAGCGCATTTCCGCCGCGATCGGCCATGTGTGGAAGTTTCCGTTTCATCGACGCGAAGTGAAGAACGCTTTTAAGGGGTCTCAACAAGAATATACCCGCGATTCTCAACGGTATCGAAAGTGCGCATCCCCTTAACGAGGGTCGCAGTTGGCATCCACACCCAGCCAGCGCTCGCAGGGTTGACGTCAAGGATAAGGAATGAGTCAGATTCAGCGTCGTATGCGCCAAGCGGCGAGATATGTCCGGGGCCCTGTTGACCTACGGCCTTGCGTTGGTAGTTGACGATCACATAGTCATTCCGACGCTTGAGGTTATCAACCAAGTCAGTCCGAATATCCTGCTCGGGCTTGCTGTCATCAACGATGACAAGCCTGGTCGTGAGACCATTCGCCCTCAGCATCTCATCGAGCTGACGGATCTGATAGCCGAAATCCTGGACTTGTTTTCCATTGATCGTCACCGGCTCGCCGAGAACTTGCGCGCGGGTCTTCAGGCCTTTGGTGATTACGTTGTCCTGTGTGAAGCGGGGAATAGTGGGATCGTAAGCGCTCGGAATGTACTTAAGGTCTTCTGAATGCAATCGGCTCCGGTCCCGTGGTAGATCAGCGCTCCGACCTCGAACGGCGTTGAGCACAATTGCGGCAGACGCGGGTCCACAGAATGCGCTGTTCGCCTCCGCTTCGAACTGATTGGCAAGGGCGGGAAAGTCCACTTTTGCAGTGGAGCGGGCCAGCAGCGCAAGCCCCTCATCGGACGAGAATGGCACAAGCTGCTGAGAAATGGTCGCCGGTGCATTATCTAGCGCAAATGTTGCCGGAAGTTGTGCCGTCGCTAGCAAGAGCGCGAGTGCAATTCGCGCGAGATGTGACATGGCTACCTCCTATTTCTTGGAAGCCCGACCGAAACGAATCTATCGAGCCCCAAAGGCCGGTTACAGCAGAAATGTTGCCACGTTTTTGCGACTCAGGAGACCAAAGTCGCCTATGGTTCACGCAAGCCGTTGATGACGGCCAAGTGGGACGACTTCCGCTTTACCCTCGGAAGCTGCGTTTATCAGTACAGGCCCTTGGCCCGCCGCGCCTCTAGAGCATGCTCGGCAGCACGCGATCCGGCGGCTTGTGGGCGTCGAGGAAGGTGCGGATGTTGATGATCACCTTCTCACCCATGTCGACGCGGCCTTCTATGGTGGCCGAGCCCATATGCGGCAGCAGCGTCACCTTGCCGGCTTTCGCGAGCCGCACCAGCTTCGGATTGACCGCAGGCTCGTGCTCGTAGACGTCGAGGCCGGCGCCGCCGATCTCGCCGGCTTCGATCAGCTTGATCAACGTGTCCTCGTCGGTCACCTCGCCGCGCGCGGTGTTGACGATATAGGCTTCTTTCCGGATCAGCTTCAGCCGCCGCGCCGAGAGCAGATGGTAGGTCGCGGGCGTGTGCGGACAGTTCACCGAGATGATGTCCATGCGAGCCAGCATCTGGTCGAGGCTTTCCCAATAGGTCGCGCCGAGCTCGTCGGCGATCTTCGGAGCGACCGGGCGGCGGTTGTGATAGTGAATCTGCAGGCCGAAGGCCCGCGCGCGACGCGCGACGGCCTGGCCGATGCGGCCCATGCCGACGATGCCGAGCCGCTTGCCGCCGATGCGGTGGCCGAGCATCCAGGTCGGCGACCAGCCCGCCCAGGGTTTTCCTTCCGTGAGCACCGAGGCGCCCTCGATCAGCCGGCGCGGCACCGCGAGGATCAGCGCCATGGTCATGTCGGCGGTGTCCTCGGTCAGTACCTTCGGCGTGTTGGTGACAGTGATGCCGCGCGCGTGCGCCGCCTCGACGTCGATATTGTCGACACCGTTGCCGAAATTCGCGATCAGGCGAAGCTTGCAGTCGGGCTGATTGATGATGTCGGCGTTGATCTGGTCGGTCACGGTCGGAACAAGCACGTCGGCGGAGCGCGCGGCCTCCGCGATCTGCTCTCGCGACATCGGGGTGTCGTCAAGATTGATCCGGGCGTCGAACAATTCGCGCATGCGCGTCTCGATGGAGTCCGGCAGCTTGCGTGTCACGACGACGAGGGGTTTTTTCTTGACCGACATGTCCTGCTCTCATGAGGCGTCGCTGGTCGCCTCTGTCGTCAAAGGCTTACCGTTCAGACCTCATTAACCCGGTTGTTCGACACTGGCCCTGCCGCATCGTCCCCGGCGTTTCCTTCAAGCTCTCCCGACATTTCCGGCCGGAAAATCGGGCCAAACTGGTTTGTTTGACGCTCGTCCTCTCTAGCAGATGGCCGGGCCAAGACAAGAACCACCGCAGAGCCCGGGAAAGATCCGCGTGGGGCGGGGAGAGGGACATGCGGCATGGATTTGGAAGCAATTCGCGGAATTCGGCTCGCGCCGGGTTCCGGCAGGAGACGGGTCGTGATGGCGTTGGGGCGTTTTTGGTCGGTGGTGGCGCTCGTCTTGGGTTGGCTGGGCGCATCGGTCAGCCCCGGACATTCCGCCAAGGATGCGGTTCAAACTGCGAGCGGCCTTCCCGTGCCGCGCTATGTCAGCCTCAAATCCGACCATGTGAATGTCCGCGCCGGACCGACCAAGGACAATGACGTGGCCTGGGTCTACACCCGCGCCGGCCTGCCGGTCGAAATCACCGCCGAATTCGAGAACTGGCGGCGGGTGCGGGATTCCGAAGGCGCCGAGGGTTGGGTCTATCATTCATTGCTGTCAGGGCGACGCACCGCCGTCGTGACCATGAAGCACAAGGACGATCTCGCGCCGATCTATGATCGCGCCGATACCGAGAGCGCGATTGCAGCAAAGCTTCAGGCCGGTGTCGTCGCCCAGGTCAAGAAATGCATTACCGGCTGGTGCCACGTCACGGGCAACGGTTTTGACGGCTGGATCCAGCAGGAACGGCTCTGGGGCGTCTACGCCGACGAGTTGGTGAACTGACGCCGAAGGCGTCATCCCTGGGCGATGCGTGAGCATCGAACTGTGGTGCGCAATTGCGCACCACAGGATCTCGAAATTCCGGATCTGGTGCTATCGCACCATTCCGAAATGACGCCGAAAATGACAAAGGCCGGGACAAAGCCCGGCCATGACGATCTCAGATCGATTCAGGAAAATCTCAGCGCTTCTTGCGCAGGCGCACGACCATATCGATGCGTGCGATCTCGTAGCCCTCGGGCACGTCGGGCATCTTCGACAGCACCAGATGCGGGTCGGGAATGTCGACCAGCTCGTGGCTGTTCTCGAGATAATAATGGTGGTGCGTGGTGACGTTGGTGTCGAAATAGGTCTTGGTGCCGTCGACACTGACCTGGCGCAGCAGACCGGCGTCGGTGAGCTGGTTCAGCGTGTTGTAGACGGTCGCCAGCGACACCGGAACCTTGGCCAGCGTCGCTTCCTCGTAGAGCATTTCGGCGGTCAGGTGCCGCGCACCCTTGCCGAACAGCAGCCAGCCCAGCGCCATTCGCTGGCGCGTCGGGCGAAGCCCGGCAGCCTGGAGCATTTCGTTGACGTCGTGCCACGGGCAGCCGGTCAAGGCCGGCTGGCGTCCGGAGTGCAGGGACGCGGAATGGGCGGTTTCGTCGTGTTGGTTCGGGGCGCTATCGCTCATTTCCGATTTCAGGGCACGCGTGGAAAAACACTATTGTTCTGCAATATATGGACGGATAGATGCAGGTGCAAGTTTCTCGCAACTAGAGTGGTTCTAAGTCGTTCCGGAACCGGGACGGAATGCGATCATTTTACCCAGTAAAGGGCGCTTTGACGGCGGAAGGGCCTATGATAGAGAGCGCGCGGTCCCGCTTAACCGCTTTTGGCGCAGCCGGGCTCAACGAGGCTTGGCCCGCGGTCCGTCCGGTCGCGCGGTTTTCGCACCTGACGACGGCGAAGGGCGCTCCTTCCGTCGAGAAACGGGGCCATTCTCGCCAAAACTGCCCCATCGGGATTTGAACAGAGGCTCCGGGATGCTGAACAGGCGCAACGGTTACGAATACGAGGATTTGCTGGCCTGTGCCCGCGGCGAGATGTTCGGCCCAGGCAACGCCCAATTGCCGCTGCCGCCGATGCTGATGTTCGACCGCATCACGGAAATTTCCGATAATGGCGGCGAATTCGGCAAGGGACTGGTGCGGGCCGAGCTCGACGTCAAGCCGGACCTCTGGTTCTTTGGCTGCCATTTCAAGAACGACCCGGTGATGCCGGGCTGTCTCGGCCTCGACGCGCTCTGGCAGATGGTCGGATTCTACCTTGGCTGGATCGGCGGCGAGGGCCGCGGACGCGCGCTGGGGCTGAGCGAGTTGAAGTTCGGCGGCCAGGTGCTGCCCGAGGCCCGCAAGGTTGTGTACAACGTCGACATCAAGCGCGTGATGCGCTCGAAGCTGGTGCTGGGCATCGCCGACGGGTGGCTTTCGGTCGATGACGCGATTATCTATCGCGCCAAGGACCTGAAGGTCGGCCTGTTCAAGCAGGGCACGAGCCTGGGCTGACGCAAAGCGCATCACTGAAAGACGATAACGATTAGGACGAGGCTGTCATGAGGCGGGTTGTGGTCACCGGGATGGGCATTGTCTCGTCCATCGGAAACAACACCCAGGAAGTGCTTGCGAGCCTTCACGAGGCGAAGTCAGGCATCTCGCGGGCAGAGAAATATGCCGAGCTCGGCTTCCGTTCGCAGGTAGCGGGTGCGCCGACGCTCGATCCCGCGACGGTGATCGACCGGCGCGCGATGCGCTTCCTCGGCCAGGGCGCGGCGTGGAATCACATCGCGATGGAGCAGGCGATCCAGGATTCCGGTCTTGGGCCCGACGACGTCTCCAACATCCGCACCGGCATCATCATGGGCTCCGGCGGACCGTCGGCCCGCACCATCGTCGAATCCGCCGACATCACCCGCTCCAAGGGGCCGAAGCGCGTCGGACCGTTCGCGGTGCCGAAGGCGATGTCGTCCACTGCCTCGGCGACGCTCGCCACCTGGTTCAAGATCAAGGGCGTGAACTATTCGATCTCGTCGGCCTGTGCGACGTCGAACCATTGCATTGGCAATGCCTATGAGACGATCCAGATCGGCAAGCAGGACGTCATCTTCGCCGGCGGTTGCGAGGAATTGGACTGGTCGCTGTCGGTGCTGTTCGACGCCATGGGCGCGATGTCCTCGAAATACAACGACACGCCCGCCACCGCCTCCCGTCCCTATGACGTCAATCGCGACGGCTTCGTCATCGCAGGCGGCGCCGGTGTGCTGGTGCTGGAAGAGCTCGAGCGCGCCAAGGCGCGCGGCGCGCGCATCTATGGCGAGATCGTCGGCTATGGCGCGACGTCGGATGGCTATGACATGGTCGCTCCGTCGGGCGAAGGCGCGGAGCGCTGCATGCGCATGGCGATGTCGACCGTGAAGACCAAGGTCGACTACATCAACCCACACGCCACCTCGACGCCGGCGGGCGACCCGCCGGAGATCGAGGCGATCCGAAATGTGTTCGGCGCCGGCGACAAGTGCCCGCCGATCTCAGCCACCAAGGCTCTGACCGGCCATTCGCTGGGCGCGACCGGCGTGCAGGAAGCGATCTACTCGCTCCTGATGATGAACAATGGCTTCATCTGCGAGAGCGCGCACATCCAGGAGCTCGACCCGGTGTTCGCCGACATGCCGATCGTGCGCAAGCGCATCGACAACGCCAGGATCGGCACCGTGCTGTCGAACTCGTTCGGCTTCGGCGGCACCAACGCCACGCTGGTGTTCAGCCGGCTGGATGCGTGATCCTGGATTGATCCTTGGGCACGGTCATGCCCCGCTCTTGCGGGGCATCCGGTACGCCGCGGCTTCTCGGCCTATAACGACTGCCTCTGCAATAGCTGATCGCTTGTCTGCGTGGGCGATGATCTCGGAATGATGGGAGCCACCGGGCGATGGAAGGTCTGATGAAAGGCAAGCGCGGTCTGATCATGGGCATCGCCAATGATCACTCGATCGCCTGGGGCATGGCCAAGACGCTGCACGCCCATGGCGCCGAGCTCGCCTTCACCTTCCAGGGCGACGCGCAGGGCAAGCGGGTCAGGCCGCTCGCAGAGGCGCTTGGTGTCGACACCGTGCTGCCTTGCGACGTCGAGGACATCGCCAGCGTCGATGCGCTGTTCGAGGCGCTGCGCGCCAAGTGGGGCCAACTCGATTTCGTGATCCACGCGATCGGCTTTGCCGACAAGAACGAGCTGAAGGGCCGCTACGCCGACACCAGCCGCGAGAATTTTTCGCGCACCATGGTGATCTCCTGCTTCTCCTTCACGGAAATCGCCAAGCGCGCCGCCGATATGATGCCGCAGGGCGGGTCCATGATCACAATGACCTTCGGTGCATCGATGCGCGCGATGCCGAACTACAACGTCATGGGTGTCGCGAAAGCGGCGCTGGAAGCCTCGGTGCGTTACCTCGCCGCCGATTTCGGTCCACGCGGCATTCGCGTCAACGCCATCTCCGCGGGGCCGGTGCGCACGCTCGCCGGCTCCGGCATCGGCGAGGCCCGCGCGATGTTCGCATTCCAGCAAAAGCATTCGCCCCTCGGCCGCGGCGTCACGCTCGATGAGCTCGGCGGCTCGGCGCTGTATTTGCTGTCGGAGCTATCGGGCGGCGTCACCGGCGAGGTGCATTACGTCGATTCCGGCTACAACATCATCCTGATGCCGAAGCCGGAAGACTTGAAGGCCGCAGAGTAAGCCGCCAGTTCGTAGGGGGGCAAAGCGAAGCGTGCCCACCGCTTTTATCGCGTCGCGGAGACATGGTGGGCACCGCGCCTTTGCCCACGCTACAAATCTCAACGCCGCCTCACCCCGCTGCGATCTTCTCTGCGCGCTGGAAGGCCGGCCGCGCCACGCAGCGGGCGATATAGGCGTCGAATGAGGTGCGCGGCGGCACCATTTTGAACATCCGCACGGCAAAGTTCAGCCCAGATCCGATCACGATGTCGGCGGCCGTGAACTCGTCGCCAAGAATCCATGGCCCCTTTGCCAGTGCGGCGTCGAGGACGTCGAACACCTGCGTCGCGCTGCCCCAGGCCGCGGTGGAGGTGGGCACTTCGAGCTTGGTGAAGATCTGGATCAACCCGGGCTCGATGCAGCTTGGCCCGAAGAACAGCCATTGCAGGTATCGCGCGCGCCGCGGATCGGAAGGCATCGGCGCGAGCTTCGTCTCCGGGTAGCGATCGGCGACATAGGCGCAGATCGCAGCCGCCTCGCCGAGCGCGGCTTCGCCATCGACCAGGGCCGGCACCTTGCCCATGGGATTGATCTTCAAGTACTCCGGCGCCTTCTGAGCGCCCGTCGTGATGTCGGTCAGCACGCGCTCATAGGGCAGGCCGGTTTCCTCCATCAGCCAGAGCGCAGAGAAGGAACGCGAGCGGGGCGACCAGTAGAGCTTGATCATGGAGCGGAACCTTTCATCGGGACGAGATGACATCGTTGCATCGCGCGTCTTGTGCAACTTGGCAAGTCGCTACGGCTGGGACGGCAGTCCGTGCTCCATGCGAGATGTTGGTCAACTGTGCCTTTTCCAGCGATAGCACTTCATCATGAATCCGTTCATCGGATTCACTTCCTCCCCCTCGAACACGAATCCTTCACGCTCGTACCAGCGCCACGCCTTTTCGTTCTCGCGCACGCAGCGCAGGACGATTTCGTCGGGCAACTGCGTCCGCGTGAAGGCGAGCAACTGCCGGCCGAGCGAGCGGCCCTGATGGCTTGGTGCGACGAAGAGCTGGTCGAGATAGAGTTTTGGCAGATGCAGCGCCAGCATGGCGGCGATCGTGCCGTTGTCGTCGACAACGAACAGGCTACAACCATCCTCGATCTCGCGCCGCACGCGCGCGCGCAGGTTCGCGAGCAGGAAATTGCTCGCCTCCGCCAAGCCGGTCGAGACCCAGCTCTCCATCCAGACGCGGGCGATCTCGTCGTACTCGTGCGGCTCGGCGGGACGGATGACTGGACTGGACATGGGGATGGGTCTGCCGCCAGCTGATCAGGCCCTGGGATTGCGCGGCATGGCGCTCGCCGCATGCCGCGCGCGCACCTTGCCGGCCGACAGGCATACCACCTCGGAGATTTGCAGGAGCTGCCGCGCCAACGGACTGGTCTTGCGCCAGACCATGCCGATGGTGCGCGAGGGCTGCGGATCGGCAAAGCGTGCGACTGAGACGGAGGCGGATCGCGTCTCCACCGGCAGGGCCATTTCCGGGATCAAGGTCACGCCGATGCCGGCGCTGACCATCTGGACCAGCGTCGACAGCGAATTCGCATCAAGCATCTCGCGCGGCGGGGCCGATTGCATGTTGCAGAACGACAGCGCCTGGTCGCGGAAACAATGTCCCTCCTCGAGCAGCAACAGCCGCATCTCGCGCATCATCTCGCGTGAGGGCACCGGCGTTCCCTCGTCCGTGCTCGGCCGCACCAGCAAAAATTTTTCCTGGAACAGGGCAACTTCGGTCAGCGAGGGTTCGGAGACCGGCAGGGCGACGATCGCGGTGTCGAGCCGGCCCTCCGTCAGCTCCTGGATCAGCTTGGGTGTCATCGTCTCGCGCACGCGGATGTCGAGCTCCGGATGCAGGCGCGTGAGATTCTTGGTGATCGTGGGCAAGAGATAGGGCGCGATCGTCGGGATCATGCCGATGCGCAGGCGGCCGGCAAAGCGGTCGCGCGAGGCGCGCGCGAAGTCGCCGAGCTCATCGACCGAGCGCAGGATCTCGCGCACGCGCTGGGCGAGCTCCTCGCCGAAGCGCGTGAGTGCGACCTGGCGCGCGCTGCGCTCGAGCAGCAAACCGCCGAGCGTCTCCTCCATTTCCTTGATCTGCATCGACAGCGCCGGTTGCGAGATCGAGCAGGCTTCCGCCGCGCGTCCGAAATGGCCGAGACGCGCCAGCGCATCGAAATACCGGAGCTGCCGCAGCGTCAGATTTATCATCAGAAAATCCTATCGCAGCGATCATTAAAGTCAACTTTACCTGATAAGAGGCGACGCCTAGAGTCGCAATACCTGGGTCATGCGCGAAGTTCGACGCCACCAGAGGAGGTATTCATGGACGATCAAGCAAAATGCCCGTTCACGGGCGGAAAACCTGCACCCACGAACCGAGAGTGGTGGCCGAACCAACTGGATGTTCAGGTCCTGCACCGGAATTCCGATCTGTCGGATCCGATGGGCAAGGATTTCGACTATGCCAAGGAATTCAAGACGCTCGACCTCGATGCGGTCATCAAGGACCTGCATGCCCTGATGACCGACTCCCAGGAGTGGTGGCCGGCCGACTTCGGTCACTATGGCGGCCTGATGATCCGCATGGCCTGGCACAGCGCCGGCACGTACCGCATCACCGACGGTCGCGGCGGCGCCGGTGCCGGTCAGCAGCGCTTTGCGCCGCTGAACAGCTGGCCCGACAACGCCAATCTCGACAAGGCTCGCCGGCTGTTGTGGCCGATCAAGCAGAAGTACGGCCGCAAGATCTCATGGGCCGACCTGATGATCCTCGCCGGCAACGTCGCGCTGGAGTCGATGGGCTTCAAGACGTTCGGCTTTGCAGGCGGCCGCGCCGACGTCTGGGAACCGGAGGAATTGTATTGGGGTCCCGAGGGCACGTGGCTGGGCGATGAGCGTTACAGCGGCGAGCGCCAGCTCGCCGAGCCGCTCGGCGCGGTGCAGATGGGCCTCATCTACGTCAATCCGGAAGGGCCGAACGGCAAGCCGGACCCCGTTGCTGCGGCGAAGGACATCCGCGAGACGTTCTTTCGCATGGCGATGAACGACGAGGAGACCGTCGCGCTGATCGCCGGCGGCCACACCTTCGGCAAGACGCACGGTGCCGGCGATCCGTCACTCGTCGGACCTGAGCCGGAAGCCGGTGCACTGGAGGATCAGGGCCTCGGGTGGAAGAGCAAGCATGGCACGGGCATCGGCGCCGACACGATCACCGGTGGTCCGGAAGTCACCTGGACGCAGACGCCGACGAAGTGGAGCAACTACTTCTTCGAGAACCTGTTCGGTCACGAATGGGAGCTGACCAAGAGCCCGGCCGGCGCGCAGCAGTGGAAGGCCAAGACGACCGAGGCGGTCATTCCGGATGCGTTCGACAAGTCCAAGAAGCATGTGCCGACCATGCTGACGACCGATCTCTCGCTGCGCTTCGATCCGGCCTATGAGAAGATCTCGCGGCGCTTCCTTGCGCATCCCGACCAGTTCGCGGACGCCTTTGCCCGCGCCTGGTTCAAGCTCACCCACCGCGACATGGGTCCGCTCGCGCGCTACCTTGGCCCGCTGGTGCCGAAGGAGACGCTGATCTGGCAGGATCCAATTCCGGCCGTCGATCATGAGCTCGTCAGCGAGCAGGACGTCGCAGGGCTGAAGACGAAGATCCTGGCTTCAGGCCTCTCAGTGTCCGAACTGGTCTCCACGGCCTGGGCGTCGGCCTCGACCTTCCGCGGCTCCGACAAGCGTGGTGGCGCCAATGGCGCGCGCATCCGTCTTGCTCCACAGAAGGACTGGGAGGTCAACCAGCCGGCCCAGCTCTCCAAGGTGCTCGGCAAGCTCGAAGCGATCCAGAAGGAGTTTGGCGCAGGCAAGAAGAAGATCTCGCTTGCCGATCTCATCGTCCTCGGCGGTGGCGCCGCGGTCGAGAAGGCTGCGAAGGACGCCGGCATCGACGTGAAGGTGCCCTTCACACCGGGTCGCATGGATGCGTCGCAGGAGCAGACGGACGTTCCGTCCTTCGCGCCGCTCGAGCCGCGGGCTGATGGCTTCCGCAACTATGTCAGCGGCAAGCATCAGTTCCTGAAGCAGGAAGAAGCCCTGGTGGACCGGGCGCAGCTGCTGGGGCTCACCGCGCCCGAGTTGACGGTTCTCGTCGGCGGCCTGCGCGTGCTCGGCGCCAACGCAGGTGGTTCGAAGAACGGCGTCTTCACGGCGAAGCCGGGCACGCTGACCAACGACTTCTTCGTCAACCTGCTCGACATGAGCACGCAGTGGGCGCCGACCGGCAACGGCGCGTATGAGGGACGTGACCGCAAGACCAATGCGGTCAAATGGACCGCAACGGGCGCCGACCTGATCTTCGGCTCGCACTCCCAGCTCCGCGCCTTCGCCGAAGTCTATGCGAGCGCGGATGCGAAGCAGAAGTTCGCCAAGGACTTCGTGGCGGCCTGGACCAAGGTGATGAACGCCGACCGGTTCGACATCGCCTGATCGTTCGAAGCGTCAGCAAACAAACAAAAAGGGCGGCCGAGAGGCCGCCCTTCGTGCTTCTGATGCGGAGAGATTTACTCGCCGGCCGCTTCGCGCGGAGCCTGCTGGCCCTCGGCGGCCTTCTGCTTGGCCTCGAGGTCCTCGCCGGTCTGCTGGTCGACCGCCTTCATCGACAGGCGGGTCTTGCCGCGGTCGTCGAAGCCGAGCAGCTTGACCTTGACCTTGTCGCCTTCCTTGACGACGTCGGTGGTCTTCTGCACGCGGCTGGCCGCGAGCTGGCTGATGTGGACGAGGCCGTCCTTGGAGCCGAAGAAGTTCACGAAGGCGCCGAACTCCATCACCTTGACGACCGTGCCGTCATAGATCTGGCCGACTTCGGGCTCGGATGCGATCGACTTGATCCACTTGATCGCGGCCTTCATCGCCTCGCCGTCGCTGGAGGCGACCTTCACGGTGCCGTCGTCCTCGATGTTGACCTTGGCGCCGGTCTTCTCGACGATCTCGCGGATCACCTTGCCGCCGGTGCCGATCACTTCACGGATCTTGTCGGTCGGGATCTTGAAGGTCTCGATGCGCGGCGCGTATTCGCCGAGCTCGGCGCGGGCCGCGGTCAGGGCCTTGGCCATCTCGCCGAGGATGTGAATGCGGCCTTCCTTGGCCTGGCCAAGGGCGACGCGCATGATCTCCTCGGTTATGCCCTCGATCTTGATGTCCATCTGGAGCGAGGTGATGCCCTGGTCGGTACCGGCGACCTTGAAGTCCATGTCGCCGAGATGGTCCTCGTCACCGAGAATGTCCGAGAGAACCGCGAAGCGCTTGTCTTCGAGGATCAGGCCCATCGCAATGCCCGCGGTCGGCCGCTTCAACGGCACGCCGGCGTCCATCAGGGCGAGCGAGGCGCCACAGACCGACGCCATCGAGGACGAGCCGTTGGACTCGGTGATCTCCGACACCACGCGCGTGGTGTAGGGGAATTCGTGATGCGGCGGCAGCACGGGATGGATCGCGCGCCAGGCGAGCTTGCCATGGCCGATTTCGCGACGCTTGGTGCCGCCGAGGCGCCCCGTTTCGCCGACCGAGTAGGGCGGGAAGTTGTAGTGCAGCAGGAACGTTTCCTTGTACGTACCCGACAGCGCGTCGATGTACTGCTCGTCCTCGCCGGTGCCGAGCGTGGTCACGACCATCGCCTGGGTCTCGCCGCGGGTGAACAGCGCCGAACCGTGGGCGCGCGGCAGCACGCCGACTTCGGCGACGATGTTGCGGACCGTCTTGACGTCGCGGCCGTCGATGCGCTTGCCGGTGTCGAGGATGTTCCAGCGAACGATCTTGGCTTCCAACTCCTTGAACACGCCGGCGACACGGAGCTTGTCGTATTTCGGCTCCTGCCCTTCCGGGAAGTAGTGGGCCATCACCTTTTCCTTGGCGACGCCGACCGCAGCATAGCGCTCCTGCTTGAGCGGGATCGCATAGGCAGCGCGCAGCTCCTGCTCGATCAGGCCGAGCATTTCCTTTTCGATCGCCGAATTATCGATCGTGGTGACCTCGCGCGGCTCCTTCGCGGCCTTCTCGGCGAGCTCGATGATCGCCTTGATCACCGGCTGGAAGTGGCGGTGGCCGAACATCACCGCGCCGAGCATGATGTCCTCGTTGAGCTCCCTGGCTTCCGATTCCACCATCAGCACCGCGTCGGCGGTGCCGGCGACGACGAGGTCGAGCTGGGTGTCGGTCATCTCGTCAAGCGTCGGGTTGAGAACGAATTCGTCATTGGCAAAGCCGACGCGGGCAGCGCCGATCGGGCCCTTGAAGGGCGCGCCGGACAATGTCAGGGCGGCAGACGCCGCGACCATTGCCACGATATCGGGATCGTTTTCCATGTCGTGCGACAGCACGGTGACGATGACCTGGGTCTCGTTGCGCCAGCCGTCGACGAACAGCGGACGGATCGGACGATCGATCAGGCGCGAGACCAGCGTCTCCTTCTCGGTCGGACGGCCCTCGCGCTTGAAATAGCCGCCGGGAATGCGGCCCGCGGCATAGGCCTTCTCCTGGTAGTCGACGGTCAGCGGCAGGAAGTCGACGCCTTCGCGCGGCGCCTTCGCCGCGACGACGGTGGCGAGCACCACGGTCTCGCCGTAGGTCGCGACGACGGCGCCGTCGGCCTGACGTGCGATCTTGCCGGTTTCGAGCTTGAGAGGGCGTCCGCCCCAGTCGATCTCGACTGAATGCTTATTGAACATAGATGTCTTCTTTCATGGGTTCTCGAAAGAAGGGGCGCGTCGAAAAACAAAAACCATGCGCAAGATTGCGGGACGCTGATCGAAACGGATGATCAGCGTCCTGCGATCCTGCCATGGTTTTTGGATTTCGGATGGCGTCCATCCTTTCGGGTCATACGGGCGCCTTGCCCGTTGCGCCCAGCCGCCGGATTGCTGCTGGACTGGTCAGTCGGCATGAGCGCGAACGCCGAATCGCGGCCTTCGACCCTCATGCCCGGATGCGAATCGGTATTGGCCCGCACCCGACATGCGCGTGAGCCTCGATCAAAAACCTTGATAAAAGTGCTTTCGTTCGAAACCACGCGCAAAAACGCGCGCCGGTGGCGCGCGCAAGAGCTCTTAACGACGAATGTTGTGCTTCTCGATCAGCGCCTTGTACCGCGCCTCGTCCTTCTTCTTCAGGTAGTCGAGGAGCGAACGACGCGTCGACACGAGCTTCAGGAGACCGCGGCGCGAATGGTTGTCCTTCACATGGGTCTTGAAATGGTTCGTGAGGTTGTTGATGCGTTCCGAAAGGATCGCGACCTGGACCTCGGGCGAGCCGGTGTCGCCGGCCTTGGTGGCATTCGTCTTGATGACTTCCGCTTTGCGTTCTGCGGCAATCGACATCGTCAATTTCTCTCGTTGCGACCGGTGCTGGCAGTCAGGCCGGTCAGGTTGAACACACGCTTGGGGATGATTTCGCCATTGCCAACTTCGGCAAGCGCGAGAAGCCGGCCTGCCACCGTGACATAGACTGTGCCGCTACAAGTGGGCGCATCCCGTCCGCGCAACAAAACGGCCTGGCCCCGATGGAGCCTTGCCGCATCAGCCCGAGTGACGGCCAGTGCCGGGATGTCGTCCAGCGCGGTCTCAACGGGCAAAAGCGCGTCGGCGAGGCTGCCCTCGCCGGACGCGGCTCTATGGCACAAAGCCTCCAGCTGATCCAGCGGAATCATGTCGTTCTCGCCAAATGGGCCGACCAAGGTCCGCCGCAGCGCGCAGATATGGCCAAAAGCGCCGAGAATCCGGCCCATATCCCGGGCCAGTGCGCGGACATAGGTCCCCTTGCCGCACTCGGCCTCGAACACGGCTCGATCGTTATCTGGTTGATCCACAAGGGATAAATGGTGGATCTCGACCGGACGGGGGGCGAGTTCCACGACTTCGCCGTCGCGCGCCAGGTCGTAGGCACGCTCGCCCTGGACCTTGATTGCGGAATAACGCGGCGGGACCTGCTCGATCACGCCGGTGAACCGGGGCAGCAGCGCGAGGATGGCCTCCCGGGTCGGGCGCTGGTGGGAGGTGGCGGTCGGCTGGCCCTCGATATCGTCGGTATCGCGCTCCTCGCCCCAGCAGACGGTGAAGCGGTAGCGCTTGCGGCCGTCCATCACGAAGGGGACGGTCTTGGTGGCCTCCCCGAGCGCGATCGGCAGGCCGCCGGAGGCGAGCGGGTCGAGCGTGCCGGCGTGGCCAGCGCGCTTGGCCTGGAACAGGCGCTTCACCACCGCAACGGCCTGCGTCGAGGTCATGCCGATCGGCTTGTCGAGCACGACCCAGCCGTGCACGTCGCGCCGGTCGCGGCGCGGCTGATTGTTCTTCTGCTGCTTCTGCTGCTTGGCGCGCGGATCGTTGTTGACGCGGCGCTCCTGCGAATGCGGCGTGGCGTCTGCGCGCAGCTCGGCAAAATTATTTTTCTGTACGTCGCCCGAATCAGCGTCTTCGGTGCCGATTGCGCCGTAAGCCGGGTCCATCATCATCGCTCTTCTTCCCGATCCGAATCCGGATCCTGCTCCAGATCCTTGTCCAAGTCTTTTTGCACCGCAGGCGTTCGCAATAATTTCTCGATCCGTTCCGCTTCGTCGAATCGCTCGTCGACGCGGAAGCGAATGTCAGGTGCAAATTTCAGGTTAACGCGCCGCGCGACTTCGCCGCGCAGGAATTTCTTGTTGCGATCGAGTGCGGCAATCACGCGCTCGGTGTCGTGGCCGCCGAGCGGCATCACGTAGATGGTCGCGAGCTTTAAATCCGGCGACATCCGTACCTCCGGCACGGTGATGATGTGGCCTTCGAGGTCCGCATCATGCACATTGCCTTGCGCCAGAATATCGGCCATCGCATGGCGGACCTGCTCGCCGACGCGCAGCTGCCGCTGCGAGCCGCCGGGCGCGGAACTCTTTTTCTGATGGTGGCGGGGCATTGTCCGAAAAATCACCTCGTCATGCCCGTGATGGGACACGGGCATTGTCATTTGTCATGTCGAAACGAATGAGACGTCGATGGCCGGAATGAATCCGGCCATCGCGCTCTCGCAATTTCAGTTCAAAAAGATCCAGGCGCTTCGGTAAGATTTGGACTTACAGGGAGCGCTGGATCGTCTCCACTCGATAACACTCGATCACGTCGCCCACGCGCATGTCGTGGTAGCTCTCGAAGGCCATGCCGCATTCCTGACCGGCCTGCACTTCCTTCACTTCGTCCTTGAAGCGCTTCAGCGTCGACAGCTTGCCTTCGTGCACGACGACGTTGTCGCGGATCAGGCGCACATTGGCGCCGCGTTCCACGGTGCCGTCGGTGACGCGGCAGCCGGCGACCTTGCCGACCTTGGAGATGTTGAAGATCTCCAGGATCTCGGCATTGCCCAGCATGGTTTCGCGCAGGGTCGGCGCGAGCAGGCCGCTCATCGCCTTCTTCACGTCATCCACGAGGTCGTAGATGATGTTGTAGTAGCGGATCTCGATGCCGTTGCGCTTGGCGGCGGCCGCCGCCTCCTTGTTGGCGCGAACCGAGAAGCCGATGATCGCGGCATTGAAGCCTTCCGCGAGCGTGACGTCGGATTCCGAGATGCCGCCGACGCCCGCATGCAGGATGCGGGCTGCGACTTCCTCGGTGCCGAGCTTCTCGAGCGAGCCGAGGATCGCTTCCAGCGAGCCCTGCACGTCGGCTTTGACGATCAACGGGAATTCCTTGCGGCCCGCGGTCTTCAGCTGCGACATCATCTGCTCGAGCGAGCCGCGCATCCCGGAAATCGAGGCAGCCGCGTTCTCGCGCTTCTGGTGCGCGCGATAGCTGGTGACCTGGCGGGCGCGGGCTTCGTTCTCGACCACCGCGAGACGATCGCCGGCCTCCGGCGGACCGTTGAAGCCGAGCACTTCGACCGGCACCGACGGACCTGCCCCCTGCACCGTGTCGCCCTGATCGGAGATCAGCGCGCGGACGCGGCCCATTTCGGCGCCGGCGACGATGATGTCGCCGACACGAAGCGTGCCGCGCTGAACCAGCACGGTCGCGACTGGACCGCGGCCGCGATCGAGCTTGGCTTCGATCACGGTGCCCTCGGCCGGACGCTCCGAATTGGTCTTCAGGTCGAGGATTTCGGCCTGCAGCGCGATCATCTCCAGCAGCTTGTCGAGATTGGTCTTGTTCTTGGCTGACACCTCGACGTCGACCACTTCGCCGCCGAACGACTCGACCTGCACTTCGTGCTGAAGCAGTTCGGTACGCACGCGCTCGGGCTTGGCATCGGGCTTGTCGATCTTGTTGATCGCCACGATGATCGGCACGCGCGCGGCCTTGGCGTGGTTGATGGCCTCGACCGTCTGCGGCATCACGCCGTCGTCGGCCGCAACCACCAGCACCACGATGTCGGTGACCTTGGCGCCGCGGGCGCGCATCGCGGTGAACGCGGCGTGGCCGGGCGTGTCGATGAAGGTGATCTTCTTGCCGGTTTCGGGCGAGGAGACCTGATAGGCGCCGATATGCTGGGTAATGCCGCCGGCTTCGCCCGAGACCACATTGGCGTGACGGAGCGCGTCGAGCAGCGAGGTCTTGCCGTGGTCGACGTGGCCCATCACGGTCACGACAGGCGAACGCGGCTCGGTGTCGGTGGAATCGTCGACGACGTCGAACAGGCCTTCTTCGACGTCCGAGGCGGCAACACGCTTCACCGTGTGGCCAAGCTCTTCGGCGATGAGCTGCGCGGTGTCGGCGTCGATCACGTCGGTGATCTTGTGCATCGCGCCCTGCTTCATCAGCATGCGAATGACGTCGACCGCGCGCTCGGACATGCGGTTGGCGAGTTCCTGGATGGTGATGGCCTCCGGGATAGTCACCTCGCGGATCAGCTTTTCCTTCGGCTCGTTCGAGGCGTGGCCTTTCAGGCGCTGGGTGCGGCGGCGGAACGAGGCGATCGAGCGCTCGCGGACGTCGTCGGCATTGAGCGCGGTGACGACCGTCAGGCGGCCGCGCTCCTTCTGCGGACCTGGCTTGTGGGTGGTCTTGGGCGCAGCTGCAGGACGCATGGCGCCGCCGGGACCGCGACGGATCTGGCGCGGAGCCTCGTCCTCATCCGCTTCGGCCGCAACCGCCGGTGCGCGGCCAGCCGGAGCGGCCGGTCGCGTCGTGGTGGTTCCCGGCGCGTTGGTGGTCCGAGCCCCCGGTGCCGTGGCAGGACGGGCCCCCGGAGTCGTCGCGGGACGGGCCGCGGGTGCGCGGGCCTGTTGCGAGGCGGGCTGCTCGCCTTCGCCAAAACGTTTCTTGGCCTCGATCTCGGCCTTCCGCTTGGCTTCGTCCTCGTGGCGATGACGTTCGTCCTCGGCCTTGCGGCGGGCTTCAGCGGCCTCGCGCTCGGCGCGCTCGGCGGTTTCGCGGATGGCGCGGCGCTGGGCTTCCTCTTCGGCCTGGCGGCGCTCTTCGATCTCGCGCAGCTTGGCGTCGGCCAGCGCGCTGGCACGGGCGGAACGCTCGTCCTCGGTCAGGGTGCGCAGCACGACGCCGGAATTGGCGCTGCGCGGCGCGGCCGCCGGAGCGGGGCGCGCCGCAGGGGGCGCGGCCGGCGCGGGCTTCGAAACCTCAGGGGTGTGCGGCTCAGGACCGGTGTCTCCGATCCGGCGCTTGCCACGCTTCTCGACCACAACCTGCTTGCTGCGGCCATGGCTGAAGCTCTGGCGCACGGTGCCCGTTTCGACGCGCGGCTTGAGCGTCAGCGTCTTGCTCGGAACGCTCAGCTTCTTGTCGCCAGGGGTCTTGGTATCAACCATTCAGCAGTCCTAATCCTGATCTTGTTATCGTTGTGCGTTGCCGCACTGTCATACCGGTCGTCGTTGTCTTCAGAAATCCTGGCCGCGCTTTTCGGCAGTCTCGTCATCGTCCGCCAGCCGGTATCGGACCAGCACCTGGCTACGTGACAGGAATGTCCTGCTCGCCGGGCCCGCGAGCAGCGCAGCATGTATCACATTTGACCTGCCTAGTGCCAAATCCAATTCTGCCGATTTCAACGCGGTGACGACGGGA
The DNA here is from genome assembly GCF_029714405.1 of Bradyrhizobium sp. CB82. NCBI lineage: Bacteria > Pseudomonadati > Pseudomonadota > Alphaproteobacteria > Hyphomicrobiales > Nitrobacteraceae > Bradyrhizobium > Bradyrhizobium sp. CB82. Next base: position 46,221 of record NZ_CP121650.1, on the reverse strand, counting down.
ATTTGTGGCTTCTCGTCGCGATTCCGCTCGTTTTGCCGCACCAGGGCGTCCAATTTGCGAATTCCGTCCTGGGCTCCGTCACTGGCGTGGATCAGGACCGCGACCGTTCCCTCTTTCAGGGCGGCCTCGACCTTGGCGAAGCCCGCCAGGACCTGGCCTGCCTTGGTGGCAATCGCGAGCGCCTCGGTCACACTCCGAACCAGCAGCGTTTCCGTGTCGGAGGGAAGCGTCGGCGGGACGCGCAAATTGCGCTTGAAAGCCTTGCTGAAATGGTGACGGTGCACGGCTTGCGCAACCGCCTGCCGGCTGGCCGATATCCACATGCCCCGGCCGGGCAGCTTGCGCTTGAGGTCGGGAACAATATCGCCCTGGGGTGAAACGACGAAGCGGATCAGCTCGTCGATCGGCCGGACCTTTCGGCTGACCACGCACATGCGCATGGTCGCGGACCTTTCGGTCCGCGGTCCGTGGTCGAGTTCGGGGTCAGTGCTGGCAAGCATCCGGGCGACATCTCCTGATCGTCCTTAAGCCGGCTGCTGTTCGGACGCCTCGGCGTCTTCAGCGGGCTTGGCGAGGTCGGCCTCGGTTATCCAGCCGGCCTTGACGCGCGCCTGCATGATCATCGCCTCCGCATCATCGCGGGAGATGTCGATGCCATCGAGCGCGCCGGCATGCTTGGTCTGCTCGCCGCCTTCCTTGCGCTCGGTCCAGCCGACCAGATCGTCGGTGGCGCAGCCGGCGAGGTCGTCGACCGTCTTGATGTCGTTCTCGCCGAACTTCACCAGCATCTTCGAGGTGACGCCCGGCACGTCCTTCACGGCGTCCTCGACGCCGAGCTCCTTGCGCTTGGCCTCGAGCTCGGCTTCCTGCTGTTCGAGATATTCGCGCGCGCGGTTCTGCAGCTCCTGCGCGGTCTCCTCGTCGAAACCTTCGATGCCGGCGAGTTCCTTGACGTCGACCATCGCCAGTTCCTCGACCGAAGTGAAGCCTTCGGACGCCAGCAATTGACCGACCACCTCGTCGACGTTGAGCGATTCCATGAAGACGCGGGTGGAGTTCTCGAAGTCTGCCTGGCGGCGCTCCGATTCCTCCTGCTCGGTCAGGATGTCGATGTCCCAGCCGGTGAGCTGCGAGGCAAGGCGGACGTTCTGGCCGCGGCGGCCGATCGCCAGCGACAGCTGGTTGTTGGTGTCGGGCACCACGACCTCGATGCGTTCGCGGTCCTCGTCGATGACGACCTTGGACACTTCGGCCGGAGCCAGCGCGTTGACCACGAAGGTCGCGATGTCGGGCGACCAGGGGATGATGTCGATCTTCTCGCCCTGCAATTCGTTCACCACCGCCTGCACGCGCGAGCCGCGCATACCGACACAGGCGCCGACCGGATCGACCGAGGAATCGCGGGAAATCACGCCGATTTTGGCGCGCGAGCCGGGGTCACGGGCCACCGCCTTGATCTCGACGATGCCGTCATAGATTTCCGGCACTTCCTGCGCGAACAGCTTGGCCATGAACTGCGGATGGGTGCGGGACAGGAAAATCTGCGGGCCGCGAGTCTCGCGGCGCACGTCGAAGATGTAGGCGCGGACGCGGTCGCCGTTGCGGAACACCTCGCGCGGCAGCATCTCGTCGCGGCGGATGATGGCTTCGCCACGGCCGAGATCGACGATCACGCTGCCATATTCGACGCGCTTGACGACGCCGTTGACGATGTCGCCGATGCGATCCTTGAATTCCTGGTACTGCCGGTCGCGCTCGGCCTCGCGCACCTTCTGCACGATGACCTGCTTGGCCGACTGTGCGGCGATGCGGCCGTATTCCAGCGGCGGCAGCGTGTCGGCGATGGTGTCGCCGACCTGGGCGCCGGGATTGGCGCGCTGCGCGTCGACCAGTGAGATCTGGTTGGAATGGTTTTCGACCTTGTCGACGACCAGCATGTGGCGCGACAGCCGAAGCTCGCCCTTCTTGGGGTCGATCTCGGCGTGAACGTCAGTCTCGCTGCCGTAACGGGCGCGCGCCGCCTTCGCGATGGCGTCCTCCATCGCGGCAATGACGATGCCGCGGTCGATCGATTTCTCGCGCGCAACGGCGTCGGCGATCTGCAGCAATTCAAGTCGATTGGCGCTGACTGCCATGGCTAGTCTCCTTCGTCAGGCTCGATTTCGCCACGCCGCGCACGTTCGGCGGCCAGGCGATGTTGTTTGGTGTTCTTCGGTGCCGGCTTCTTTTTCGGCTTGGTGTTCTTGGTCGTTTTTTCGCTGATCTTGGCGTGCGCCGGTTGCGGCGGCTCCAGGCCGAGATTGCGACGCATCTCGCGCTCCTGGGCCTTGCCACGGCGCATGGACTCCGCGATCAACTCGTCGGTCAGGACCAGCCGCGCCTCGCCGATATCCTCCATCACCAGGAGAACGTCGGCGTCCTCGCCGGCCTTGACGTCGTCGCGCGTGATGCGAACGCGGTCGCCTTCGATGCCGGCGATGGTGCCGCGGAAGCGCTTTCGTCCGTCGTGGGCGACGGCCATTTCGATCTTCAGCAGATGCCCAAGATGGCGCTCGAAATCGGAGCGGCGCACCAGCGGCCGGTCGATGCCCGGCGAGGAAATCTCCAGCCGATAGGCGCGGTCGATGGGGTCGGCGACGTCGAGCACCGGCGACAGCGCCCGCGAGATCGCTTCGCAATCCTCGATCTGCATCGAGCCGTCCGGCCGCTCCGCCATGACCTGGACCGTGCAGCCGGCTTCCCCGGAGATGCGGATCCGCACCAGGCGATATCCCATGCCTTGCAGGACGGGACTCGCGATCGCCGAGACCCGCGCGGCCACGCCCGGCTCGACCACGAGCCGCGGCTCGGCCAACAGCTCGGCATCCGTGGAACCAGTGCTCGGTTCGATCATATCAGCGGTCAAGATGGTTCTTATGGTTAACGCTTGCTTTACGTTGGGAACTCGTGGGGCCGGTCGGCCTCCACAGAAGGCCGCCCGATCTCGTCGTCGATGCAGGTAATAAAAAAGAGCGGGTCCTTCCGGGCCCACTCTCAATACCGATCGTATGAGAAGATAAGTTGGCGCGGATATAGCGCTTTTCGCTCCTCGCGACAAGGCCCGGCTGGGCCCGGAGCGCCTTTTTATGCGGTCTCCGCCTAACCGTTCCTTCACCAAGGATGGCCTAAATTGCCTGCTGACGGTGCATTTTAAGGCTTTTCGTGTACTCCCGGCGTGCCCAATGCGAGTTCGCGTTTCATGACCGTTGCCACGTCGCTCATTCCGGGACTGGACGAGATCGTCAGGCGCGGCGACCCCAGGCGTCGCAGCGACATCGCGCGCGCCATCGCTGACCTGTTCTTCCAGGATGCCGCCAAGCTCAGGCCTGATCTCGTCGATCTCTTCGACAATCTCCTGATCGACCTCGTTCCGCATGCCGATCTGACGGCGCGCGTCGATCTTGCCGAACGGTTTTCGCGCGTGGCGAACGCGCCGCGCCATCTCGTCGGTCAGCTCGCGCGCGAGAACGAAATTCAGGTGGCGGGCCCGGTGTTGCGTCGCTCTCCGGTGCTCGACGAAGCCGCGCTGATCGAGATCGCGCGCCTGAAAGGTCAGGGCCACCTTCTCGCGATGACCGAGCGGGCCGCCCTGTCGGCGGGGATCACCGACGTGCTGGTCGAGCGCGGCGATCGCGACGTGGTGCGGCGTGCTGCCGGCAATGCGGGTGCGACGTTCTCGGCAGGGGGCTATTCGGAGCTGATCAAGCGCGCGGCGCAGGACGGTGTGCTGACGCTCAAGATCGGCCAGCGCGACGATCTCACCGGCGACCAGCTCAAGGAGCTCCTGGGCGGAACGCTCGACGTCATCCGCCGCCGTCTGTCGAGCGTGGTCAAGCCTGCGCGCCAGGCGGAGATCAGGCGCGCGATGGCCGAACTCGAGGAGGCTTCGCTGCCGCCAGGTCCGCGGCGCGACTTTGCGGCGGCGCAGCGCACCGTGCTCGGGCTGCATCGCGAAGGCCACCTCGGCGAAAGTGCGCTGCTCGGCTTCGCCAAGGCCCACAAATATGAGGAATCCATCGCGACGCTCTCCGCGATGTCCGGCATCAAGCTCTCCATCCTCGACCGGCTGATCGCCGGCGACCGTTACGATCCGATCCTGATCCTGGGCCGGGTTCTGAATTTCGGCTGGCCGACCGTGCGCGCGCTGGTCCTGTTGTGGTACGGCCCGCAGCGCACGCCCGCGGACGCCGACATCGAAGCGGCGCGAACGAACTTCACCAAGCTGATGCCGTCGACCGCCGAGCGCGTCGTGAATTTCTGGCGCAACTGAGGCTCAGACTCTCCGGAATCGCAAATACGCCGCCTTGCGTCCTTCCCGCGCGGCCTTTCGCCCGTAACGTGTCATGGTGTAGCCGGCCCAGGGCAGCCGAAAATCGTCGGCACGCTCGGCGAGCCAGACGAAATCCGGCGAGCGGGCGAGATGCGACAGCGTCCAGGCGCAGTAATCGTCGATGTCGCAGACGAAGCGGAATTCGCCGCCGCTTCGGAGCACGCGGGCCATTGCGGCAATCGTCTTGTCCTGGACGAAGCGCCGCTTCCAGTGCCGCCGCTTCGGCCAGGGATCGGGATGGATCAGGTCGATCCGCGACAGTGAAGAGTTCGGCAGCCAGGCCAGCAGCTCGGCCGCATCGCCCGCGAACAGGCGGATATTGCCGATATTGTGCGCCTCGATCTGCGCGAGGATTTTTGCCATGCCATTGACATAGGGCTCGCAGCCGATGAAGCCGGTGGCCGGAAAGTTTTGCGCTTCCGCCGCCAGATGCTCGCCGCCGCCGAAGCCGATCTCGAGCCGCAACTCTTCGGCAGCGGGATCGAAGATCTCGCGCGTATTCGCAGGCGCGTCTTGCGCGATGTCGAGCGCAAGATGTGGCAGCAGATGCGCAACGAGGTCGGCCTGGTGCGGTCGGAGCTTGTGCCCCTTGCGGCGGCCGAAGAACGCGCGTTCGCCGTCGTCAGCGCGAGCCGGATCCGATCTGCGCTCGCTCATCGCAGCGTCTGGTACAGGCGATAGAGCAGCCGCGCGCGCGGCTCGAGCGAGGAGAGGTAGAGCTGCTCATAGTGGGTGTGCGCACCGGTACCGTCGACGCCGAGTCCGTCGAGCGTTGCGGTATGGGCCGCGGTGAAATTGCCGTCCGATCCGCCGCCGGTGTGGGTGTCGATCAGATCGAAGCCGAGCTCGCCCGCCAGCGTTTTCGCATGCTCATAGAGCGAGGCGCCGGAATTGCTCTTCTCATAAGGAGGTCGGTTGAGGTCGCCCGTCACCTTGACGGTGACGCCTTCGGTCTTGGAGGTCAGCCCAAGAATCTTTCCGACGAATTCGTCTGCGTCGGCATTGCTGAGCACGCGCAGATCGACCTCGGCATAGGCTTCTTCCGGCGTGACGTTGGGCCGCGTGCCGCCACGCACCACGCCGACATTGACGCTGACGCCGCGCTTGACATCGTTCATCCCCTCCAGCGCCTGAATGATATTGGCGAGCTCGCGGATGGCGCTGCGGCCATCCTCGGGCCGCGAGCCTGCATGCGCGGGCACGCCCTTGATGAAAACTTCGAACCGTCCGACGCCCTTGCGCCCGGTCACGATCTTGCCGCCGTCGCGCGCCGGCTCCGTCACCAGCACATATTTGGCCTTGCGCCCTTCCGCTTCGATCAGCGCGCGCGAGGTCGGGCTGCCGATCTCCTCGTCGGAAGTGAACATGTGGGTGATGCCGAGCGGCGAGCGGTCGGACGTCGCGCAGAGGTTGCGGAAGGCGTGATGGGCGATATAGGCGCCGCCCTTCATGTCGTAGATGCCGGGGCCGAAGGCACTGTCGCCCTCGATTTTGAAGGGCAGGCGCTCGATGAAGCCCAGGGGGTGTACGGTATCGAGGTGGCTGAGCACGAGGATGCCGGGTCTGTCCTGGCCCCATGCCGAGCGCACCACGAGATGATCGCCGCAGCCATTGATGCCCGCGACGCGTTCGGTCGTGACGGGCAGGTCGCGATGCTGCTCTGTGACGACAGACATCAACTCGTTGACCTGCTCGGGCGCTTCCGTCGGCGTCTCGATCTCCACCCAGCGGCGGATGCCCTCAAGGATGGTCGCGGTGTCGAACGAATTTGAGCTGGACATGTCGTCGCCTGTGCCTCGGGGTGAGGAATGTCGTGGAAGGTCGCGCGCCTTATACGCGGACCACAGATCACGACATAGGCCAGATTTGGCGCAGCCTCACGGCCCGAATGCAAAGCTGGAACGGCAAACGCGCGTCAGCGCTTGTCGGGGCCTTCGCGGGCGGCGATTTGCTCGACGAGATCGACGATCGAGCGGCGCAGCTTGGAATCGGTGATTCGGGTGAAGGCTTTCGTCAGCGCCAGCCCTTCCGACGTGGCGAGGAAGTCGGAGACGTAGGAGGGCGAGGCGCCCTCGCTGAAGCCATCGGGGCCCGGCGTGCCGCTCGGTCCGCCCTCGAACAGGAACGACACCGGCACCTGTAGGATTTCCGCGATCTGCTGAATACGACTCGCGCCGACCCGGTTGGTGCCCTTCTCGTACTTCTGGATCTGCTGGAACGTAAGGCCAAGCGCTTCGCCGAGCTTCTCCTGGCTCATGCCCAACATGATGCGGCGCATGCGCACGCGGCTGCCGACATATTTGTCAACAGGGTTGGGCGCTTTCGACATCTCCTCTGTCCTCCTCAGACACCTTTAGCGCAACAGGGGAGTATGCGTCAGGTGATACGTCGCTAAAACCTCTCTTGGGATTTTTGGGAAACATTGCGGAGAAATTTAGCAACGCCCCACTGTCTTCGTGCAGCAGGAGCAGAATGCGGAGCGTGCCGCCGATCTGTCAACCGGTGGATTACGGTTGTCAAAAGTTAACCGCCGGCGCCGCCGGCGATCAGGAATGCCGTCTGGCAACGCGCTTGCGCACCGCAAGAATGACGGCGAGCGCGACGAGGAGCGCGGCCGGAATGTCCCCGACCCTGGCATACAGGGTCGGGGGGATCGCGGCGGGCAGGCCCGAATCCAGCACGCCTTCGATGCCGAGGCCAAGGCTGGCGATGGTCCGGCCTACGGGATCGACGACCGCTGAAACCCCTGTGTTTGCCGAGCGGACCAGCGGCAATCCGAACTCGATGGCGCGCATCCGCGCCTGCTCCATGTGCTGGTAGGGGCCGGTGGAAATTCCGAACCAGCCGTCATTGGTCAGGTTGACGATCCAGCCCGGCCGCTCCTTAAGTCCCGCAACGTCACCGGGAAAGATGGCCTCGTAGCAGATGAGCGGTAGCGCGGACGGCGCACTCGGCACCGGCAGCGCATGCCGCACGGTGCCGGGAATGAAACCGCCCTGAACCCGGGTCAGTTGCTCGAAGCCGAGCTCCTCCATCAGGTCCTGATAGGGCAGAAATTCTCCGAACGGTACCAGGTGCAGCTTGTCGTAGACGGAAAGCACGCCGCCGTCGTGGTCGATCACATAGATCGAGTTATAGGCGCGCGTGATTCGCCTGCCCGGCGGCAGATCAGGCGCACGGACCGACCCCGTGATCAGCACCGTGCCCTTGGGCAGGAGGTCCGCGATTTGCGCCATCGCGTCGGCTTCGCGGGTCAGGAAAAACGGAAAGGCGGATTCCGGCCAGATCAGGATGGTGGCATCGCGTACGCCGGTCGACTGGGGTCCGGAGGCGCGGTCCGACAAAGCGAGATATTTCTTCATCACCTCCGCCTTGGCGGAGTAGTTGAATTTGGCGTCCTGCTGCAGGTTCGGCTGCATCAGGCGGAGCTTGGCGCCCGCCACCATCGTCGTCGGATGCAGCGACAGTCGGATCGCGCCGAAGATGCCCATGATCATCAGCAATACGATCGCCGCGGCCGGCGCGCGCCACGGCATTTTCCGATCCGCGGTGCGGTCGATCAGCGCCGCAGGGCTGGCGAAGATCGCGACCGTCAGGAACGTCATGCCCCACAGGCCGATCAGCGACGCGGTCTGTGCCAGCGGCAGCGGCTCGAACAACGCGTAGCCGAAGGCGTTCCAGGGAAAGCCGGTCAGGGCATGGCCGCGCAACCATTCGGCGACGGTGAGACTGGCTGCGAGCGCGAGGATGCGCGCGGCGTCCTTGGTCCAGAACAGCCGCGCCAGCGCAAATCCGATCGCCGTGTAGATGGCCAGATACGCCGGCAGGCCCAGCACCGCAAACGGCGTCAGCCAGGCAAAGGTCTGAGCATCGACGAAGAAGGCGTAGCCGATCCAGTAGAGGCCGGGGACGAAATAGCCGAGCCCAAACCAGTAGCCAGTCAGCGCCGCCGCGGGAACGCCGCCGAACCGGCCGCCGCCGGCGCCGTCGATGAGCCAGACCAGCACCGGAAAGGTCAGAAACAGCACCGGCCAGGCATTGAACGGTGAGAGCGCCAGCACCGAGAGCGCGCCGGCCGCCATCGCAATAGCTGCGCGCTTCCATCCCCAGGTGAGGATGATGGCGAGCGCGACCGTCCGAAGTCGTTGTGCGAGGGTCACTGCGGGCCGGCTCCGTCGCCGGGCGGCGGATTGGGTGTGTCACCGGATGGCGTCGTGCCCTGATCGGGCGTCGCCTCGCGGCGGCGGCTTTCGCGCTGGGTGCGCGGGGCCGGACGTTCCTTGCGAGCCGCGATGCGCAGGCGCTTGACGCGGCGCGGATCGGCGTCGAGCACCTCGACCTCGTAATTGCCGGGGCCGGAGATCACCTCGCCGCGCACAGGCAGGCGGCCGACGAAGCTGACCAGATAGCCGCCGAGCGTCTCGACCTCTTCACCCGCTTCGCCGGTAACGAAATCCTCGCCGATCACGGAGCGGACGTCGTCGAGGCTAGCGCGCGCATCGGCGATGAAGGAATTGTCTGCTTGCCGCACGATCGACGGCGGCTCGTCGCTGTCGTGCTCGTCGTCGATCTCGCCGACGATCTGCTCGACGATATCCTCGAGCGAGACCAGCCCGTCGGAGCCGCCATATTCGTCGACCACGAGCGCGAGATGGATGCGCGAGGCCTGCATCTGCGCGAGCAGGTCGATTGCCCGCATCGAGGGCGGCACGTACAGGAGCTTGCGGATGATGTTGGCTTCGTGCAGCGGCAGCGCGAGATCGACGGCGCGCAAATCGAGGCCGGCGGGCAGCGGCTTCTTGCGCTTGGTCTTGGTGGCTTCCGAGACGCGGGCCTTGGCCGTCATGAAGGTCAGGAGATCGCGGATATGCACGATGCCGACGGGATCGTCGAGCGTCTCGTTGTAGACCACGAAGCGGGAGTGGCCCGCGCTCTCGAAGCGGTCCATCAGCTCGCCGAGCGGGATGTCGCGCTTCACCGCGATGATGTCGGCGCGATGCACCATGACGTCGGCGATGCGGCGCTCATGCAGGTTGAGGATGTTGCGCAGCATGGTGCGCTCGACGGCGGAGAAGCCGGCATCGTCAGGCGTCGTGGCGTCGAGCACGACCTGGAGATCGTCGCGGACCGAGCCCGCCTTCCAGCCGAACAACGTGCGGATGGCGCGGATCAGCCAGCCTTCGGCGGCCGGACGCGGGACCTCGCCCGGCTGCACCACCGCGGGCAGGTTGCGGGTGTTTCGCGGATTGTCATGGATTGGTTCGGAATCCGCCATCTCGATCCATCCGTCAGCGCTCTGCATAGGGGTCTGGGATACCGAGCTGGGCCAGGACGTCCCGTTCGAGCCCCTCCATCTCCTCCGCGTCAGCGTCGTTTTCGTGGTCGTAGCCGATCAGGTGCAGGAAACCGTGCACCGCGAGATGGCTCAAATGGTGGTCGAAAGGCTTCTGTTCCTCGGTCGCTTCGCGCCGCAGCGTCTCATAGGCGATGGCGATGTCGCCGAGCATGCGCGGCGCATCGCCTGGCTTCCATTCGCCCTCCGGCTGGAGCGCGGGAAAGGACAGCACGTTGGTCGGCTTGTCGATGCCGCGCCAGTTGCTGTTCAGCGTGCGGATGCCGGAATCATCGGTCAGCATCACGGCCACTTCGGCGCCGGCAAAGTCATCGTCGATCATCGCCGCGGCTTCTGCGATGGCGCGCTGGATCACGCCCTCGGCATCGGGCTCGCCCTGCCAGCAATCGGCAACGACGAGGACCTCGGTCATGGGAAGGTTGGAATGCGACATGGTGTTGTTCGGAACGGACGACGCTTACTTGCGTCTTGCGATCCGGTTTTTCTCGTTATGGCTTGCCTGCGGCCGGGCGCTGCGCCGAGCCCTCATAGGCGGCAACGATCCGCGCCACGAGCTCGTGGCGGATCACGTCCTCGGCCGTGAAATGAACTTGCGAAATGCCCTCGACGCCGCCGAGCAGACGGGTCGCCTCCGACAGGCCGGACGTCTGGCCGTTCGGCAGGTCGATCTGCGACGGATCGCCGGTCACGATCATCCGGCTGTTCTCGCCAAGACGGGTCAAAAACATCTTCATCTGCATCGAGGTGGTGTTCTGCGCCTCGTCCAGGATGATCACGGCATTGGTCAGCGTGCGGCCGCGCATGAAGGCGAGCGGCGCGATCTCAATCTCGCCGGTCTGGAGCGCGCGCTCGACGATGCGCGCGTCCATCAGGTCATACAGCGCGTCGTAGATCGGACGCAGATAGGGGTCGACCTTCTCGCGGAGATCGCCGGGCAGGAAGCCGAGCCGCTCTCCGGCTTCCACGGCCGGGCGCGACAGGATGATCTTGTCGACCTCCTTGCGCTCGAACAGTTGCGCGGCGTGTGCGACGGCGAGCCAGGTCTTGCCGGTGCCGGCCGGGCCGACGCCGAACACCAGCTCGTGGCGTTTCAGCGCACGAATGTAGGAATCCTGTGCGGCGGTGCGCGCGCGCACCGGGCGCTTGCGCAAATTGATGCTTTCGAAGGTCGACTTGGCCGACTTGGCGTCGAACTCGAACAGCGAGCCCTGCGCGATCACAGCGCGGATCGCGCCTTCGACCTCGCCCTGGTCGAGATCCTGTCCCTTCACAGCCTGGGCGTAGAGCATCTCCAGTACGCGCCGCGCGGCGTCGCAGCCATCGCGCGTGCCGCCGATGGTGATGTGGTTGCCCTTGGAGTCGACGACGACGCCGAGCCGGCGCTCGATCTGCGCCAGATTCTGCCCGTACGGGCCGACCAGCGCGGAAGTGGCGCGGTTGTCGTCGAAGTCGATGACGACCTGGGTTTCGGGCGGAACTTGCATGTCGCGGTCAAATTTGCGGCTGGGAGCGAACGAAGACGAATCCGATGCGCTTTTTGGCAAGGGTTTCAGGCTCCAGTGGCGATTGGCGATAAAGCGGGCCGCTGCGCGGGCTCAGGCGTCGCGAGCTCGCCGAGCAGGCTGTAGCGCTCGAGGCTATCGATCCGAACCGGCAGGATTTTTCCGATGATGGTGGGTGACGCCATCACATGCGCAGGCTGAAGGTAAGCGGTGCGGCCGACGATCTGGCCGGCATTGCGCGCCTCGCGCTCGAACAACACGTCAACGGTTGTGCCAATCGCAGCCTTGTTGAAGGCCGATTGCTGCGCGTCGATCAACTCCTGGAGCCGCTCCAATCGCTGGTCCATCTCGACTAGGGACACCGTCTCCTGCATGTCCGCGGCGGGGGTTCCCGGCCGGGCCGAATATTTGAACGAGTACGCTGCAGCGTAGCCGATTTGTGTGACCAGTGCGAGGGTCGCGCAAAAATCTTGCTCAGTCTCCCCAGGGAAACCGACGATAAAATCTGATGAAAAAGCAATGTCTTGGCGCACAGCCCGGAAACGGTCGATGACTTTCCGATAATCATCGGCGGTATGTTTGCGGTTCATGGCCGCCAGGATCCGGTCCGAGCCGGACTGCACCGGCAAATGCACGAAGGGCATCAGGCCGGGCAGATCGCGGTGGGCCGCAATCAGGCTGTCATCGACGTCGCGGGGATGGCTGGTCGAATAGCGCAACCGCGCGATGCCGGGAATCTGCGCGAGATGCTCGAGCAGCTTGCCAAGCGGCCAACTTTGTCCGTCCGGACCCTCGCCGTGATAGGCGTTGACGTTCTGGCCGATCAGCGTGAGCTCGCGCACGCCGTTGTCGGCGAGCCGCTTCACGTCGTCGACAATCTTCGCAACCGGCCGTGACACTTCCGCGCCGCGCGTATATGGGACGACGCAGAAGGTGCAGAACTTGTCGCAGCCTTCCTGAACGGTGACGAAGGCGGAGATGCCGCGCGCGCGGATCGTTTCGGGCTTTGGCTGGGCGAGGAAGCCGAACTTGTCGGCAGCCGGAAATTCGGTCTCGATCGCGCGGCCGTCATGGTCAGCGCGCTTCAACAGCTCCGGCAAATGGTGGTAGCTCTGCGGGCCCACCACGACATCGACGGCAGGCGCGCGGCGCACGATCTCCTCGCCCTCGGCCTGTGCGACGCAGCCGGCGACCGCGATCTGCATGGTGCGGCCACGGCGTGCCGCCTCGTCCTTGGCGACGCGCAAGCGCCCGAGTTCGGAATAAACCTTCTCCGACGCCTTCTCGCGGATATGGCAGGTGTTGAGGATGACGAGGTCGGCGTCTTCAGTGCTCGACGTCTCCACGAATCCTTCCGGAGCCAGCGTGTCCACCATGCGCTGGGCATCGTAGACGTTCATCTGGCAGCCATATGATTTGATGTGCAGCTTGCGCGGCGGCGTCATGGAACCCGGATTTGAGGTGGAGAACGGCCTTCAGATATAGGCTGGAAGGGCGAAAATCCAGCGAATGAGGCGTTCCTGCCCTCATTCGGGGGCGATGCGCAGCATCGAACCCGGAATCTCGCGCCAAAAACCTCTAGATTCCGGGTTCATCGCTCCGCGATGCCCCGGAACGACGCCGGCGTGCGGGGAATCAGCCTACGACGGCGTCGGCCTCGACCCTCCGGACCAGATCCGGCAATTGCCGCATATCGCCAAAGGTCAGGTCAGCGCCCGCCTGGCGCAGGACGTCGGCATAGTGCGGACTGCAATGGCTGCCCCCGTAAAAGCCGAACACAACCATCCCTGCCGCCCGGGCGCCGGCAATGCCGGCAAGGCTGTCCTCGATCACGACACAGCGCTCGGGCGGCACGCCCATTTCCTTTGCCGCGAACAGGAACAGGTCGGGCGCCGGCTTGCCGTTCTTCACTTGCGAGGCCGAGAAGATGTTCGGCGCAAGCCGCTCATGGAGCGAGGTGCTCCCCAAGCTCACGCGCATGCGCTGGTGCGAGCCGCTGGAAGCCACACACACGCGTTGCTTGACCTGATCGAGCACATCGTGAATCCCGCGGATCGCTTCCAGGTCACGTTCGAACGCGCCGAACAGCTCGTCTTGCAGATCGCCGTGATAGGCCTCGGGCAGCTTGCGGCCGAGCTCGGTCTCGATCTCGAGATTGGCCTGCCGCGTCGAGCGGCCAAGGAAGCGCTCGAACACCTGCTCCGATGTGATCGGATAGCCGTGCCGGGTGAGCACATCCGCATGCGCGCGACAGGAGATAACCTCGCTGTCCACGAGCACGCCGTCGCAATCGAAGATGATGAGATCGATGGGCACTTTAGCTCTGAGGGTCAAATGATCTGGTGCGATGCGGTGTCACATCTCCCCAACGAGGAGAGGTGAAGAGAGCTCGCCGAAAGATCTGTTCATCAAGACGTCGGCTTGTCGTCGTCGAGCGGGACGCAATAGAGCTCGAGCCGGTGATCGACCAGCTTGTAGCCGAGCTTGCGGGCGATCTCCGCCTGCAGCTTCTCGATTTCTTCGGAGGTGAACTCGATCACCTTGCCGTCGCGTAAATTGATGAGATGGTCGTGATGGCTGTCGCGCATCTGCTCATAGCGCGCGCGGCCCTCGCGGAAATCATGGCGTTCGATGATGCCGGCATCCTCGAACAGCTTTACGGTGCGATAGACGGTCGAGATCGAGATCTTGTCGTCGACGGCAACGCAGCGCCGGTAGAGTTCCTCGACATCGGGGTGATCCACGGCCTCCGCGAGCACGCGGGCGATGACGCGGCGCTGCTCGGTCATGCGCATGCCGGTGGCGGCACAGCGCGCCTCGATGCCGGTCGCCTTGGTCGCGGAAGAAGGTTTTAGTGCGGTCATAGGGTTGTCTGCCTGGCGGGCGCTTTGCTCAATCGATGTTACGACAAGTCACGTCGCATCAGAAGTGCGTTCAATTGTTCCCCGTTCGCCTGCTTATAGTAGCGTTCGCGGCGCCCGACCACCATGAATCCGATACGGTCGTAGAGCGCCCGCGCGGGCCGGTTATTTTCCTCGACTTCGAGAAATATAGTGCGCACGCCGCGGCCGGCGAGGTGGCCGAGATGGGTCATCAGCAGCGCGCGGGAGAGCCCGCGACCGCGATAGGCCTGGTCGATGGCAATGGAGAGGATTTCCGCCTCGTCCGCGCCCATCCGCGAGACTGCAAAACCGATCGTCTTGCGGCCCAATCGCAAGCGGTGCACCAGCGTGTTGCGCTCGCTCACCATGCTTTCGAATTCGGCTTCGCCCCAGCCGCGCGCAAAGGATGCGCCATGCAGTTGCGCCAGCCGCGCAGCGTCGCGCGCGGTCGCGCTCTCGACGACGACACTGTGGCCGCGCCACCATTCGGCGAGCCAATTCATCATGGGGTTGCGGCGTGTGCTGCGAGCGGCGGAATGGCTGCCGGTTTCGCATCGGGCGCACGCAAATAGAACGGACGTGCCGGCCTGGTGCCGGGATCAGCGGCCGCAGCCAGCCATGCCACCCAATTGATGTCGGGCGCGACTTGCTGGTCGACGGCGATCGGTTGGGCTGCATCCTTCGGCCAGCGATCGGCGAGAATTTTGGCGGCATTGCCGACCAGATGCGGCGCGCCGAATTGTGAGGCGGCAATCGCCTCATCGATGCCAGCAACTCTTGGCCGCACCAGCTGGCTGCCGTCGCCGGCGACGATCTGGAAATAGACGTGATCATGCCGCGCGTCGATGGCGGAGATCACAGGCGCCGTCTTGCTCTGGCTGACGATGGCCGCGGCAAAGGCCGACAGTGTCGTCAGTCCCACCGCCGGCTTGCCGGCGGCGAGCGCAAGTCCGCGCGCTGCCGAGATGCCGACGCGCAGGCCCGTGAAGCTGCCCGGACCGGTCGTGACCGCGATGCGGTCGAGCGCGGTGAAGCTGAGCTCGGCCGATTGCATCACCCGCGCAATCAGCGGCATCAGCGCTTCCGCATGCCCGCGCTTCATCGCGAGCGATTCCTGCGCAAGCAGCGCAGCGGCCCCGGTGTCGAGCACGGCGGCCGCGCAGGCGTCGAGTGCAGTATCGATGGCGAGGATCAACATGAAAAAGCGAATGGCGAGTGGTGAACGGCGAATAGTCTAATCGATCGGAGTTCCATTCGCCATTCGCTACGCGCCATTCGCGCTCGATTACATCGGCCGGACTTCGACCACGTCGGGCACGAAGTGCCTGAGCAGGTTCTGGATGCCGTGCTGGAGCGTCGCGGTCGACGACGGGCAGCCGGAGCAGGCGCCCTTCATGTTGAGATAGACGACGCCGTCCTTGAAGCCGCGGAAGGTGATGTCGCCGCCATCATTGGCGACTGCCGGCCGCACGCGGGTCTCGATCAGATCCTTGATCATGTCGACCGTCTCGGCGTCCGCCTCGTCGAAAAATTCGTCTTGCTCGTCGAGATTGTCGTCATCAGGGGCCACGCCATCGGCGAGCAGCGGCGCGCCGGACATGTAATACTCCATGATGGCGCCGAGGATCGCGGGCTTGAGCTGCTGCCATTCACCGCTCGCCTTGGTCACGGTGATGAAGTCGCTGCCGTAGAACACGCTGGTGACGCCGGGCACGTCGAAAAGTTTTTCGGCGAGCGGCGAGCGGGCGGCAGCCTCGCGCGAGGCGAATTCCATGGGGCCGCCATCGGACACGACGCGGCCGGGAATGAACTTCAACGTGGCGGGATTGGGGGTGGCTTCGGTCTGAATGAACATGGTTTTCTCCGGACGTCGCCGGTTCAAGGCCGGCGCGTGAGCTCTCAGTACCAGATGGCGACGCCAAACGCACGGTCAAGGGGCGGTTGTAGGAGTTTCCCTGCGGTATCAGCGAGTTAACTTCCTCGCGCCGATCTGCGGGGAGGCCTACGACAGCGCGTCGACTTCGGGGTCGCTCAGTTCGCCCGAGATGATCGTCACCGGAATCGGGAACGTGCCGACCGCGTTGGCGAGCAGCGCAACGAGTGGCCCCGGTCCCTCGGCGCCGGGATTGGCGGCGAGCACCAGCGTGGCGATATCCGGATCCTGATCGATAACCTCCAGCAATTGTTCCATCGGGGCGCCCTCCCGGATCACGCGCTCGGGCGTGATCGCGGCGATGCCGTTGGCGCGGCCGGCTGCCCGGTCGAGCGCGGCGTTGGCCTCCTCCTGCGCCTCGGCGCGCATGATGTCGGCGACACCGAGCCACTGCTGGTTCTGGTCCTCGGTCTCGATGATGCGCAGCATCACCACGCCACCGCCGGCGCGGATCGCCCAGCGGCTGGCGTAATAGACCGCGCGATCCCATTCGGCGGTGTCGTCAACGATGACAAGGCATTTGGGCTTGTGACCCGGCTCAAAGCATCGTCGCTTGCTGCTCATGCATGTCCCGGCGTATCCCCGCTTGGCATGCTGCCACGGCGTAGTGGCCTTCGACAAGCGGTGTCGCCGGTTAGCGCTTAGCCTGAGCGATCCCAGGGGATCGGCACGGGCGCCTTCGCGGCTGCGATACTTTCCGCGTCGCCGGGCTGCACGGAAATGATGTGCCGGTAGTCAAACGGAAGCTCGGTTCCGCGCCAAAACTGATCGTTCTCGGCGATGGAGGAGGGTTGGTTGGCGAGCATACCGACATAACCGTTCGCCGTGCGCTCGCGGACGACCACCCACATCCGCTCTACCGACGGATATTCGTCCCCTTCAACTGCAATCTCGAAGATCAACTTGGCATAATCGCCTGGCTCAAGAAGCTTTCGCGTCGCGACGTCCGGGATTTGAAAGGTCACGGGAGCCGCGCGGTGACGCTCCTCGCCGTCGTCGAGACGCCAGCCATCTCGTTCGATGTCAGGTGTTCTCATCGACGTGCTGGTCCTCTACCTGGCGCTTGCGGATGAAGCCGACGATGTCCTTGGAAAGTGCCATGGTCTCATCCGCAATCGCGCGCGCGCGGTCGGCGCCGTCGTTGAGGATCGCGTCGATGTGGCCGGGGTCGGCGACCAGGCGTTTCATCTCGCCGGCGATTGGCGCGAGCTTTGTGACGCAGAGATCGACCAGCGCATTCTTGAAGCTGGAGAACTGGCCGCCGCCGAAATCGCGCAGCACGTCGGCTTTGGCCCGGCCGGACAGCGCGGCGAAGATGCCGACGAGGTTGTCGGCCTCGGGGCGCGTTTCCAGGCCCTTTTCTTCCGTCGGCAGCGGCTCCGGATCGGTCTTCGCCTTGCGGACCTTCTGCGCAATGGTGTCGGCATCGTCGGTCAGATTGATGCGCGAATAGTCCGACGCATCCGACTTCGACATCTTCTTGGTGCCGTCGCGCAAGCTCATCACGCGCGTCGCCGGTCCCGTAATCAGCGGCTCGGGGAGCGGGAAGAACAGTCCGTCGCCGAAGCCATGACCACGAATCGAATCGCCAAAGTCATTGTTGAACTTCTGCGCGATGTCGCGCGAGAGCTCGAGATGCTGCTTCTGGTCCTCGCCGACCGGCACATGCGTGGCGCGATAAAGCAGAATGTCGGCCGCCATGAGCACGGGATAGTCGTAGAGTCCGACGGAGGCGTTCTCGCGGTCCTTGCCGGCCTTCTCCTTGAACTGGGTCATGCGGTTGAGCCAGCCCATGCGCGCGACGCAGTTGAAGATCCAGGCGAGCTCGGCGTGGCCGGCGACCTGGCTCTGGTTGAACACGATGTGCTTCTTCGGATCGATGCCGCTGGCGATGAATGCCGCGGTCACCTCGCGGGTATTGCGCGCGAGCTCGGCCGGTCCGCCCCAGACGTCCACTCCTTGCGTGATCGCGTGCATGTCGACCACGCAATAGATGCAGTTGTGCGTTTCCTGCATCTTCACGAAGTTGACGATCGCGCCGAGATAGTTGCCGAGGTGCAGATTGCCCGTCGGCTGGACGCCCGAAAAAACCCGTTCAACGAATGCCATGGCAAGCCTTCCTGGAAGTGGCCGGGCCGTCGTTTCCAACAGCGGCGCTGCTCCGTCAAGTGTAATTCGCTGCTTCTTACGCGCCCCGGTCCTGATGCGCCGGCCGCCTCAAGGCGGCAGTCGCCTCGCGCCAGGAGGCGATGCCGAACAGTTTTAGGAATAGGCCGTAGGCCGCCAGGCCGCCCGCGATCTGGAGGCCGAGAACGATCAGCCCGAGCAGGCTGTGGCCGCCGGCGGGCGCGATGCCGATCGTGAGCCAGAGCAGGCCGCCCATGGCGAGCGCGGCGAGCGCGATTCGCGGCAGCCGCTTGCGGGCGGCGGGGTCGACCGCGAAACCGAATTCGGTGGCACCCTTGCGCAGCAGCGAGAGCGCGCTGCTCCAGGCGCCGCAGGCGATGCTGGCCGCAATCCCGGTCGCACCGAAGGCATGGCCGAGCAGCACGGCGAGCGCCACGGCGACCACGAACCCTTTTGCGGTCGCGATCAGCGGCGCGATGGTGTCGCCGCGCGCAAAAAAGGCCGGCGACAGCGCCTTGATCAGGACATGGGCGGGCAGCCCGAGCGCCAGTGCCATCAGCGCGCGTGCGGTGGCCGCACTGTCGCTCGTCGCGAACGCGCCATGCTCGAACAGCAATCGCACGATCGGCTCGGCCAGCACGATCAGGCCCAGGGTCGCGGGCAGCGCGAGACCCGTGGCGAGCTCGAGCGCCCGCGATTCGGCATGCGCCACGGCACGGCGGTCGCCGCTACCGGTCGCGCGCGTCAGTTCCGGCACCAGCACGGTGCCCATGGCGACGCCGACGATGCCGAGCGGCAATTCGATCAGGCGGTTGGCGAAATAGAGCCAGGAGACCGCGGACGGCGTCGCGGAGGCGATGATGGCGCCGGCCACCATCAGCCATTGTGGCCCTGAGCTTGCGATCATGCCGGGAATCGCCTTGCCGAAGAAGCCGCGCATGTCCTTGTCGAACGTCACGCGCAAGGGCGTGGCGAGGCGCGCGCTGCGCTGTGAGCCCAGCATCAACAGTTGCAGGAGCCCCGCGACGCCGACGGCCGCCGCCAGCATCCACGCGGCGACGACGGCATCGGCGTGTCCCAGCAGGAGGGCCGCGATCGCGGCGATCAGCGCGATGTTGAACAGCAGCGGCGAGAACGCTGTGAGCGCAAAGCGCCCTTGCGCATTGAGCAGCCCCATCAGCACCGTGACCGGTCCGGCGAAGGCGAGGTAGGGCAGCATCAGCCGCGCGTTTGCCACCGCGAGATCGCGCGTGTCGCTTCCGGTGAACCCAGGCGCGATGACGGTGATGATCAGCGGCATCACGAGCGCGATCACGATCGAGGCCACGATCAGCGCCGCACTGATCGTGCCCAGCACACGGCCGGCGAAGGCCGCCGCGGCCTCTTCGCCGTCGCGCTCGCGCGTGCGCAGCCAGGCCGGGACCAGCGCGGCATTCAGCGCGCCTTCGCTGAGCAGCCGCCGCACCACGTTGATGAGCTGGAACGCGGCCAGGAACGCATCGGCCACCGCGCCCGTGCCGAGCAGCGCCGCGATCAGAGAATCGCGCGCGAACCCCAGCAGCCGTGAGGCCAATGTTCCCGTCGAGACTGTCAGGAAGGAGCGGATCATCGGGCCCGAATAATACCGTTGCTTGCTCGCCTGGGGTCGGTCGTGATAGGCCGCGAGCCGGATTTTCAAGGCGTAGGAAGCGGATTTTCCGCGGCTTCGCAACCGGGCAACAGGATCAAGGTGAATGGCTGACGCAAAATACGACGTCTTGGGGATCGGCAACGCGCTGTTCGACGTGCTGGTCCGGACGGATGAGGCTTTTCTCGCCAAGCATGGCATGACCAAGGGCAGCATGTCCCTGATCGACGAGGCGCGCGCCGCCGCGATCTACATGGATATGGGCCCGGCGACTGAAGTCTCGGGTGGCTCGGCCGCCAACACCATCGTCGGCATCGGAAGCCTGGGTGCGCGCGCCGCCTATGTCGGCAAGGTCAAGGACGACCAGATCGGCAAGCTCTATGCGCACGACATCCGCGCCGCCGGCGTTGCCTTCAACACGCCGGCCGCCAAGGATGGTCCGGCCACCGGCTGCTCCTACATCCTGGTGACCGCGGATGGCGAGCGCACCATGAACACCTATCTCGGCGCGGCGCAGGACCTGTCGCCCGCCGATATCGACCCGGCCGAGATCGCTGGCGCTGCAATCGTCTATCTCGAGGGTTATCTCTGGGATCCCGAAAACGCCAAGGATGCTTTCGTCAAGGCGGCGAAGATTGCGCACGATGCGCGCCGCAGGGTGGCGCTGACGCTGTCGGATTCGTTCTGCGTAGACCGCTACCGCGACGAATTCCTGTCGCTGATGCGTAACGGCACCGTCGATATCGTGTTCGCCAACGAGTCCGAGCTGCACTCGCTCTACATGACCTCCGACTTCGACACCGCGCTCAAGCAACTCCGCAACGACGTCAATCTGGGTATCGTCACGCGCAGCGAGAAGGGCTGTATGGTGGTGTCGTCCGAAGAAGCCGTTGCCGTGCCGGCCTCCCCGATCGACAAGCTCGTCGATACCACCGGCGCCGGCGATCTCTTTGCCGCCGGCTTCCTGTTCGGCCTCTCGCGCGATTTGCCCTACGAGCAATGCGGCCGGCTCGGCGCGCTCGCCGCGGCCGAAGTGATCCAGCACATCGGTGCACGTCCGCAGGTGTCGCTCAAGGAGCTGGCGCAGCAGCGCGGGTTGGGGGTGTAGCGGACTTCTCTCCGCCGTCATTGCGAGGAGCGAAGCGACGAAGCAATCCAGACTGTCACCGCGGAAAGATTCTGGATTGCTTCGCTTCGCTCGCAATGACGATGTGGATGCTGGGCGCGCCAAACCTTCAACTGTCATCGCCCGGCTTGACCGGGCGATCCAGTATCCCAGAGACGCCGGTAGGATACGAAGAAGCCGCGGCGTACTGGATTCCCCGCCTTCGCGGGGAATGACAGCTCACTTGTGATGGAATTGCGCTCCCTCTCACGCCGTCTTGGCCGCCTTCAGCCCGAGCCGTTTCTCCACGGCATCTCGCATCAGAAACTTCTGGATCTTTCCCGTCACGGTCATCGGGAATTCGTCGACGAACTCCACGTAGCGCGGGATCTTGTTGTGCGCGATCTGGCCTTCGCAGAAGGCGCGGACCTCTTCGGCCGTGAGCTTCTCGCCTGATCTGACGCGGATCCAGGCGCAGAGCTCCTCGCCATAGCGGTTGTCTGCCACGCCAAAGATCTGCACGTCCTGGATCTTGGGGTGGCGATAGAGGAATTCCTCGATCTCGCGCGGATAGAGGTTCTCGCCGCCGCGGATCACCATGTCCTTGATGCGGCCCACGATGTTGCAATAACCTTCGTCGTCGATGGTGGCGAGGTCGCCGGTGTGCATCCAGCCGTTGGCGTCGAGCACGTCGGCGGTCTTTTCCTTGTCCTCCCAATAACCCAGCATGACGCTGTAGCCGCGGGTGCAGAGCTCGCCGCGTTCGCCGCGCGTGACGATCTTGCCGTCGAGGTCGACGACCTTGACCTCGACATACGGATGAATGCGTCCGACGGTGGAGACGCGGCGTTCGAGCGGATCGTCGACCGCGCTCTGGAAGCTGACCGGACTGGTTTCGGTCATGCCGTAAGCGATCGTCACCTCCCGCATGTTCATCTCGGTGTTGACGCGCTTCATCACCTCGATCGGGCATGGCGCTCCGGCCATGATGCCGGTGCGCAGCGATGTCAGGTTGAAGGTCGAGAACTCGGGATGGTCGAGCTCGGCGATGAACATGGTCGGCACGCCGTAGACTGCGGTGCACTTCTCCTGCTCGATCGTGCGCAGCGTTATGAGCGGATCAAAGCCCTCGCCGGGGTAGACCATGGCCGCGCCGAGCGTCACGGAGGCGAGGTTGCCCATCACCATGCCAAAGCAGTGATAGAGCGGCACGGCAATGCAGATGCGATCCGTCTCGGTGAGGCGCATCGCGCGGCCGGTGAAATAGCCGTTGTTGAGGATGTTGTGATGGGTCAGTGTCACGCCTTTGGGCGATCCCGTCGTGCCGCTGGTGAACTGGATGTTGACGGGATCGTCGAACTGCAAGGACGCGCCGAGCGCGG
Organism: Bradyrhizobium sp. CB82; assembly: GCF_029714405.1. NCBI lineage: Bacteria > Pseudomonadati > Pseudomonadota > Alphaproteobacteria > Hyphomicrobiales > Nitrobacteraceae > Bradyrhizobium > Bradyrhizobium sp. CB82. Next base: position 23,941 of record NZ_CP121650.1, on the reverse strand, counting down.
CCAACTGCTCGCGGTGACGGGCGCCGCCCAGCCGTGCGACTTCGTCGAACGGGATCGTGCCGGATGCGGCGGGGCTGCCGATCTGGATGACAATGCGCAAATCGGGTAGCCGCGCCGCGCGCAATTGTCCGGGCCTGGCGCTGGCAAGCTCCGGCAGCAGCGCGTTGAGCATCTCCATGTAGTTGCTGGTCTTGAAGCTCGTCGCGGTGACGATCGCCGCGCAGCCGACCTTGTGAAGCGCGAATTCCAGTTCACTCAGGCGATAGGCGGGATTGATCGTCACCAGGATCAGCCCGGCCTTGGCGGCTGCGAACTGGGTCAGTGTCCATTCCGGGCGGTTCAGCGACCAGATGCCGATCCGCTGCCCCCGCTCAAGACCGAGTGCAAGGAAGCCGGCGGCGAGCGCGTCGACCCGTTCAGCAAATTCCTTCCAGGTCCATCGCACGCCGTGGCTGGGCGAGACCAGCGCCTCACGATCGCCCCAGCGCCGCACCGCCAGGTCGAGGCAGCGGCCGATGGTGTCGCCGAGCAGCGGCGTGTCGGAGATGCCACAAACGTAACTGTCGGCTTTGTCTGCCAAGGTCGTGTCCTCCAGCCTGGTTCATGGTTGCCACGCGCCCCGAGGGCGAGGGCCTTCGGGGCACGGTACATCCTGTTGTGAGCGCGCGCGATACGGCGCGTATTAGACTTAAGGGGCTATGCCGCCCTCTGCCCGCTTCCTGCATCGAGCCCGGCATAGACGCCACGTTCGAAGCCGGCGAAGGCCTCAAGGCATTTAGCGTCGACGAACGGCAACACTTGCATCAGGATAACGCCGGAAACATCGCGCGCGGGGTCGATCCAGAAATAGGTGTTGGCGAGACCTGCCCAGGCAAGGCTGCCGGCGCTGCGGCCTTCCGGCGTCTTGGCGGTATTGATCAGGAAGGATAGCCCCCACTTCTTCACGATGTCTGGGAAGAGATCGACATCGTTGGTGTACATGGGCGCCGTCGTCGTCATCCTGCCAATGGTGAGATCGCCGATGTGGTTCTGGCCCATCAGAGCGACCGTCTCGGGCTTCAGCACCTGGTTGCCGTTGCCGCGGCCCTTGTTGAGGATCATCTGCGTGAACTTGATGTAGTCACCGGCAGTGCTGTAAAGGCCACCGCCGCCCATGTGGAATTCCGGATTCTGCTCGATCTCGAACGGGATCGGCGCCAGCGATCCATCCTCGCCGCGTGCATGCGTGGCGACCAGCTGCTGGCGCATGTTGTCGGTGATCTTGAAGCCGGTGTCGTTCATGCCGAGCGGCGTGAACATGTGGTCGCGCAGATAGGCATCTAGGCGCTTGCCGCTCGCAGCTTCCACCGCCTTGCCGACGAAGTCGATGTTGATGCCATATTCCCAGCGCGTGCCGGGATCGGACATGATTGGCGTCTTCAGCGCGACGTTCTGGCAGGAGAAGATGTTCGGGGTTCCGGTCTTCTCCAGATATTGAGCGCAGTCGCCGTTCCAAATGTTGTAGGCAAAGCCGGCTGTATGCGTCATGAGCTGACGCAGCGTGATCGCTCCCTTCGCCGGCCGCAGCTTCGGCTCGCCCTTGGCGTCAAAGCCTTCGAGCACCTGCGGCGCGGCGAGATCGGGCAAGAGCTTGCCGATCGGCGCATCCAGCGACAGCTTGCCCTGTTCGACCAGTTGCATCGCGCCGGCCGCGGTGATCGCCTTCGTCATCGAGGCGATCCAGAACACGCTGTCGAGCGTCATCGCATCGGATTTGGACAGGTCGCGCTTGCCGAACGCGCCCTCATAGAGCACATCGTTACCGCTCGCGGCGATGGCGACGACACCGGGAATCTCCTTCGCGTCGCTCTTCTGGCGCAGAACCTGATCGATCTGAGCTTTGCCTTGCATGCGCATTTCCTCCGGTTTGATTATTGTTGGAAGTGATCGATTGTCCTCCCGCAAACCACGTGCGGCAAGCATCTCAACTCTCGCGCCGTTCGCGATGTCGTGACTTGACGGCGGGTCGCTCGCGAAGGACGACAGCGGGACCAAACTGCAACAGCTCGTCACAATCTGTGGGGGATGACCTCGCTGGGCGTCAGGCGAGCTTCGGGCATATGCTTTGCGACATTTTGTGCACCAAGGCGTTCAGGACACGGCCAAATCGACGCGGCTGATCAAACGATTGATGCAAATCTTGGCGGCTTCGATGGCCGCAAGGGGGCTTAAGATGATTTCGACCTGGAGCGAATGGAAGCGCTATCCCCGTGCCGGACGGGGCGAGAACCTCGAGGCGCCGATTTCGCCTGGCGTTTACGAAGTCCGGATAGCCGGTACCGGCGCGCTATATTCCTTCGGAGCGGTCGACAATCTGGCGCAGGCCCTGGCACTGCTGCCGGTCGGCTCGAAGTCGTGGTTCGGCCGGCGCGCTACCACGGCCGTGCCCGATCTCGAATACCGGACCTGTGCGACCTCGACCAAGGCCGACGCAAAGGCGGCTGCAGAGCGCATGATCGGCCGCCGCGAGACCTATATGAGCGGCGCTGCCTGAGGCGGCCGTTGCCCCCAGCTTAGCTTGACGCTGCTGTGCGTTGCGCACCGGTGCATTGTGCGCCGGTTGCTCCTATATTCCGGGCTAATCCGAGAGCCTAAGGAGCAACGCCATGACCCCGACCGCCGCCGCACGCGCCTCGCAATCCACCTCCACCCTGCGCGACCGGTTGAAGGACCCCTCGCTCCTGCGTGAGGCCTGCTACATCGACGGCGCCTGGGTCGGCACGCCGTCGCGGCCGGTGGCCAATCCAGCGAACGGCGTCGAGCTCGCCAAAATCCCGGTTATGAGCACGGCGGAGACCACGCAGGCGGTGGAAGCCGCCGAGCGGGCGTTTCCGGCCTGGGCCAGGCTGACGGCAAAACAGCGCTCCAATATCCTGCGCAAATGGTTCGAATTGATTGCGGCCAATCGCGAAGATCTGGCACTGATCCTCACCTCGGAGCAGGGCAAGCCGCTCACCGAGGCCCTCGGCGAGGTCGATATCGGTGGCGCCTATGTCGAATTCTTCGCGGAGGAGGCCCGCCGCGTCTATGGCGAGACCATCCCGACCCAGCGTCCCGACGCGCGCCTGCTTGCGGTCAAGCAGCCGATCGGAGTTTGCGGCGCGATTACGCCGTGGAACTTTCCCTGCTCCATGATCACCCGCAAGGTCTCGCCTGCGCTCGCGGCCGGCTGCACCGTGGTGCTCAAGCCCGCGAATGAAACGCCGCTGACGGCGCTTGCGCTGGTCGCGCTCGCCGAAAAGGCCGGCGTGCCGAAGGGCGTGTTCAACATCGTCACCGGCAACTCGTCGGCGATCGGCAAGGTGCTGTGCGAGCATCCCGCCGTGCGTTTCGTCGGCTTCACCGGCTCGACCGAAGTCGGCAAGATTCTTTATCAACAAGCCTCCGTCGGTGTGAAGAAGCTCGGCCTCGAGCTCGGCGGCAACGCGCCCTTCGTGGTGTTCGACGATGCCGATATCGACGCCGCGGTCGAGGGCGCGATCGTCTCGAAATACCGCAACATGGGCCAGACCTGCGTCTGCGCCAACCGCATCTACGCCCAGGACAAGATCTACGACGAGTTCGTCGAGAAGCTTTCAAAGAAGGTCGCGGCAATGAAGATCGGCGACGGCACCGAGGCCGGCGTGGTGCAGGGCCCGCTGATCAACTTGGAAGCGGTCGACAAAGTCGAGAAGCACATTGCGGACGCGGTGAAGGGCGGTGCGAAGATCGTCACCGGCGGTAAGCGCCATGCGCTCGGCGGCAGCTTCTTCGAGCCGACGGTGCTCGCCAACGTCAAGCCGGACGCACTCGTTGCGCATGAAGAAACCTTTGGCCCGCTCGCGCCGGTGTTTCGTTTCAAGGACGAAGCCGAGGTGATCGCGATGTGCAACAACTCGCCGTTTGGTCTTGCCTCCTATTTCTATTCCCGCGACCTCGGTCGCGTCTGGCGCGTTGCCGAGGCGCTGGAGGCGGGCATGGTCGGCGTCAACACCGGCCTGATCACGACGGAAGTCGCGCCCTTTGGCGGCGTGAAGGAGAGTGGTCTTGGCCGCGAGGGTTCGCATCACGGCATGGAGGAATATGTCGAGATCAAATACGTGATGATGGCGGGGATCTAACCGGCAATCGACCCTGCGCGCCGGCGATCCCAGCTTGCTGGATCAATGGAGCAAGGGAACGCACAGCGGCTTGCTCGCTGTTGCGAGGCGCGTGGCTTCTGGCAGAGGTGCAAGATGCGGGAGACAGCTCGAGAGCTGCCTCCCGCTCCTGCGTTTGCGTCTTTACTGACAGCGATACATCCGGCCGTCGTCCATCTTGGTCAGCGTACCGGGCGCGCAGATTATGCCATTTCGCTTGCGCCACTCCTCCGGCGAGTACGCGTAAGAGCCGTAGGGACCGGCGCCCCATCCAGGTGAGGTCGCGGCGACCGCGGCGGCCGTGCCAGCCGCTGCGGCGCCGGCCCCGACTGCGGCGGCACCGTATGCGCCTCGCCGCGCCTGGCGACGCGCCACGCCAGCAACGCTCACGGGAGTCAGCGGGCGACCGACCCGCGCCTGTGCACTGTCGACCGACATCGAGACGCCGTGCTCCTCGGACCAGGCGAAGGAGAACAACGCTGCGCACGCGAAGGTCGAGACTGCCAATGCAATTCTTGTCGCACGTGTACGTGTCATGTTTCTTCTCCATTGCTGTCTTCCAAATGCGCTTTCTCTGCCCAGGGGCCGTTGCGCGGTCTTCGTCGCGCCGGTCTGGAGCGGCGTGCAATCGAAGCCGTTTGCGCTACGCGCAAGCGGCGGCTGTAGCGGTTGCGATAGGAGAAGCTTCATCGGAGGCACGCCGTAGGGTGCTCTGAGAGCCAATGGCACGCAGGATCATATTCGAAATCGGCGCCAGGAGCTATTGTCCCGACGCATCGCAATGGGTCACGCCAGCTGCCTCATTGCAGGGCTTGGTGGCGCAATCTCATGAGACGGGAAGTCAAACTCAAATAGCGAGCTTCGAACCCGTCACGCGCCGATACGCTTCCAGATACCTCTTGCTCGTCGCCTCGACCACGCTCGCCGGGAGCGGCGGGGGCGGGGCGTCGCCATTCCAGCGACCGGCGCGGCGTTCGACATCGAGATAGTCGCGGAGCGGCTGCTTGTCGAAGCTCGCCTGCGGCTGACCCGGCTTGTAGGCACTGGCCGCCCAGAAGCGCGAGGAGTCCGGCGTCATCACCTCGTCGATCAGGATGATGCGGCCGTCCTTGTCGCGGCCGAACTCGAACTTGGTGTCCGCGATGATGATGCCCTGCTCACGCGCCAGCTCCTCGCCGAGCGTGTAGATCGCGCGCGTCATGCTCTCCAGCGTATAGGCGACCTCGTCGCCGACGATCTCGCGCATCCGCGCGATCGTGATGTTCTCGTCATGGCCGGTCTCCGCCTTGGTCGCCGGGCTGAAGATCGCAGGATCGAGTTTTTCGCTCTCGACGAGGCCTGCCGGCAGCTTTTCGCCGGCCAGCGTGCCGCTTGCGGCGTATTCCTTCCAGGCGGAGCCGGAGATATAGCCGCGGATCACGCATTCGATCGGGAACACCGTGGTGCGCTTGCACAGCATGGCGCGGCCGAGGATGTCGGCGCGGTGCGTTTTCAGCGCCGGCACGGCGGTGATGATCTCGTCGGTGCTGGCGCTGATGACGTGATGCGGGACCACACCTTCGAGCTCTCTGAACCAGAAGGCGCTGATCTGGGTCAGCACCGCGCCCTTCATCGGAATGGTCTCGTCCATCACGACGTCGAAGGCGCTGATGCGGTCGGTGGTGACGAGCAGCAGGCGGTCGTCATCGACGGCGTAGATATCGCGTACCTTGCCACGCCCGATCTTGGGGAGCGGCAGGTCGCTGGTCAGCATGGCGTTCATCGGCGGGCCTTCAGGCAGGAGATCTCAGGGCCGTGCGGCAGCGCGGCCTAAGATCGGGATAGCCTATTCCGGCAGCGGAATGAACTCGTGTTCCTGCGGAACCGCGGCAAAGCGGCCGGTTTTCCAGTCCTGCTTGGCCTGCTCGATCCGCTCCTTGCTGGAGGACACGAAATTCCACCAGATGTGGCGCGGGCCCTCCAGCGCATCGCCGCCGAGAAACATCATCCGCGTCGGCCTCACGGCGTTCACGGTGATGCGGTCGCCGGGCCGGAAAATCAGCAGCCGCGGTCCCTCATACCGTTCATTGGCGATCTCGACCTCGCCATCGACGACATAGATCGCGCGCTCCTCGTGATCGGGGTCGAGCGGCAGGCTCGCGCCTTCCGCGGCCGTCACCTCGGTATAGAACCAGGGCGAGGCCATCGACACGGGCGAGGTGATGCCGAACGCGGAGCCGGCGATCACGCGCGCGGTGAAATCGCGCTCCGAGATCATCGGCAGATCGCCCGCGGCGTAGTGCTGGAACGATGGGGCGATCTCTTCCGATGCCGCCGGCAGCGCGATCCAGCTTTGCAGGCCCAGCATCTTCTGACCCGAGGCGCGCTGCGTATCCGGCGTGCGTTCGGAATGCGCGATGCCGCGGCCCGCCGTCATCAGGTTCATCGCGCCGGGCTGGATTTCCTGGATGTTGCCCTCGCTGTCGCGATGCATGATCGCGCCGTCGAACAGATAGGTGACGGTGGCAAGGCCGATATGCGGATGCGGCCGCACGTCCATGCCCTTGCCGGAGACGAACTGCACCGGGCCGAAATGATCGAAGAAGATGAAGGGCCCGACCATCTGCCGCTTGCCATGCGGCAGCGCGCGGCGGACTTCAAATCCATCGCCGAGATCGCGGGTGCGCGGCACGATGACGAGATCGAGCGCATCGCAGGTTTTGGGATCGCCGAGCACGGGATCATTGTCGGGCATCCAGCTCATGACGGGCTCCTTCTTGAGTTTCTTGAGCCCGATCGTAGCAGGATTTCGCGGGATCGTCGCGACAAAGCCCGATCATTGCACACGCGTGAAGGGGCATCGCTAACCCTGTCGATCAGGTGGTCCTTGAAAAAACCGGGCTGACGGACGATGTTCGGCTGATTTCATTCAGGTGTGACCGCACCATCCGATGACACTTGCCGCAACCGAATTTGCCTTTCGCGCTGCCAGCGTGGCGTTGCTGCTGGTGCTGGCGGCGTCGCTGGTCTCGGATTTCCGCAATGTGCCGGCGGGGTGGCTCGGCGCGGCCTTCGCGCTGGGCTCAGCCGCGCATGTCGTGAGCTATTCGGTCGGTACGTCGGCGTTGGTTCCCACATGGCACGCGCCGCTGATTGCGCTTTCGACCGGCAATATCGTGGTGTTCTGGCTGTTCACGCGGGCGCTGTTCGACGACGAGTTTCGGCTGCGCTGGTGGCACGGGTTGGTGTGGGCGCTGGTGACGGCTTTCAGCCTTATCGGATGCCTCTGGATCGCGCCGGGCGGTCACGTGCGGTTCTCGGTCACCATAGTCAATCTGATCGTGCTCGGCTTCATCGCGCTCGCGGTGGGGCAGACGGTCACCTCATGGTCGGCCGACCTGGTTGAGCACCGCCGCCGCGTGCGCGTCTTCATTGTCTGCGCGGCCGCACTCTATGGCGGGCTGAATGCGCTGCTCCAGATTCTTGTCGTCGGCAGCGACATCGGCGCTATCGCCGACACGATCAATGCCGGCGTGCTCGCTTGCGTTGTCGCGGCGATCGCCTACACGATGATGCGCGTCGACGGCGCCGATTTGTTTTCAAGGGTGACCACGACGGCTTCAACGGTCATTCTGAATCAGCCAGCCGCCACCGAGGAGGCTGCCGACCAAAAACTGATCGAGGCCCTGATGCGGCTGATGGCGGACGAGCGCATCTATCGCCAGGAGAACATCACCATCGGCGTGCTGGCGACCCGGCTGAAGATCCCCGAATACCGGTTGCGGCGGCTGATCAACCAGCGGCTCGGCTACCGCAATTTCAATGTCTTCCTCAACGAGCACCGGATCGAGGAGGCCAAGGCGGCGCTGGCCGATCCGGCCCAGGCCGAGGTGCCCGTGATCACCATCGCGATGGACGCCGGCTTCCAGTCTCTCGGCCCCTTCAACCGCGCCTTCAAGGCGGTGACGGGCGTGACGCCGACCGAGTACCGGCGGCTCAGGGTCAATGCGGCCTGATCTATAATCCGTTGTAATAATTACAAAATTTCAGAATCGACGAGGCCGCTTCCGACTTCGGCGAGATAGATTTCCAAATCCGGCGAGCGGCGCGCGGTCCGAATTGGCTTTCTCTCCGGCGCCACCCCAAGCCGGAGAAGCCCTTTGACCCGTCGCCGCATGATCATCCTCCTCACCTCCACCTTTGCCTTTATCGGCCTCGCCCTGGGCGCAGCCCGCGCCCGCGATGTGCCGAAGGTCGCGACCGGCTTCATCGCCGAGGTGCTCTGTTCGGAGACGTTTGTCTCGGGGCTCGATCCCCGGCGAACCTTCACGGAAACGACGGACGCGATGCCGGGCTCCAGCCTGATCACCTGGGCGATGGACTACCAGGTCAATCGCACGCGGAAGGATGTCACGGTGACGCTGTTCGGCCTCGGCCGCAGCCACGCGGTCTATCGCGAAGGTCTCGGCTGCACGCTCGAGCACGGCGAGGGAATTGCCGATGTCGCGGTGCCCGCCGATGACAGGCAGCCAGCGTTGCTGCCCGAGATCGCCGGGCCTTCGACCGTGGCCCCGCAAAGTGCGCAACTCGCCGCCGCGCTGGATCGCGCCTTTGCCGAGCCCGAACAGCCGCCATACCGGCGCACCCGCGCGGTGATCGTCATGAAGGAGGGCCGCATCATCGCCGAGCACTATGCCGACGGTGTCGGACCGCAGACGCCGTTGCTAGGCTTCTCCATGACCAAGTCGGTGATCTCGGCGCTGGTCGGCGTGCTGGTGCGCCAGGGCAAGTTGACGCTCGATGCTCCTGCGCCTGTTGCCGCCTGGCAGGATCCGGACGACCCGCGCCACGCCATCACGGTCGACCAGCTCCTGCGCCACACGGCAGGGCTCGCGCTCGCCAGCTCGTTGCAGGCCTCGCTCGGCTCCGCCTTCGAGCCGGTCAATCGCATGAAATTCGCCGAGCACGACATGGCCGCCTATGCGGAGCGCACGCCGCTGGAGACTGCGCCGGGTGCCGTGTGGAATTATCATGACGGCAACAGCATCATTCTCGCTCATATCATTCGCAACGCGGTCGGTGGAAATCCGTCCGACGTGCTGCGCCTTGCGCACCGCGAGCTGTTCGCGCCTCTGGGCATGCGCCACGTCACGCTGCAGCTCGACGGCGCCGGCACGGTGGAAGGCTCGAGCGAGATGCTGGCCTCCGCGCGCGACTGGGCGCGCTTCGGTCAGCTCTATCTCAATGACGGCATGGCCGGCGGCAGACGCATCCTGCCCGAGGGCTGGGTCGGCTATTCGGCATCGGCCACGCCAAATGCCTGGGTCGGCATCGGCGCCGGCTTCTGGACCAATCAGGGCGACAGCTTTGGCGCCAACTTCCGTATCGACCACGGCTGGCCGCGCGATGCCTTCTTCGCCAAGGGAACGATCGGGCAATATGCGATCGTGATCCCGTCCGAGCGACTCGTGATCGTGCGCCTCGGCCGCTCGCCGAACTGGCCGCCGGAGGTGGATGGGGTGTTCGATCTCGTCCGCGACGTGGTCGCGGCGACGCATGACAAGAGCAAGATGGCAGGGGCGAACTAGTGCGGGTGCCGCCGGTTCAACTCGCCCCGCTTGCTGGGAAGGGTCGGAATTCAAGCGCAGCTTGAATTCCGGGTGAGGGGTACAGGTCTCTCGTCAATCTCATCCGTGGAGAGGGCCCTCACCCCACCCCTCTCCGCGTAGGAACGGGGATCGGGAGAGCAACGTCACTGCCTCCCCAATTCCGTCGCCTTCGCCACGCGATCGAATCGCTCAAGCGACAGGATCGCGTCCGCAAATTGCTCCGCGCGTGCATTCAGCACGGGGCGGGCCAGCGTCAGGAACTTCTGCTGCATCGCCTGCGCGTCCGGGAACGAGTTCGGCTCGCCGGAGGGATCGGCGTAGAGCCGTTCGTGCACGCCGTCGTCGGTGGTGATGCTCACGCGCGCGCCGAAGGGATGGATGCGGCCTTCCAGGCGCGAATCCTGCACGACGTCGAATTTGTCGGCGAGCGCATCGATCGCGGCATCGCCGAGCCGGCCATAGTCGTCCCAGCCAAAGCTGCCCTGGTCGAGCGCGAGCGCGCCGGTGAAGAACATCGAGAACTGGCCGCCGACGATCGAACGCGGATGGCGCTTGGTCGCGGCATCGCCGGTCAGCGTGATGCCGTTGCGGTGCAGGCCGATCTCGACACGCCTGACCTGCTCGGGCGTCAGGTTGTGATCGCGCCGCATCGCGATCAGCGCGTCGATCGCGGCGTGGGTATAGCGGCAGCTCGGATAGGGTTTGACGCCGATCTTCATGGTCTCGTAGCTCTTGCCGAGCTCGGCTGTGGCTTTGTCGGGATGCGCGTCGTCGGTGTAGCCGACCAGAAGGCCGTGCTTGCCCTCGACCGATTCCGTCGAGCCCACGAAATCGTTGCGTGCCAGCGTCGCGGCGATCACGCCGTTCATCGCGGCGGCGCCGACCTGGTAGCGCTTGTTCCAGGCGCCGTTGAGCAAAAATTGCAGTGAGCCGGCGGCCTGGCTGCCGGAGACGCCGAAGGCCGAGATGATCTGCGTCTCATCGAGGCCGAACAGCTTTGCGGCGGCGGCCGCCGCGCCATAGGTTCCGGCGGTCGCGGTCGGGTGGAAGCCGCGGGCATAATGCGAGGTCGGGTCGAGCGCGTTGCCGAGCCGGCAGCAGACCTCATAGCCCGCGACGATCGCGGTGAGCACGTCGCGCCCGGAGGCGCCGACCATCTCGCCGACCGCGAATGCGGCCGGCACCACTGGCGCGCTCGGATGCAGCGAGGAATCCGCATGCGTGTCGTCGAAATCGAGGGAGTGGCCGAGGGCGCCGTTGAGGAGCGCGGCGACCGCCGGCGTCCAGGTTTTGCTGTCGCCGAACACGGTGGAGTCGCCCTTGGTGTCGAGCGCCAGCGCCTCCAGCATTTTCAGCAGCGACGGCGTCGATTCCGCCTCGCGGCGCGCGCGGATCGCGCTGCCGAGGAAATCGAGCGTCAACACTTTTGTGCGCTCAAGCACCTCCGCCGGTATATCCTCATACTTCAGATTGGCGACGTAGGCGGCGAGCGTTGCGGTTTCGTGGGCCATCGTGTTTCCTCGTTTTGGTCGGCAGGGTAGGCGGGCGGATATCCCCTTTCAAGCCGCCCTGGGGCTGCGGGTATCAGCTATGCTTTGGGCCGGTTACGGGAATCGGGATATTCGACGATGGCACTCGCACGGCAGCTGTATGACCAGGTCCGGTCGCGAAGGACGCAATTGGGGCTGGCGATCCGGGTCACGGTGGCGGCAACCGCGGCCTATGTGATCGCGACCGCGCTGCACCTGCTGCTGCCGCTCTGGGCGGTCCTGACTTCGCTGATCGTGACTCAGATGAGTGTCGGACGCTCGCTGAAGGCGACGCGCGACTACATGCTGGGCACGATCGGCGGCGCCATCTATGGTGGCGCCATTGCAATCCTGATCCCGTACTCCAGCGAAGCCGGGCTGCTCGGGCTTCTGGTCCTGTCGGTCGCCCCGCTCGCCCTCATCGCCGCGATCAATCCGAGCCTCAGCGCGGCGACAGTGACGGCCGTAATCGTGCTTTTGGTTCCGACCATGCATCATTCCGATCCCATGACTTCGGCCATCGATCGCGTCAGCGAGGTCGCGGTCGGCGCGATCACGGGGCTGCTCGTCTCCTTCCTGGTGCTGCCGTCGCGCGCGATCCGGCAGATTCGTGCCGGCGCCGCGCGTCTGCTCGAGCTGATCGCCGACGCCTTCACCGAACTGCTGGCCGGCCTGACGCGCGGCCGCGACAACGATGCGCTGCATCGGATCCAGGACGGCATCGGCACGGCGATGGTAGGACTGAGTGCCACCGGCTCCGAGGCCGAGCGCGAGCGCGCGGCGCGGCTGTCGAGCGGGCCCGACACCGGTCCCCTGCTGCGAACCGTCCTGCGGCTGCGCCATGATGTCGTGATGATCGGCCGCGCCACCGTGGTGCCGCTGCCGGCCGACGTGCAGATCAGGCTCGCCGCGCCGCTCTCGGAGGTCGGCACGGTGATCGCGCAGTTCCTGCGCTCCGCAGCCGCGGCGCTAAGGGCCGGCGCCGGCGCGCCGCCGATCCATCCCGTGCACCTCGCGCTTCAAAACTATGCCGATGCGGTCGCCGCCGTCCGTCGTGACGGCCTGATCCGCGGCCAGCCCGGCGATACCGCCGAGCGTTTTTTCGCGCTCGGCTTCTCGCTGGAGCAGATGCACCAGAATCTCTGCGACCTCGATCGCGTCGTCGGCGAGTGGTCGGAGGCGACCGCGAACAAGCCGGCGCGGGTCGCGGAGTGAGCCATGGCGGACATTAGGTATCAGAAATGATAGCCCGACGCTCGGTCCAAGCATCAGTAAACCGGTTGATCGCTTAAACCCTTCAAGCCGAAGGATCAGGATACGCCCTAGACTAACGCCGCCTCAAGCCCTTGCTTTGCATGCGCCAGACCAACAGATCGATACGGTCCTGGCCGAAGAACGGCTCCTTCTCGAACACGAAGGTCGGCACGCCCCAATGGCCGGAGGCCGCGTGATCCTTTTCGTTCGCGGCGATGACCTGCTCGTAGCGGTCGGGGTCGGCGCTGACAGCGGCATCCATCGCGGCGAGATCGAAGCCGGCTTTTTCGGCGGCGCGCGCCAGATGGTCGCCTTCGTTCCAGCGCGCGACCGAGCCGTCCCACAGCACGCCCGCGATCGCGTAAGTAAACTCGAGCGCGCGGCCTTCGAGTTGCGCCAGGGCGCCAAGCCGGGTGAGGCGGTGGATGTAGGGTTGCTCCGCAGCGACCTCCAGTGTGGTCTTGTCCTGCACGATCGGATCGGGACGGGGAAAGCGGAACGGAATGTTCTCGCGCTGTGCGACCCGGCTGGAATCGAGCATGGCATAAGGGATGAACTGCCGGTTGGTTCTCTTGAAGAAGCCGGGCACGCGCACGGCCAGCGGGTAGACCGGCCGCAGGTTCACCGCGAGATCATACTCCTCGACGAGTTTCAGCGTTCTCGGCAGTGCCAGATAGCTGTAGGGGCTGCGGAAGGAAAAGAACAGGTCGACTGAGAGGGTCATCGGACTGCCTCCGCGATCCGTCGCATCATACCGCGCACGACCAGCTTGTGGAACGGCATGATCAGCGCGAGATAAAGGCGGCCCAGCAGATTGTGGGTTCGTACGAGCGTGGTCGAGGTCACCTTCTGACGCGACCAGTCGCAGCGACGCCGATGAAGCGCGACGGGAACGGCGATGCGCGGCGGGCGTTGAGCGTTACCTTGCGGAGAAAGCGTTGGGCCGCCGGCCACATCGACCACGATGCCGCCGATCGCGACGCGATGGGCATCGACGAACTGCGCGCCGGCTAGCAGTGCGTCTGCATCGACCTCGGGGGTGACTTCGCGGACGGGCGTCATACCCCCAATCTGCGCGTCAGCCGCTGGAAGCGCAAGATCAGAAGGGTGGCGTAGACGAAGGTCCCGAGCGACAGCCCGATCCAGACGCCGACCGCGCCGAGATGGAAGTTGAAGGCGAGCAGCCAGGCCGTCGGGAAGCCGACGCACCAATAGCCGATGAAGGCGAACACCAGCGTCATTCTGGTGTCGTTGAGGCCACGTAGCGCCCCGCCCATGATGGTCTGGAGACCGTCGGCGATGAAGAAGGTCGAACCGACCAGCAAGAGAGTCGCGGTCAGCTCGATGGTCTCCGAGCTCGTCTCGCCACCGCCGAAGAACAGCCGCGCCAGCGCATATCGTCCGATCATGATGGCCAGCGTTAGCGCCGCGACGAGCGCAATTCCGAGCAGCGTTGCGACGAGGCCCGCGCGCTTCACCGCGGTCGGCTCGTTGCGGCCGAAGGCGTGTCCGACCCGCACCGTCGCCGCCATGCCGATGCCGAGCGGGATCATGAACAGGACGGCGGTGACCTGGAGCGCGACCTGGTGGGCGGCAAGCGCCGTGGTGCTGATCAGCCCCATCAGAAGCGCGGCCGAGGAGAACATGCCGTATTCCATCAACAGCGCAAACGAGATCGGCGCGCCGATCATGAGCAGCTCGCGCATCAAGGGCCCGTCGATCCGCCAGAGACGGACCAGCGGATGATAGTCCGAAAATGGCTTGCGGAACGCGGCAATGGCCAGCGCGGCGAAGAACGTGCCGAAGTTGACCAGCGTGGTCGCGAACCCCGCGCCGAGCAGGCCGAGCTGCGGCAGGCCGAACAGGCCGTGGATGAGCAGATAGACCAGCACCGCATTGGCGGGGATCGCGGCAAAGGTGATCCACAGCGGCGGTTGCGGCCGGTTCACCGCGCCCATGAACCCGCGCAGCGCAATGAAGCCGAGCGCCGGTGCGATGCCCCAGGCGAGCCCGAACAGATAGCGTTGCGCGAGTGCGGCCGAATGCGGTGTCTGTCCGAGCGCCAGCAGGATCTCTTCCCCATAGAGCGGCGAGGCCATCATCGGCAGCGAGATCAACAGCGCCACCCACAGCCCGACGCGAAGGGAGCGCCGGATGCGCCTGACGTCGCCTGCGCCAAAGGCCTGCGCCGCCAGCGGCGCCACCGCGGCGACCAGGCCAAGGCCGAAGGTGAAGCTGATGAAGTAGACGGTGTGCGCCAGCGCCGCGGCGGCCACCGCGTCCTCGCCGAGCCGGCCGATCAGCGCGAGATCGGTCGTCATCATCGCGATCTGCCCGAGCTGGGTCAGCATCATCGGCACGGCCAGCCGCAGCGTCTCGCCGAATTCATCGGCGAGGTGGTTGGGCGCGGCGAGCTGCTGCGACGGGCGACGGACGGCTTCGAGCATCTTCGAAGCGTAGCATCTCGGCACGTCCAAAACATGGCCGCCGTTTTCGTGTCCCGAACGCGCTGCAGCGTGCAAACGCTGCGGCGCGGAGCCGGGACCCAGAAATCGTGAACATGCGTCCGGGGCCCGAGATCATTTTCAGACGGACAGCGGGCGGGAGAACCGTCGCCTCAGCTCTTCCGTTCCGGCATGCGCTTGATCTTGGCGCCGAGCGCGTTCAGCCGCTCATCGATGCGCTCATAGCCGCGCTCGATCTGGTCGGCATTGTTGATCGTCGAGGTACCCTCGGCGCAGACGGCGGCGAGCAGCATGGCCATGCCGGCGCGGATGTCGGGCGAGATCATCGAGGCGCCGCGCAGGCGGCTCGGCCCGGCGATGATGGCGCGATGAGGATCGCACAGCACGATGCGCGCGCCCATTGCGATCAGCTTGTCGACGAAGAACATCCGGGATTCGAACATCTTCTCGAACATCAGGATCACGCCTTCGCATTGCGTGGCGGTGACGATGGCGATCGACATCAGATCGGCCGGGAAAGCCGGCCAGGGCTGATCCTCCAGTTTCGGCACGTGGCCGCCGAAGTCGTCCTGGATCTTCAGCGTCTGGTTGGACGGCACGATCAGATCGTCGCCTTCGACGCGGCAGACGATGCCGAGCCGCTCGAAGCCCATGCGGATCGAGCGCAAATGCTCGACACCGGCGCGGACGATGCGCAAAGGCGAGCGCGTCACGGCGGCAAGCCCGATCAATGACCCGACCTCGATATGGTCGGGCTGGATCGCATAGGTCGCCGAGCCCAGCGTCGCCTGGCCATGCACGATCATGGTGTTGGTGCCGATGCCCTCGATCTTCGCGCCGAGCGCGACCAGGAAATTGGCGAGGTCCTGCACATGCGGTTCGGAGGCGGCATTGCGCAAATGGGTGACGCCGTCGGCAGCCACCGCCGCAACCAGTGCGTTCTCGGTCGCGGTGACGCTCGGCTCGTCCAGGAACACGTCGGCGCCGGTCAGTTTTGGCGCGCGGAATTCCAGCCGGTCGGTCGCAGTGACCCTGGCGCCGAGCTGCTCAAGCGCCAGCACATGCGTGTCGAGCCTGCGCCGGCCGATGACGTCGCCGCCGGGCGGCGGCAGCATCACCTCGCCGCAACGGGCGAGCAGGGGACCTGCGAGCAGGATCGAGGCGCGGATGCGGACGCAGAGCTCGGGATCGAGATCGGCGGCGCGGATGCTCTTGGCGTGAATGAGAAGCGTGTTGCGCTCGCGCCATTCGGCCGACGCGCCGACCGAGCGGATCAGCTCGACCAGTGTTTCGGTGTCGCGGATGCGCGGCACGTTCTGGAGCGTCACCGGGTGTTCGGTGAGCAGGGCCGCCGCGATGATCGGCAGCGCCGAGTTCTTGTTGCCGGACGGCTCGATCGAGCCCGAGAGCCGGTGACCGCCCTCGACGATATATTGGATGGGCGCCACTGCCTTGCTCCCGTTGTCTAGATGTCGATGGTCGCGCTGAGGGAGTGCTCCTGGATGAAGTCGCGCCGTGGCTCGACCACGTCGCCCATCAGCTTGGTGAAGATGTCGTCGGCCTCGTCGACCTCCTTGACCTTCACCTGGAGCAGCGAGCGCACCTCGGTGTCCAGCGTGGTTTCCCAGAGCTGCTCCGGGTTCATCTCGCCCAGCCCTTTGTAGCGCTGCAGCGTGATGCCCTTGCGTCCCGAGTCGGTCACCGCCTCGAACAGGTCGCTTGGGCCGTGGACCACGTGCTCGGCGTCCTTGCGCCGAAGCTTGCCGGAGCGGGCATAGACGTCCTGGAGCTTCGGCGTGTATTCGTCGAGCTTGCGAGCCTCGGCCGAAGCCAGGAAGGCGTCGTCGATGACGGCGGCTTCCTTGACGCCGCGCACCGTGCGCTCGAACTGAAAGCCCTGACCTTCCACGTAGTGGCCGGCCCAGCCGCGTTCGACCTCCTCGGCCTGACTGTCCAGGCGACCGGCAATGTATTGCGCGGCCGCCGCAGCCTTCTCGGGATCGCCATAGATTGCCTTGTTCAGCACGCCGGTGATCGCGGCCTGCTCGACGACCTTGCGGTTGTAGCGGCTGTGCATGTTGCGCAGGATGCTGCGGACGACGCGGGCGTCGTCGACCAGCGAGCGCAGGTCGCGGCCGGTGCGATCGCCGCCGGTTCCGGGGATGAACACGCAATCATCCAGCCCGGCGTCGATCAGATAGTCCTCCAGCGCGCGCTCGTCTTTCAGGTACTGCTCGGACTTGCCGCGCGTGACCTTATAGAGCGGGGGCTGAGCAATATAGAGATAGCCGCCGTCGATGATGTCGCGCATCTGCCGGTAGAAGAAGGTGAGCAGCAGCGTGCGAATATGGGCGCCGTCGACGTCGGCGTCCGTCATCACGATGATCTTGTGATAGCGCAGCTTCTCGACCGAGAAGTCATCACTGATGCCGGTGCCGAGCGCCGTGATCAGAGTGCCGATCTGCTCCGATGACAGCATCTTGTCGGGGCGGACGCGTTCGACATTGAGGATCTTGCCGCGCAGCGGCAGCACGGCCTGGAACTCGCGGTTGCGGCCCTGCTTGGCGCTGCCGCCTGCCGAGTCGCCCTCGACGATGAACAGCTCTGACTTCGCCGGGTCCTTTTCCTGGCAGTCGGCGAGCTTGCCGGGAAGCGAAGAGACCGAAAGCGGGCTCTTGCGCGTCAGCTCGCGCGCCTTTCGTGCGGCTTCGCGCGCAGCGGCCGCCTGGATCACTTTTCCGACGATGACCTTGGCTTCGGACGGATGCTCCTCAAACCACGCCGCAAGCGCCTCGTTGAGCACGTTCTCGACCACGGGCCGCACTTCCGAGGACACCAGCTTGTCCTTGGTCTGCGATGAAAACTTCGGATCGGGCACCTTCACCGAGAGCACGGCCGTAAGGCCTTCACGGCAATCGTCGCCGGTGAGCGCGATCTTTTCCTTCTTCGCATTGGCCTCGGCATAGCCGTTGACCTGGCGCGTCAGCGCGCCGCGGAAACCGGCGAGATGGGTGCCGCCGTCGCGCTGCGGGATGTTGTTGGTGAAGCAGAGCACGTTCTCGTGGTAGCTGTCGTTCCACCACAGCGCCGCCTCGATGCCGATGGCATTGGCTTCCGAGCGCACCATGATGGGCGCCGGCACGATCGCCTTCTTGTTGCGATCGAGATATTTGACGAACTCTTCGACGCCGCCGGAATAGTGCATCTCCTCGCGCTTCTCGACCGCATGGCGCATGTCGGAGAGAATGATGTTGACGCCGGAGTTGAGGAAGGCGAGCTCGCGCAGGCGGTGCTCGAGCGTTGCGAAATCATATTCGACGTTCTTGAAGGTTTCGGTCGAGGCGAGGAACGTCACCTCGGTGCCGCGCTTGCCCGGCGCGTCGCCGACCACCTTCAGCGGTGCGACGGCATCGCCATGGGCGAACTCGATGTAGTGCTCCTTGTTGTCGCGCCAGATGCGAAGCCCGAGCTTGCTCGACAGCGCGTTGACGACGGAGACGCCGACGCCGTGCAGGCCGCCGGAGACCTTGTAGGAGTTCTGGTCGAACTTTCCGCCGGCATGGAGCTGGGTCATGATGACCTCGGCCGCCGAGATGCCTTCACCCTTGTGGATGTCGACGGGAATGCCGCGGCCGTCGTCGCGCACGGTGACGGAATTGTCGGGGTTGAGCACGACCTCGACGCGCGTGGCATGGCCCGCGAGCGCTTCGTCGATCGCGTTGTCGACGACCTCGTAGACCATGTGATGCAGGCCTGACCCGTCGTCGGTGTCGCCGATATACATGCCCGGCCGCTTGCGGACGGCATCGAGACCCTTGAGCACGCGGATCGATTCCGCGCCGTATTCGCTCGCGTTGGAGGGCTCGTTTTCGGCACGCGGCTGCCGAGCAGGTTCTGTCATGAGAGGCCTTCGAGGATGTCGCCCGAATCAGCGGCGCAAAAGGCGCTGATTTGGGAGCTATTTGTGCCATGAAAGGAGGATTGCGCCTAGCGCAAAGTATCCCCCCGCAACCCTTTGAGGAAATAGGGATTTTTAGCCGGCTTTCAAGGCTCGCGAAGGCTGATTCTGGGCGCTGCAAAAAGCCCGATTCGACGCCTCAATTTGCTTCCCCGAAGGGCGTGGATTGTATTGGTATTTGCCGGGCGCCAGGCCGCGGCCTCGGGGTTCTTCTGCACGAGATTGGCTGAGGTCTCGCCGATGTTGCGGCCGAGCTTCAGCATGGCCGGACCCTGCGGCAAGGCGAACGGAAGCCGGACATGGTCGGCGGCGATCCTCGCGCCATCCGGTTTCTCCTGCCAGCCGAGCTTGGGCATTTCCCTCTTCCGTCCAGCCGTCGCGTCCCTCTTCCGCCCAGCCGTGCGCGGTGAACTCACGATCGGTTGCCCTACCGGCGCGCCGTGACCCGCCCGTTCTCGACATCGAAAACCTGGCCGGAAGGGCCGATCCCGGCAAACGCAGCTGGATCCGCGCCGGTCAGCCAGACCTGCGCGCCGAGCTTTGCGAGCTCGTCGAACAACGCGGTGCGGCGGTTCGGATCGAGATGCGCAACCACTTCGTCGAGCAGCAGCAGCGGCACGATGCCAGTCATCTCGGCGACCAGCGTCGCATGCGCCAGCACGAGCCCGATCAGCAGTGCCTTCTGCTCGCCGGTCGAGGCATCACGCGCCGGCATTCCCTTTGGCGCATAGACCACCTGGAGATCGGTCAGATGCGGTCCGTCGGTGGTGCGCCCGGCGATCGCATCGCGCGGACGGTTGTCGCGCAGGATCTGGCGATAGCGGTCCTCGACGGGGGTCGCGGGCTCGCTGAGCAGCGCGTTTTCCATCCAGCCGTCGAGCGCGATTCTAGCCGACGGGAAGGCGGAGGATTGCGCGCGGGCATTGAGCATCTCGGTGAGCTTTGCCGCGGTCTGGCCGCGCGTCGCTGCGACCGCGACCGCAAGCTCCGCGGTCTCACGCTCGATCGCGTCGCACCAATGGTCGTCATAATTGCGCACTTCGAGCAGCCGGTTGCGCGAGCGCAAGGACCGTTCAAGTGCGGAGATGCGGCTGGAGTGCTCACTGTCGATTGCGAGCACCAGGCGGTCGAAGAAGCGCCGCCGCTCGGAGGCTGCACCCATGAACAGCCCGTCCATCGCCGGCGTCAGCCACACCATGCGGATGTGGTCGCCGAAGGCGCTCGCCGAATTGACCGGCTCGCGGTCGATGCGGCAGCGCCGGCTCACCGCGCCGTCGGCGCGCGGCGCATCGATGCCGGTGCCGAGCGTGGCAAGGCCGAGCGCGCCCTCGACCTGCGCGGAGACCGCCCAGGAGCCGTCGCCCTGATTGTCGGCGACGTCTTCCAGCGTGGCCCGCCGCAAGCCGCGGCCTGGCGACAGAAACGAGATCGCCTCGATGCAATTGGTCTTGCCCGCCCCGTTGGGTCCGACCAGCGCCACCATGTCAGCCGCCGTCTCAAGCCCCGCCGCCCGGTAATTGCGAAACTGCGTCAGCGTCAGGCGATGAATGCGGGAAGGGGTCATGCGAGGTTCTCTTACCCTCCCCCTTGTGGGGAGGGTGGCGCCTCACGAAGTGAGACGACGGGTGAGGGGTATCTTACCGCTCGGCAAGCTTTGCAAGGATATCCTCAAATACCGAGGCGGGCTGCTGTAACACGTCATTGTTCCAGTAACGCGCCATCGAGAAACCCTTCGCGGAAAGTGCGGCATCCCGAACTGCGTCACGCCGCGATTCTGCGCGCTGACTTCCGTCAATCTCGATCACAAGACGTTCTCGAAGCAGACGAAGTCGAGGATGTAGTTCTCGAACGGGACCTGCCGGCGAAATTTGTAGGCCGATAGCCGGCGATCCCTCAGCAAGCGCCACATAGCCGCCTCCGCATCCGTTGGCTTGTGCCGCATGTTTTTCGCGAACTGGCGAAGATGCTTGGCTGTCGGCCGATGGTGCGGATCTTGCGGCATCGGTGTTCATTCTGAACGCCGTTGGGGCGCGGTGCTTTCCCTCTCCCCGAGGGGTTGTCTCCGCATGGAATGTGCCGCAAGAGGACCCCTCACCCGAGTGAGGGCTTGGTCAATAGCGGAGCTGCCCTCTCCCGCAAGGGGAGAGGGCACAGCAACGGGCATCGCGTCAGGTATCAGAAGCAGTGTATGCGACGGAGGGAGCACGCCCCTCACACCCGCATCGGCATCAGCACGTACAGCGCGCTCTTGTCGTCGCGGTCCTGGACGAGGGTCGGTGAACCCGGATCGGCAAGCTTGAGGGTTGCGACCTCGCCTTCGATCTGGGCGGCGATGTCGAGCAGATAGCGGGAGTTGAAGCCGATATCGAGCGCGTCGGAGGCGTATTCGACCTCGAGCTCTTCGGTCGCGCTGCCGGAATCCGGATTGGTCACCGACAGCACCAGCTTGCCGGCGGAGAGCGACAGTTTCACTGCGCGGCCGCGTTCGCTGGAGATGGTCGAGACGCGGTCCACCGCGGCCTCGAAGTCCTTCTTGTCGACGACCAGCTCCTTGTCGTTGTTCTGCGGGATGACGCGGCCGTAATCGGGGAAGGTGCCGTCGATCAGTTTCGAGGTCAGCACCACATTGCCGATGGTGAAGCGGATCTTGGCCTGCGACAGCTCGATCGTGACTTCGGCCTCGCTGTCCTCGATCAGGCGCTGCACCTCGCCGACGGTCTTGCGCGGCACGATCACGCCGGGCATGCCGGCAGCGCCCTTGGGTTGGACGAGATCGAGCTGGGCGAGGCGGTGGCCGTCGGTGGCGACGCCGCGCAAGGTCGCGGCTTTGGCCGAGCCTGCGGCATGCAGATAGATGCCGTTGAGATAGTAGCGCGTCTCCTCGGTCGAGATCGCGAATTGGGTGCGGTCGATCAGCCGCTTCACGTCCTTGGCGGCAAGATTGAAGGAATGCGACATGTCGCCGGCCGCAAGATCGGGAAAATCGTTCTCCGGCAGCGTCTGGAGCGTGAAGCGCGAGCGGCCGGCGCGAATAGCCAGCACCGAGCGGTCGCCGTCGCCTTCCAGCACGATCTGCGAGCCGTCGGGCAGCTTGCGCACGATGTCGTAGAACATGTGCGCCGGCACGGTCGTGGAACCGGCAGTCGCGGTTTCCGCGGCGAGCGTCTCCGTGACCTCGAGGTCGAGGTCGGTCGCCTTCAGCGACAATTTGGCGCCCTCTGCGCGCACCAGCACGTTGCCGAGGATCGGGATCGTGTTGCGGCGCTCGACCACGCGGTGGACGTGGCCCAGCGATTTCAGGAGTTGCGCGCGTTCGACCGTAACCTTCATTGCACTACCCGCCCGATCCCCAGGATGGAAAAGCCGGGCGGCCGAAAACGGCGCCGCGGCACGGAAGAAACCCGACAAAGCCGGATCATCCAGCCGATATGATCAAAGCCGTCAGGGTCGCGCAAGGTGGCGCGTAAAGCCATCCGATTCAAGGGATTGGGGTGCTGTTCCCCACGATTTACATCTCGCCCCGGCGGCCAAGCCGGGACGATCAATGGCAGGCCGGAACGGCCTTAGGGGTTTATTCCTGAAGCTGGCGCTTCAAGGATTCGACCTCTTCGGACAGCGCCGCATCCTTGCTGACCAGTGCCTCGATTTTGCGCACGGCATGCAGCACCGTGGTGTGATCGCGTCCGCCGAAGCGGCGGCCGATCTCAGGCAGCGAGCGCAGGGTCAGCGTCTTGGCGAGGTACATCGCGACCTGCCGCGGCCGGACCACGTTGGCGGTACGGCGCGAGGACAAGAGGTCGGACCGGCTGACATTATACTGCCGCGCCACCACGCGCTGGATGTCCTCGATCTTGATGCGCTTGGGCTCCTGCGGCCGGATCAGGTCGCGCACCTCGCGCTCGGCCATTTCCAGCGTCACCGGCTGGTTGTTCAGCTTCGAGTGAGCAAGCAGCCGGTTGATCGAGCCCTCGAGATCCCTGCCGTTATGGGTGATGGTGCGCGCCAGATAGTTCAGCACCTCCTCGGGTACATCGAAGCTTGCATGATGGGCGCGGGCGGCTGCGACGCGCGACTTGAGAATGCCAAGCCGCAAATCCTCCCCAAGCGATCCCATCTCGACCACGAGCCCGCCGGCGAGCCGCGAGCGGACGCGATCATCCAAGCTCTCGAGGTCGGACGGCGGGCGGTCGGCCGCTATCACGACCTGGCGTCCGGCATCGATCAGCGCATTCAGCGTGTGGCAGAACTCGGCCTGCGTCGACTTGCCCTGGAGGAACTGGAGGTCGTCGATGACCAGCACGTCGATGCCGCGCAGCGCTTCCTTGAAGGCGAGCGCCGTCTGCGTCTTCAGCGCGGCGACGAAGCCGTACATGAATTTTTCCGCGGTGAGATAGAGCACCTTGCGCTCGCTGCCGGAATTGCCGGCCCAGGTCACCGCCTGCAGCAGGTGCGTCTTGCCGAGGCCAACACCGGCATGGATGTAGAGCGGATTGAACATCACGGGATCGCCGCGACGTCCTTCGGCGACCTGGCGTGCCGCCGCATGCGCCAGCGTATTGGCGCGGCCGACCACGAAGCTGGCAAAGGTCAGGCGCGGATCGAGCGGCGAGCCGCCGAGCGCGTCATGGCTGGCGGAGACCGGCGCCGTCGCGGTCGCGCGCAGCTCGGCCGACGGGCGGCCGTCCATGCGCTTGGCCTCGATTGGCGCCGGCGTTTCCTTGAGCGCAATGGTCGGGCGCACAGCGGTGCGCACGGTGAGGTCGATACGATGCACTTCCGGCATCTCGGCCTGCCAACAGGAGAGCACGCGCTCGGCATAGTGGGCCTGAATCCAGCTCTTCAGGAAGCGGGTGGGAACCGAAAGCCGCACGCTCTCATCCTGCACTCCTTCGAGATCCATCCGTGCGAACCAGCTCGTGTAGACGTCCTCGCCAACGCTCGTGCGTAGCCGACCCTTCACGCGTGACCAGCGATCCTGTTCCGATGTCAT